>DASYYD010000387.1:0-9565 GCA_035934195.1 Allostellaceae bacterium | reverse complement strand
GGACGAGGAAGACGCCGGCGGCGCCGAGCGCGGGCCACAGGGCCGGCCAGGCCCGCTCCCACAGGATGGCCGCCCGCGCCAGGCGGAGCCGTGCCGCGTAAGGCCGCGGTCGCATTTCCGAGGCGGCGGGGCTGCTCATTCGGCGACCTCGCCGAGCCAGTCCGGCACGTGCTCGAGAGCGAGCAGCGCGTCGTAGCTGGGGCGCGCCCTGACAACGGCAAAGCGCGCCCCGTCGACCAGCACCTCCGGCACCGGGAGACGGCTGTTGTAGGCCGAGCTCATGACCGCACCATAGGCCCCGGCGGCGGCGAATGCCAAGAGATCGCCTTCGGCGAGCGGCGGAAGATTGCGGTCGGTCCCAAAGGTGTCACCGGTCTCGCACACCGGGCCGACGATATCGGCCGGGAGCAGCTCGGCCGTCGCGGACTGCCGGATCGGCATGATCTCGTGCCACGCATCGTAAAGCGCCGGGCGCAGCAAATCGTTCATCGCCGCGTCGACGACGACGAAGCGCCGCGCCGCACCCTGCTTGACGAGGATGACGCGCGCGACGAGCAGCCCCGCCTCGCCGACCAGCACGCGCCCCGGCTCGACCGCGAGCGCCACGTCGAGCGGCGCGAAGATCTCGCGGGCGAGGGCGGCGTATTGTTCGGGGGTCGGCGGCTCTTCGGCGTGGTAGCGGATGCCGAGGCCGCCGCCGAGATCGACGCGGGCGACGGAAAACCCGTCCGCCCGCAACTGGCGGACGAGCCCCGCGATCCGCTCGAAAGCGCGGCGATAGGGGGCGAGGTCGACGAGCTGCGAGCCGATATGCACGGCGAGCCCGACCGGCTCGACGCCGCTCAGCTGCGCCGCGAGGCTATAGGCCGGGGCGACTTCGGCGAGGGCGACGCCGAACTTGTTCTCGCGTTTGCCGGTGGTGATCTTCGGGTGGGTGCGGGCGTCGATGTCGGGGTTGACCCGGATCGCGACCTTCGCCGTGCGGCCTAGCGCCTGCGCGACCTCGCTCAGCTGATGCAGCTCCGGCAAGGATTCGACGTTGATCTGATGCACCCCGGCGGCGAGCGCCGCCGCCATTTCGGCGCGCGTCTTGCCGACCCCGGAGAAGACGATGCGCTCGGGCCGTATGCCGGCGGCAAGGGCGCGGCGCAACTCGCCCTCCGAGACGACGTCGGCGCCGGCGCCGAGGCGGGCGAAGAGCGACAGCACGGCTTGGTTCGAATTCGCCTTGACGGCGTAGCAGACGAGCGCGCGCCCCTCGAAGCCGGCGGCAAAATGCCGGTATTGCGCGGCGAGCGCGGCGGCCGAATAGAGATAGAAGGGCGTCCCGACCGCGACCGCGATGGCGGCGACCGGCAGCCCCTCGGCGCACAGTTCGCCGCCGCGATAGGCAAAGAATTCAGACACTCGGATAGGGTCGCGGATAGGTGTTGGGGACGCCCGGCGGCGGCTGCGGCGCGTTCTTCTTGCCGCAGCCGGCGAGGGCGAGGCCGATAAGCAGGACGACGAGCGCCACGGCGCCGGGCCCTTTGCATGAGATACGGATCATCCGAGAAACCTCCGCCGCGCCGCGGCGGCCGCTGCGCGCACCCGCTCCGGCGCGGTGCCGCCGAAGCTCGCCCGGCTCGCCGCCGACCGGTCGATGTCGAGGATCTGATAAACCTCGTCCGTCATCTTGGGCTCGATCGCCGTCAGCTCGCCGAGCGGCAGCTCGGCGAGCGGCAGCCCGAGCGCTTCGGCGCGCCTGACGATCATCCCCGTCACCTGGTGGGCGCGGCGAAACGGCAGCCCGAGCCGGCGCACCAGCCAGTCGGCGAGGTCGGTCGCCGTCGCCCAGCCGCGTTCGGCGGCGGCGCGCAGGCGCTCGGGATCGGGCTCCATGTCGCGCACCATGCCGGCCATCGCGGCGAGCGAGAGGTCGAGCGCGTCGGCGGCGGCGAAGACCGGCGCCTTGTCCTCCTGCATGTCCTTCGCATAGGCGAGCGGCAGTCCCTTCATCACCGTCAAGAGCGCGATCAGTGCGCCGTAGAGCGCGCCGGTCTTGCCGCGCACCAGCTCGGCCGCGTCCGGGTTGCGCTTTTGCGGCATCATCGAGCTGCCGGTGGTGAAGGCGTCGGAGAGCGCGACGAAACCGAAGCCGTCGCTGCACCACAGCACGATCTCCTCGGCAAAGCGCGAGAGGTGCATCTGGGCGATCGCCGCGGCGGCGAGGAACTCGATGGCGAAATCGCGGTCGGAGACCGCGTCGAGCGAATTCGCGGCCGGCCGGTCGAAGCCAAGGGCGGCGGCCGTCATCTCGCGGTCGATCGGGAAGGAGGTGCCGGCGAGGGCGGCGGCGCCGAGCGGCGATTCGTTCAATCGGCGGCGGCAATCGGAGAGGCGCGAGCGGTCGCGCCCGACCATCTCGACATAGGCGAGGAGGTGATGGCCGAGCGTCACCGGCTGGGCGATCTGGAGATGCGTGTAGCCCGGCATCACCATGTCGGCGCAGCCCTCGGCGCGCTCGATCAGCGCCGCCTGCAGGCCGCGCATGGCCTCATCGAGGCGGTCGATCGCAGCGCGCAGCCAGAGGCGCAAATCGGTCGCCACCTGGTCGTTACGCGAGCGCGCGGTGTGCAGCCGCCCGGCCGCCGGCCCGATCAATTCGGCAAGGCGCGCCTCGACGTTCATGTGGATGTCTTCGTGCGCCTCGCTGAAACGGAAGCGGCCCTCGGCGATCTCGCGCTCGATGCGGTCGAGCCCGGCGGCGATCGCCGCGCCGTCCTCGGGCGACAGGATCTGTTGCGCGACGAGCATCGCGCAATGCGCGCGCGAGCCGGCGATGTCCTCGGCATAGAGCCGCCGGTCGACATCGATCGAGGCGTTGATGCGGCGCATGATCCCGCCCGGCCCCGCGGCGAAGCGGCCGCCCCAGAGGGAGTTAGCCGGCGGGTTCGCCGCGGCTGCATCGGGCTTTTTCGCGCGGGTCATCGGTCCCCGAGCACCTGCTGCAGAAAGGCGCCGCCGCGCCTGAGGCCATTTTCGTCGATCGAATGGCCGATGCCGGGGCAGGTGAGCGTGTCGACCGGCACGCCCAGACCGTCGAGCGCGGCTTTCGCCTGGGCGAGCGAAGGGTAGGGGACGAGCGGGTCCTCGGTGCCGTGCACGAGCAGCGTGGGCGGGCGCGAACGCAGCTCGGCGCCGAGCAATTCCGGGGCGATCAGCCGGCCGGAAAAGCCGAGAATGCCGGCGAGCGGCTGGGCGCGCCGCAACCCGACGAAGAGCGCCATCATGGTGCCCTGGCTGAACCCGACGAGCGCCAGGTCGCGCTCCTCGATGCCGCGCGCCGCGAGCGCCTCGTCGATGAAGGCGTCGAGGATCGGCGCCGCCGCGCGCACGCCCGCGAGGACCGCCGCCGGCGTGCGGTCTTGCGAGCTGAACCATTGATAGCCATAAGGCGCCATGTCGCACGGGAAGGGCGCGTTCGGCGAGATGAACTCGGCCTCGGGCAAGAGCGGCGCCCAATATGGTGCGAGCCCGATCAGATCGTTGCCGTCGGCGCCGAGGCCATGCAGCAGGATGACGAGGCGGCGCGGGCGCGTTCCCGAGCCGGGCGGGTGCGATGGTCCGGAAAGGCGGATCAGCATCTCTGCGCTCTCGTCCGAGGCGGCCGCGACCGGAAAGGCATACAGGATGGGCGGCCTTGCTGTCACCTGAAGAGGAAGAGGGCGTCGTCACGCGCTTCGCGCCGAGCCCCACGGGCTATCTGCATCTGGGGCATGTCCGCTCGGCCTCGGAGGGGTTCAGGGCGGCGCGGGAGGCGGGCGGGCGGTTTCTGCTGCGCATCGAAGACATCGACCGGGCGCGCTGCCGCGCGGAATACGAGGCCGCGATCCTCGAAGACCTCGCCTGGCTCGGCCTCGACTGGGACGGGGCGGTGCGCCGCCAGTCGGAGCATTTCGCGGATTACCGGGCCGCCCTCGACCGGCTCGCCGGCGAAGGGCTGCTGTACCCCTGCTTCTGCACGCGGCGCGACATCGCCGCCGAGATCGCGCGCTCGGGCGCCGCGCCGCAAGGCGGGGAGGGCGCGCCCTATCCCGGCGCCTGCCGAGGGCTCGATGCCGGCGAGCGGGCGCGCCGCATGGCGGCCGGGCGCGAGTATGCGCTGCGCCTCGATGTCGCCGCGGCCTGCGCCCGGGTCGGTCCGCTCGACTGGATCGAGGAGAGCGCCGGCCGCGCGGAGCGGCGGCGCGCGCAGCCGCATCGCCTCGGCGACATCGTGCTGGCGAGGAAGGAATTCCCGGCGAGCTATCACCTCGCGGTCACCCTCGACGACGCGGTCCAAGGCGTGAGTTTGGTGACCCGCGGCGCCGACCTCGCCGGCGCGACGCACATCCACCGCCTCTTACAGGCGCTGCTCGGCCTGCCGACGCCGCGCTACCGGCACCATGCCCTCGTCACCGACGCCGCCGGCCGGCGGCTGGCGAAGCGCGAGGGCGCGCTTGCGGTGCGCGCGATGCGCGCCCAAGGCATGACCCCGGCCGATATCCTCGCCGCCGCGCGAGGCGAGAAGTCCGGGTGATTCCGCTCAGTCGAGCCGGCGGTGCAGCCCCGTCGCCACGTCGAGATATTCCGGGTCTTGCGGCCGCAGCACACCGTGTCGCACCGCGAAATCGAGGATGATCAAGTTGACGTTGAACTTGAAGTCCCGCGTCGTGCGGATGCGCTCCAGCACCGTGGCGACCGGGATCAGCGTGAACTCGACGAGTTCGCCGTCGTGGTTTTTCGGCACGAAATCGGCGGGCAGCTCCAGGTCGTAGGCGAACAGCACGTCGTCGCGGATGCCGAGCGGGGTTTCCATGCGGTAGGACAAGGCCCCGACCGGCGCCGCCCGGCGCGCCAGCTCGGGGCTGATCCCCGCCTCCTCGCCGGCTTCCTTGACGAGCGTCTCGGCGACACCGTAGCCGCTGCCGATGCCGCCGGCGACGAGATTGTCGAGCTTGTCGGGATCGACCATCTTGTCCGGGGCGCGCCGCCCGATCCACAACAGCAGCTCGGCGCCCTTGCGGCGGTAGCCGTTCACATGGACGCCGTAGGCGCGGGTCCCGAAAAACGGCACGGCGCCGCGGTCGAGGCGGAAGATCGGCGCCGCCCCCCAGCGCGGCATCACGTCGAAGGTCTCGTTGCGCCATTTGGGGATGCTTCCCGCCTCGACGAGCGCCTCGACCACCCGGTCGACCGCCTCGCTGACGGCGCCGGCGCCGCCCGGCGCGAGAAGGCGGACCGCCTCGCGTTCGACCGCGAAGACATCGGCGAAGCGGGCGAGCGCCGCGGCGTTGTCGCGGCGCACCAGGCCGATGCGCTCGCTGCCGGCAAACAGCGGCACGGCGCGCGCCGGGTCGTAGCTGTTGCAGAAACTGATGTGCTCGCCGTAGCTCATGCGAGGCTAATTGCCAAACCGGGCGATTTTATCCGCGCGCCGTCAAGACCGCCTCGACCGAGGCGATTTGCCGCATACCGGCGGCGATGTAATCGACGGTGCCGCGGTCGAGCCCCGGCATCTGGATGTCGATCGTCAAATCGGCGTCTTCGGGCCCGAAAGTGCGGCTGTGAAAAGCGGAAGGGACGAGGCCGCGCTTGGCGAAAAGCTCGAGCACGCGCGGCAGGACGCCGGGCTCGGCGCGGGCATGGACGAAAAACGATGCGACGGGACGGCGGCTTTCAGCGACGGTCGCGGCAAGTTGCGACATGAGCGGATACCTCGGCGGAAAGAGGGCGAATCGATGCGGCCCGAACCCCGATGGGGCTCGGGAGGCTAATTCGCCGGGCGCGCCGATAATCCGTCATCACGCCCGATCCCTTATCCGAAACCGCCGATTTCGTCAAGGCGCGGGGAGGCGAGGCCACCCGGAGACGTTTGTCTGGCGCCGCCGGGCGGCGCGTGGTTCTATCCGGTGACCCAGGCCGAGGCCTCTCGAGAGCGGAGCATTGCATGACCCTGATGCGCATCGGCTTCGCCCTGACCCTCCTCTCGCTCCTCGCTTGCAGCCCCGGCGGGCCGAAGCGGGCGAGCGACATCCAGAACCTGAACGGCATCTCCGACGACATCTCGAATGTGCAGATGACGCAGCCGGACGCGCTGCGGCCGGCCGACCCGAACCTGCGCGGGACCTACCCGAAGAGCTACGAGCTGCCGTCCTATTAGCGGCTGGCGGCCGGGCTGCCGGGGGGCCATATTCCGCCGATGCGGCTCGTCCTGACGGTCCTGCTCGTCCTCGCCCTCTGCGGCGTCCTGGTCGTCCTCGGGCTCGGCGTCGTGACCTTGATGAAGGGCGGCAACCCGCGCCGCTCGAACAAGCTGATGCAGTCGCGCGTCATCCTGCAGGCGATCGCCTTGCTGCTGCTCGCGATGCTGATGCTGTTGGGCGGGCGCTAGCGCCGGCATGGTCAGGCTGACCCGCATCTATACCCGCGGCGGCGACGGCGGCGAGACCTCGCTCGGCGACGGCGCGCGCGTCAAAAAGCACGCGCCGCGGGTCGCGGCCTTCGGCACGGTCGACGAGGCGAACGCGGCGGTCGGCCTCGCCCGGCTGCATGCCGACGCGGAAGCCGACGCGATGCTCGCCCGCATCCAGCACGACCTCTTCGATCTCGGCGCCGATCTGTGCACCCCCGAGGGCGGCCGGCGCGGCGGCGCCGCGCTGCGCATCGTGGCGGCGCAGGTCGCGCGCCTCGAGCGCGAGATCGACCAGATGAACAAGGCGCTCTCGCCGCTCGATTCGTTCGTGCTGCCCGGCGGCAGCCCGGCCGCCGCCTATCTCCACCTCGCGCGCACCGTGGTGCGCCGCGCCGAGCGGCTCGTCGCGGCGTTGGCGCTTGTCGAGAAGGTCAACCCCGAGGCGCTCAAATATCTGAACCGGCTCTCCGACCACCTCTTCGTGCTCGGCCGCCGGCTCAACGACAACGGCGCCCGCGACGTGCTGTGGCGGCCCGGCGCCAACCGCTGAGCCGCCCCGGCGCACGCGGACGGGTCAGTAGGCCGGCATCATCGGCGCCGGCAGGACGTGCTCCTCGACGCCTTCGACGCCGCCGATGTTCTCGGCGGCGATGCGCAGTGCCTGCCGCTCCGCATCCGACTGATCGGAGGTGGACCACAGATGCACGACGCGGTCGCGCACGATGACGTCCGCCGCCCAGATCCGGGCCCAGCCCTCGGCCCACAACTCCTCGAGCAGCCGGTTGCGGATGCCGCGGTCGTCTTTTTCGGCGGCCGGCGAGGCCGCGCTCTTGCTCGCCGCCAGCGCCCGCACGAGGTTCGCCCGGCTGACGATGCCGACGAGCTTGCCGTCGCGCAATACCGGAACGCGCTTGATGCGCTTGCTTTCGAGCAGATTCGCGACTTCGGCGAGTTCGGTCGTATCGTCGACCGCGATGACCTCGCGGGTCATGATGTCCCGCACCTTGCGCCCGTGGGATTTCGCATATTCGCGGGCGAGATCGTCGACCGCGATGCCGTCGAGCCAACGCGAGCGGCGCACCGCAGTGCGGCGCTCGGTGCCGGTTTCGGCGCGGTGCAACAAATCGCCCTCGCTGACGATGCCGACGAGGCGGCCGTCGGCATCGACCACCGGGGCGCCGCTGATCGCGCGCTCGGACAGGAGCGCCGCCAGTTCCCGCACCGAAGTATCCGGCCCGACGGTGATTACTTGGGTCGTCATCACATCCATCGCACGCATGGGAACGCCTCCTCCCTCGTGAACCGAGCGATGCTTCGGCCGGCCGGCGCACCCCTGCATTGACCCAGATCAACGGCGGCCGCCGGATATCGGCCGGGCCGAGGAGAGGCTTGCCTTGCGCCGGGTCGCGTGCACAATCTGCGCCGCGAAAACGGGTTCGAGGACAAGATGAAGGCGCTCGTCGCGGTCAAGCGGGTCATCGACTACAACGTCAAGATCCGCGTCAAGGCGGACTTGAGCGGGGTCGAGACCGCGAACGTCAAGATGTCGATGAACCCGTTCGACGAGATCGCCGTCGAGGAGGCCCTGCGGCTGCGCGAAAAGGGCGTCGTCGAGGAGGTCATCGCGGTCTCGCTCGGGCTGCCGCAATGCCAGGAGACGATCCGCACCGCGCTCGCCATGGGCGCCGACCGCGGCGTCCTCGTCGAGACGAATGCCGAATTGCAGCCGCTCGCCGTCGCCAAGCTCCTGAAGGCCGTCATTCTCCAGGAAGGGCCGCAGATCGTCATCATCGGCAAGCAGGCGATCGACGACGACTGCAACCAGACGGGGCAGATGCTGTCGGCGCTGCTCGGCTGGCCGCAGGCCACCTTTGCTTCCAAGCTCGTCATCGCGGACGGCCACGCCGAGGTGACGCGCGAGGTCGATGGCGGGCTCGAGACCGTGCGCATCCGGCTCCCGGCCGTCGTCACCACCGATCTGCGGCTCAACGAGCCGCGCTACGCCTCGCTCCCCAACATCATGAAGGCGAAGAAGAAGCCGATCGCGGCGACGACGCCCGAGGCGCTCGGCGTCGACGTGTCGCCGCGCCTCGTCGTTCTCAAGGTCGAGGAGCCGCCGAAACGGCAGGGCGGCAAGAAGGTCGGTTCGGTCGCCGAATTGGTCGACAAGCTGAAGCTCGAGGCGCGGGTCATCTGATGCCGGTACTCGTCATCGCCGAACACGACAATCGGGCATTGAAGCCCGCGACGCTCAACGCCGTCGCCGCGGCGAAGGAGATCGCCGCCAAATCCGAGGGGCCGATCGCGATCCTGGTGGCCGGCCGCGATTGCCGGGCGGTCGCCGAGGAAGCGGCACAGGTGGCGGGCGTCGGCAAGGTGCTCATCGCCGACGCGGGCGCCTACGAGCATGGGCTCGCCGAGAACCTGGCACCGCTCGTCGTCAGGCTCGCGGGCGGCTACGGCTATGTGCTGGCGCCGGCGACGACGGCCGGCAAGAACCTGCTGCCGCGCGTCGCCGCGCTCCTCGACGTGATGCAGATCTCCGACATCAGCGCGGTTTTGTCGGCCGACACCTTTGTGCGCCCGATCTATGCCGGCAACGCGCTCCAGACGGTGCAATCGCGCGATCCGGTCAAGGTCGTCACGGTGCGCGGCACCGCCTTTCCGCCGGTCGAGAAAGCGGGCGGCGCGGCGGCGATCGAAAATATCGAACCGACCGGCGCCGCCGGGCTCTCGGAATTCGTGCGGGCGGAGCTGTCGAAATCCGAGCGCCCGGAGCTGACGAGCGCGCGCGTCATCATCTCGGGCGGCCGCGGCATGCAGTCGGGCGACAATTTCCATCTGCTCGAAAGCGTCGCCGACAAGCTCGGCGCCGCCGTCGGCGCCTCGCGCGCCGCCGTCGATGCCGGCTTCGTGCCGAACGACTATCAGGTCGGCCAGACCGGCAAGATCGTCGCGCCCGAGCTCTACATCGCGGTCGGCATCTCGGGGGCGATCCAGCACCTCGCCGGCATGAAGGATTCGAAGGTCATCGTCGCGATCAACAAGGACGAGGAAGCGCCCATTTTCCAGATCGCCGATTACGGCATCGTCGGCGACCTGTTCAAGATCCTGCCCGAGCTCGACGCC
>DASYYD010000381.1:0-2984 GCA_035934195.1 Allostellaceae bacterium | reverse complement strand
GATGCGCCGCTCGAAGAGCTGCGGATCGGCGCCGGCCGACGCGGCCAGTTCCCGCCGGGTCCGGCGCAGCACCAGATCGACCGTCTGCAGCGTGCGGGTCATGTCCTGCGCCAGCACGACGCTGAGATTGGCCAGCTCGCTGCGCGTCTGCTTCAGCTCGTGCCGGCGCAGGCTCCAGCTCGCGAGGATTGCCGCCGCGATCGTGGCGAGGATGAGGAACGCCCCGGCGCGATGCAGCCCGCGGCTCGGCGGCCGGGAGGGCGAAAGGGTTCTGGCGAAATTCATCAGCGCGACGAAGGCGACCGTACCACATGCACCGCCGCGGCACCCCGCGGCGCTCGTCCAACCTCGCACGATACAATTAACGAGCGATGAAGCCGAGGCCCGAATAACGCCTCGTTGCCGAGCGCGGCAAATGTTTGAAGGGCCGCGGCCGCGCGCTACACTCGTTTTCCGGACCGGGGGAACCAGGGATGATCCGCGAGGAGCTGATCTTCGTCGCGACCTGCGACATATCGGGGCATGTGCGGGGCAAGGGGTTTCCGGCGCGCGAGCTGCCCGCCCGGCTCGACAAGGGCGTCGGCTGGACCGGCAGCAACCTGATGATGTCGCCGGCCGGGCCGATCTGGGACACGCCTTTCGGCACCGCCGGCGACTTGATGATCGTTCCCGACCGCGCGGCCGAGGTGCGCGTCGATTTCGCCGACGGCTCGGCGGTGGAGCATTTCTTTCTCGGCGACCTCCGCCTCACCGACGGCGCGCCCTGGGAATGCTGTCCGCGCGAGTTTCTGCGCCGGGCGGTGACCGAGCTCGACGCGGCCGCCGGCCTCGACCTCCTCGCCGCCTTCGAGCAGGAATTCTTCTACACCGGCACCGATGACCGTCCGGGCGACGCTTACGCGCTCGGCGCCTTCCGCCGGCAGGGCAGTTTCGGCGAGGTGTTCACGGCCGCGCTGCGCGCCGCCGGGGTTCTCCCCGACAGCTTTCTCGCCGAGTACGGGCCGCGCCAGTTCGAGGTGACGGTGGCGCCGCAGCCGGCCCTGGAGGCCGCCGACCACGCCGTCGTCACGCGCGAGATGGGGCGGGCGGCGGCGCATCGGCTGGGGCACCGCGTCACTTTCTCGCCGAAGCCGGATCCGGAGGCGGTCGGCAACGGCGTCCACATCCATATGAGCTTCACCGACAAGGCGGGGCGGCCGGCGACCCACGACCCCGAAGGCTTGCTCGGGCTGTCGAAACCGGCGCAGCAGTTCTTCGCCGGCGTGCTCGATCATCTGCCGGCGATCGCCGCGGTCACGGCGCCTTCGCCCGTGTCCTATCTTCGCCTGGTGCCGAACGCCTGGGCGCCGACCCTGATCGACATCCTCGTGCAGGACCGCGGCGCGAGCCTCAGGATCTGCCCGGTCTTCGCGGCGGCGGCGCCCGAGGCGCGGGCCCGCCAGTTCAATGTCGAGTTCCGCGTCTGCGACGCGGCGGCGAGCCCCTACCTCGCGCTCGGCGCGGTGATCTTCGCCGGCGCCGACGGCATCCGCCGCGGACTGGCGCTGCCGCCGCCGGAGGGCGAGCGGCCGCTGTTGCCGCGCTCGCTCGGCGAGGCGCTCGATCGGCTGGCCGCCAGTCCGGCGGCGCCGCGCTGGTTCGGCGCCGTGCATCTCGACGCCTATCTGCGCTTCAAGCGGGTCGAATTGGAAAAAGTCGCGCGGCTGGCGCCCGCCGAGCTGTGCCGTCACTACGCGGCAATCTACTGAGAGAGCGCGGGGCATGGCCGAGGCGTCGCTGATCGCTGCGGACGAGCCGGAACCGGTGACGCTCTTGCGCGAGGGCGGCCGCTCGCCGTTCTTTTTGACCTGCGACCACGGCGGCCGGGCGATCCCGCGCCGGCTCGGCCGGCTCGGCCTGTCCGAAGCGGAGACCTGGCGGCACATCGCCTGGGACATCGGCATCGCCGAGGTCGGGCGGCGCCTGTCGGAAGCGCTCGACGCGGCGCTGATCGGCCAGGCCTATTCGCGGCTTGTCATCGACTGCAACCGCGACCCTCGCGTTGCGAGTTCCATCCCGACGGTCAGCGAGACGACGGAGATCCCTGGCAATCGCGGGCTCGGCGAGGCGGAGCGCTCGGCCCGGCGGCAGGCAGTCTTCGCGCCTTACCACGCCGCGCTCGCCGCCGCGCTCGACCGGCGCATCGCGGCCGGTCGCATCACGGTCCTGGTGGCGCTGCACAGCTTCACCCCGGTTTTCAAGGGGGCGGCGCGGCCGTGGCATGCGGGCGTCCTTTACAACCGCGACGATCGCCTGGCGCGGCCGCTGCTCGCCGTGCTGCGGCGCGAAGCGGGGCTCGAGATCGGCGAAAACGAGCCCTATCGCGTCACCGACGAGACCGACTATACCGTGCCGGTGCATGGCGAGCGGCGCGGCCTCGTGCACGTCGAGATCGAGTTGCGGCAGGATCTGATCGGCGAGCCGGCGGGCCAGGCGGAATGGGCCGGGCGGCTGGCGCGCCTTCTGCCCGCCGCCTATGCCGGCTGCCTCGCCGCCGCGGCGGGCGGATGAGCGTCTCGGGCCGCGAGGGTTTTGCGGAGTGGGGGTGGGCATGCATCGGCTGCTGACGACGGTTCTTTTTGCGCTCGCGCTGCTCGCCTGGTGCGGGGCGGCCCGGGCGATCGATTGCAAGCATGCGCGCCTGCCGGCGCAACAGGTCGCGTGCGCCAGCCCCGAGCTGTTGAAGATCCTCGACGAGCGCGACCGCGCCTTCGCCGACGCGCGCGCCCGCCTCGAGGGCAAGCAGCTGAAGGCGCTCGTCGACGACCAGCGGAATTGGGTGAGGAGCTACCCGAAATCCTGCGGCGTCCCGGCCAAGGGGGCGCTGCCGCAACCGGTCCCGAAGGCGATGATCGCCTGTTTCAAGCGGGCGAGCGAGGTCCGCATCACCTATCTGCGGCAGTACGGCCGGGCGAAATCGGCGGAGGCCCCGGCGGCGGCGCCGG
>DASYYD010000367.1:0-2735 GCA_035934195.1 Allostellaceae bacterium | reverse complement strand
GTCGCCGGCCGCGAAGACATGCTCCGCCGAGGTGCGCGCGAACTCGTCCACGACGATGCCGCCGTCGGTTTCGATGCCGGAGACGGCCGCGATCTCGAGCCCCCGCTCGATGCCGATGCCGGCGACGACGAGATCGGCCTCGATCGTCTCGCCGCCGGCGCAGACGACGCGAAAGCCGGCCGGCCGCTCCTCGATCGCGGCGACGGCGATGCTGAAGCGCAACTCGACGCCGCTCGCGCGATGCAGCGCCTCGGCGAACGCGGCGATTTCGGGCGTGAAGACGCGGCGCATGGCGCCCGGCAGCGCTTCGAGGACGGTGACGCCGCAGCCGCGCGCCCGCGCGCTCGAGGCGACTTCGCAGCCGATGACGCCGGCGCCGATGACCGCGACCCGGCGCGCCTCGCCGAGCCGCGCGCGCAGCTGGCGCGCATCATCGAGGCTGCGCAGGTAGAGCGCCTTGTCGCCGCCCCGCACGGGCAGCCGCCGCGCCTGCCCGCCGGTCGCGATCACGGCGCGGTCGTAAGGCAGGGTCCGTCCATCGCCGAGCCAGGCCCGCCCGGCCGCGAGGTCGAGCCCGTCGACGCGCACACCGGGCAAGAGCTCGATCTTCTGCTCGGCATAGAGCGAGTCCGGGTGCAGATAGGGCAGTTTCAGTTCGGCCGCGGCCAGCACGTCCTTCGACAAGGGCGGCCGGTCGTAGGGCGGCTCCGGCTCGTCGCCGACCAGCACGATGCGGCCGGCGAACCCGGCCTGGCGCATGGCGAGCGCCGCCGAGACGCCGGCGAGCCCGGCGCCGACGATCAGATGAATTTCGCTCTCGCTCATGCGCTCCCCCTCCTCAGGTCAACAAAGGCTGTCATTGCGAGCGAAGCGACGCAATCCCGGCCAGATTGCTTCGTCGCGGCGCTCCTCGCAATGACATGATCGGGCGGCTCGTCGCGGGGCTTGCACGGCCGGAGCGCCGGACGACATTTAAGGCAAAGGCGCAAATCCGAGACCGCGATGACCGGGATCCCGCGATATCGCCGGCAAGACGTGCCGGCCCTGCTTTCGGCCGGGTTTCGGCCGTTCTTTCTCGGCGCCGCGGTGTGGGCGGCGATCGCCATCCCGCTCTGGCTCGCCGTCTTCACCGAGGGGGGCGGATTGCCGAGCGCCCTGCCCGCGCTGATCTGGCACGCGCACGAGATGGTGTTCGGCTACGGCGCCGCCGTCGTCGCCGGCTTCATGCTGACCGCGATCCCGAACTGGACCGGGCGGATGCCGCTGCAAGGCGTGCCGCTGCTCGGGCTCGTTCTATTATGGCTCGCCGGCCGCGCCGCGGTGCTGCTGTCGCAGCGGATCGGGGCGCCGGCGGCGGCGGTTGTCGATCTCGCCTTCCCGCTCGTCTTTCTCGCCGTCGTCGCCCGCGAGATCCTCGCCGGCCGCAACTGGCGCAATTTGCCGATGGTCGCCGCGCTCCTCTCACTCCTCATCGGCAACCTTCTCGTGCATCTCTCCGCGCTCGGGCTCGCCGACACGGCCGAACTCGGCAACCGGCTCGGCATCGCCACCCTGTTGATGCTGATCAGCCTTGTCGGCGGGCGGATCGTTCCGAGCTTCACCCGCAACTGGCTCGCGCAGCGACAGCCGGAGGGACCGTCTCCGGCGCCTTTCGACGCGTTCGACCGCGCCGCGCTGGCGGCGACCCTCTTCGCGCTCGCCTTCTGGGTAGCGGCGCCCGACGGCCGGGCGACCGGCGCGGCGGCGCTCGCCGCGGGATTGGCGCTCTTCGCGCGGCTCGCGCGGTGGCGCGGCGCGGCGGCCGTTGCCGACCCGCTGCTGCTCGTGCTGCATCTCGGTTATTTCTGGCTGGGGTTCGGCCTCACTCTGCTCGGTCTCGCGCGCTTCCTGCCCGTGCTGCCGCAGACGGCCGCCCTGCACGCGCTGACGGTCGGCGCGATCGGCACGATGACGCTCGCGGTGATGAGCCGCGCCTCGCTCGGCCACACCGGCCGGCCGCTGAAGGCGGGCAGGCTGACGATCGCGATCTATGCGCTCGTCACGGCGGCGGCGATCCTGCGGGTTTTGGCGCCGCTCGCCGGGACCGGATATATGGTCGCGATCGAGCTTGCCGGGACCGCGTGGAGCGGCGCCTTCGGGCTGTTTGCGCTGGCTTACGCCCCGGTGTGGATGCTGCCGCGGGTCGACTCCGCGGCGCGACCGATCTGAGCCGAGAGGATGGGCCTCTACGCGCGCTTTGTCGTGCCGGCGCTGATCGAGCTGGCGATGCGGCAGCGCCAGCTCGAGGAATACCGACGCCACATCGTGCCCGCGGCAAAAGGGCGCGTGCTCGAGATCGGCGTCGGCTCGGGGCTCAACCTGCCGCTCTATGGCCAGGGCGTCGAGATCGTCCTGGCGATCGACCCGTCGCGGCCGTTGCTGCAGAAGGCCATGCGGCGGGCGGAGACGGCGCGGGTGCCGATCGATCTGCGCGAAGGCTCGGCGACGGAGATCCCGTTCGAGGATGCGAGCGTCGATACGGTGGTGATGACCTGGGCCTTGTGCTCGATCGCCGAGCCGGCGCGCGCGCTCGGCGAAATGCGCCGGGTTCTGAAGCCGGCGGGCGCGCTCCTCTTCGTCGAGCACGGGCTCTCCCCCGACCCCACGGTGGCGCGCCGGCAAAAGCGCCTAACGCCATTCTGGCGGCCGCTCGCCGGCGGCTGCCATCTCGACCGCAAGATCGACGAGCTGATCGG
>DASYYD010000352.1:0-5531 GCA_035934195.1 Allostellaceae bacterium | reverse complement strand
CGCGACGCCGCGGCCTCGGGCGCCGGCCGCGGCGGCGCTGCCGCGGCCGCCACCCGGGCGGCGGGCGGCCGCGATATCCCGCCCTGCGGAATGACCAGCGTCCAGCCGGCCTCGAGACGATAGGGCGGGTGCAGATGGTTGGCGGCGATCACGGCGCGCGGCGAGACGCGGTAGGCGCGCGCGATGCCGTCCAGCGACTGCCCCGGCCGGACGGTGATTTGCGCCGGTCCGGCCGCCGTGAATTGCGGCGCGGCGGCCGCATCGGGCATCGGCGGCTCGCCGACCACAAAGGGCGCCGGCGGGCCAAGGCGGGCGCAAGCATAGAGCGGCAAGCCCAGCAGCAGCGCCACCGCCGCGGCGCGCCGGCCGCGCCGCGCGATATAGCCGTGTCGCATATCCCCCCCTGCGCATCCCCCGACGCGCAAGCAACTTCCCCGCCGCTATTCTAAGCTGCGAGTTTTAAAGTTCGCAACACTAATCAGATGCGGTCATTGCGAGCGCGGCGAAGCAATCTCTTGCCGCAGGACATTGAGGGCGCGCCAGATTGCTTCATCGCCCGGCGGGCTCCTCGCGACGACGAAGCGAAGATTGCGATGCCCAACTTTTATTTCAGGGCGTTAGCGCGCTCTTCAATCAAATTACATCAGGAGCGAGGAATCGAGAGCGGTTCGCTAAGCCTCTTCGCCGACGGCGCGGCGCGGCACGCCCGAAACAAGCGGGACGAAGCGCACCCAGCCGAGATCCTCGGTGAGGAAGCCGCTCGGCGTCCGCCGCATGCGCAGCAGCTGCTGGTCGCGATGCTCCTCGCCGACCGGCGCGACGAGGATGCCGTCGGCCGCGAGGCCATCGAGCAAAGCCGCGGGGATTTCCGGCGCCGCGGCGGTGATGACGACCCGGTCGAAGGGCTCTTGTTCCGGCCAGCCTTTGGCGCCGTCGCCGACCCGGCAGACGATGTTGTGGAGCTTCAATTCGGCGAATCGGCGCTCCGCCTCGCGCGCCAGACCGCGGTGCCGTTCGATCGTGAAGACCCGGCGGCAGAGCCGCGCCAATACCGCCGCCTGATAACCCGAGCCGGTGCCGATCTCGAGCACCTTGTGCCGCTCACCCAGTTCGAGCTGCTCGGTCATCAGCGCGACGACATAGGGCTGGCTGATCGTCTGGCCGCTGCCGATCGGCAACGCCACGTTTTCGTAAGCCTGGTCCGCAAAGGCGCGTGGCACGAAAAGCTCGCGCGGCGTCTTCTCGATCGCGCCCAGGACGCGGGAATCGCTGATCCCGGCGCCGCGCAATTCCATCAGGAGGCGCAGCTTTTTCGCGACGAGATGCGGCTCGGGCGGGCTCACGCGAAGGCCTTCTCGAGGCCGGCGAGCGCCTGGTGATCGGTCAAGTCGAGAAATACCGGCGTTATCGAAACGCGGTCCTCGGCGATCGCGGCGAGATCGGTCCCGGGCTGCGCGATGCCCCCCTCGCGGATCGGCCCGATCCAGTAATAGGGCCGGCCGCGCGGATCGAGACGCTCGGTCAGATTGTCCGAGAGGGCGCGCCGGCCCTGGCTCGTCACGGCGACGCCGCGCACCTTCTCCGGCCGCACGCCGGGGAAATTGACGTTGACGAGGGTGTCGCGCGGCCAAGAGAGGCGCGCGAGGCGGCGGATGATGTCGGGCGCCAGCGCCGCCGCCGTCTCCCACGGGATCTTGTCGCCGTCGCGATAATGCTGGCTCAGCGCAATCGCCGGGATGCCGAGCAGCCCTGCCTCCATCGCCGCCGCGACGGTCCCGGAATAGATCAAATCCTCGCCGAGATTGCCGCCGGCATTGATGCCGGAGAGGACGAGATCGGGGCGCCGGTCGCGGAAGAGGCGCTTTGCCGCCAAGAGGATGCAATCGGTCGGGGTGCCGTCGACGACATAGCGCCGCGGGCCGACTTCGCGCATGCGCAACGGGCGCCGGGTCGTCAAGGAATGGCTCGCCCCGCTCTGCTCCTGCTCGGGCGCCACCACCCAGACATCGCGCGCGAGCTCGGCGGCGATCTTTTCCAACAGCTTGATGCCGGGAGCCTCGCCGCCGTCGTCGTTCGAGACGAGGATGCGCGCCCCCCTCAGATCGAGCCCCGGCTCAGTCATTGCCGCCGATCGCTTGAAGTCCGCCGAGATAGGGTTGCAACGCCGCCGGCACCGCGACGGTGCCGTCGGCGCGCTGGAAGTTTTCGAGGATGGCGATCAGCGCCCGCCCGACCGCGAGGCCCGAGCCGTTGAGCGTGTGGACGGGCCGGGTGCCCTTCCCTTCCGCCGGGCGATAGCGGGCGCGCATGCGCAACGCCTGGAAGGCGCCGCAATTGGAGCAGCTCGAAATCTCGCGATAGCGGCCCTGCGAGGGCAGCCACACCTCGATGTCGTAGGTCTTCCTCGCAGAGAACCCCATGTCGCCCGTCGACAGCACGATGACGCGGTAGGAGAGGCCCAATCGTTTCAGCACCTCCTCGGCGCAGGCCGTCATGCGCTCGTGCTCGGCTGCGGAATCCTCGGGCCGCGTGATCGATACGAGTTCGACCTTGTAGAATTGGTGCTGGCGGATCATGCCGCGCGTGTCCCTGCCGGCCGCCCCCGCCTCCGAACGGAAGCAGGCGGTGCCGGCGGTGAAGCGCAGCGGCAGCGCGCTTTCCTCCAGGATCTCGCCGGCGACGAGGTTTGTGAGGGGCACCTCGGCGGTCGGAATCAGCCAGCGCCCGTCGGTCGTGCGGAACATGTCGTCGGCCGCTTTCGGCAATTGGCCGGTGCCGAAGGGCGCCTCGTCGCGCACCAACAGCGGCGGCGAGATTTCGAGATAGCCGAATTCGCGCGTGTGCAGATCGAGCATGAATTGCACGAGGGCCCGCTCCAATCGGGCGAGCGCGCCCTTCAAGACGACGAAGCGGGCGCCCGAGAGCTTTCCGGCATGCGCGAAATCCATCAGCCCCAGCCGCTCGCCGATCGCCTCGTGTGCGAGCGGCGTGAAATCGAAACTGCCTAGATTTCCGTGCCGGCGCAACTCGTGGTTCGCGGTCTCATCGGGGCCGTCCGGCACGTCCTCGGCTGGCAGGTTCGGCAGTCCGGCGAGGATTTCGTCGATCTCCACTTTAAGCCGTGCGGCCTCTTCCGCACTCTTAATTTCCGTCTCTTTGGCGGTAGCTGCCTGACGCCGAAGCTCTGTTAAGGCACGCTGTATAGCCTCTTCTGCCCCTTCCTGGTTGGACTGCGCATTCCACCCCAGTCGGGTGAAGAGCCGCTGCGCAATATCCACGATCGGCACGCTCGCCGGATGCGATGCCATGCCGATCGATCGTGAGATCGCGTTGCGCTCCGCCTGCGCCTCCTGCGTCTTCGTCTCGGCGGCGCGCCAGTCGCGGTCGAGCGCCAGGATCTCCTCGGCGCGCGGGGCGAGGCCGCGGCGCCGCAGCCCGGCGTCGAACTCCGCCGGGTTGTCGCGGATCCATCTCATGTCGTGCATGGCCCGCTCACTCGCCGGCCGCCGGCTTCGCCTTGCCGGCCAGCTCCGCCTCCTCCTCGGCCTCGCGCTTGGCGCGCGCCCTCTCGACCATGCGGCAGGAGATGATCGAGGCCTCGAAGAGCGCGATCAGCGGCACGGCGAGGCTCGTCTGGCTGACGACGTCGGGCGGGGTCAGGACGGCGGCGATGACGAACATGATGACGATCGCATAGCGCCGCTTCGAGGCGAGGCCCTGCGAGCTGATGAGCCCGACCCGCGCCATCAGGGTCAACAACACCGGCATCTGAAAGGCGACGCCGAAGCCGAAGAGCAGCGTCATGACGAGCGACAAATATTCGTTGAGCTTGGCGTCGAGCACGATCGGCAGGGTGCCGTTGCCGCCCGCCGTCTGGTAGCTGGCGAAGAATTTCCAGGCGACCGGGATGACGACGAAATAGGCGAGCGAGGCGCCCATGACGAAGAGCACCGGCGTCGCGAACAGATAGGGCAGGAACGCCCGCTTTTCCTTCTTGTAGAGGCCCGGCGCGATGAAGCGCCAGATCTGCGCCGCGACGATCGGGAAGGAGAGGCAGACCCCGGCCCAGAACGAGACCTTGACGTAGGTGAAGAACGCTTCGGTGAGGCCGGTATAGATCAGGTGCCGCCCCGGCTCGCCGCCGAGCACCTTGGCGAGCGGCCGCACGAGAAAGCCGAAGATGCGCTCCTTGAACTGGTAGCAGATCACGAACGCGACGAGGATCGCGCCGATTGCCCAGATCAGCCGGTTGCGCAGCTCGACAAGGTGCTCCATCAGCGGCATGCGGCCGGCTTCGAGCTCGGCGTCCTCCGGTTCGTCGGCCATATGGGAGCTCTAGGGCTTCGCCGGCGAGGCGTCGTCGGCCGACGGCGCGGCCGCGACGGGCTCGGCCTCGCCGGCGCCGTGCCGATGCGCCGACCCGCGCACCCGAAAGCCGGGAACGCCCCGCCTGCGGTCGGGCGCCGGAGGAGCCTCGGCGGCGGGGGTCGCGGCCGATTCCAGAGAATATTCGGGAACCTGCTCTTCGAGATTCTCGTGCGGCGTTGGCGAATAATCGGGCAACTCGGGCGATTTCAGGCTGTCGGCGAGGCTGCCGTCCGGGTCGAAGGTCTTGCCGATCTCGTGCTCGAGATCGAGTTCCGTCGCCTTTTTGAGGCCTTGGCGCATTTCCTCGAGCTCGCTCTCGCGCATCATGTCTTCGACGCTGTTCTGGAACTCGCGCGACAGATCGCGCGCCTTCTTCATCCAGTAGCCGGCGACGCGCATCGCCTTCGGCAGCTCTTTCGGGCCGATGACGACGAGCGCCACCACCCCGATCAGCATCAATTCCGACCAGCCCCAATCAAACAGCATCGATTTTCCCGACGCGCCGCGGCGCGTCCCAATTGCCCGACAATAGAGCCTCCGCGAAGGCCGCGATCATAGGAGAAAGAGCCGAGAGCGGCAATCGCGGCCCGCCGGAGGCCAAGCGTCTTTTCTACCGCGCGGGCCGGCGCCGTCAAACATGCTAGAGTCGCCCTCGGCCCGATCTAGGGAGGAAGGCGATGGATTTCGGCGCTCTGATGTTCTTTACCGATTATGCGATCTCGGCGGTCGATCTGGCGCGGGCGCTCGAGGCGCGCGGCTTCGAATCGATCTGGGCGCCGGAACATTCGCACATCCCGACCTCGCGGCGCTCGCCCTGGCCGGGCGGCAGCGAATTGCCGAAGGTCTATTACGAGGCGATGGACCCGTTCGTCAGCCTGACCGCGGCGGCGGTCGCGACGCGCCGGCTGAAGGTCGGCACCGGGGTGTGCCTCGTGCAGCAGCGCGACCCGATCCAGACGGCGAAGCTCGTCGCCTCGATCGACCAGGTGTCGGGCGGCCGGTTTCTCTTCGGCGTCGGCGGCGGCTGGAACGCCGAGGAGATGGCCGACCACGGCACCGAGTTCGGCACCCGCTTCAAGCTGATGCGCGAGCGCCTCGAGGCGATGCAGGAGATCTGGACCAAGGAGCGCGCCGCATACCACGGCGAGATGGTCGATTTCCCC
>DASYYD010000343.1:0-11249 GCA_035934195.1 Allostellaceae bacterium | reverse complement strand
TGCGTCGCGGCGATCATGTGCGCGCCGGCGATGCAGCCGATCCCGGTCTCGAACATGTCGCCGCCATAGCAGGCGAGCCCGCCGGCCGCGGCGATCGCGGCGATCTCGCGGCCGCGCAGCATGCCGCCCGATTTCTGGATCTTGATGCTGATGAGGTCGGCCATGCGGCGGCCGGCGACGAGGAGCGCGTCAGCAGGCGTGAAGACGCTCTCGTCGGCCATGATCGGGGTGTCGAGGGCGGCGGTGATGGCGGCGAGCGCCGCGCGCTCGGCGGCCGGCCCCGGCTGCTCGATGAAGGTCGGGCGGAAGGCTTCGATGTCGCGCAGCCGGCGGATCGCCTCCCAGGGCTGCATCCCCTGATTGTAGTCGACGCGGATCTCCGCGTCGGCGGGCAGGATCGCGCGCAATTTTTCGAGGCGGCGCAGGTCTTCCTTATGCTCGGCAAAGCCGGTCTTGAGCTTGAAGAGCCGGATGCCTTCCGCAACGAGTTGCCGCACGAATTCGAGATCGGCCGCGAAATCGGGGTTCGCGACGGTGAAGCTGAGCGGGATTTCCTCGCGCACCCGGCCGCCCAAAAGCTCGCAGACCGGCACTTGGAGCGCCTTGCCGACGATGTCGAAGAGCGCCATCTCCATCGCCGCCTTGGCTTCGCCGCAGCCGACGATTGTGCGGTCGGCGGCCGCCATGAGGGCGCCGATGCGGAATGGGTCGGCGCGCAAGAGCAGCGGCCGCAGATGCACCTCGAGCGCCGCGGCGGCGGTTTCGGGCAGGCCCGTGAAGACGGCCCACGGCGCCGCCTCGCCCCAGCCGGTGATGCCGGCGTCGGTGTCGAGGCGCAGGATCACGTTGGAGCTCGCGGCGACGTCGCCGATGCCGTGCGAATGCACGGTGCGCGCGGCGATCCGCACGGTGAAGACCGAGACGGCCGAGATGCGGATCTGCGGCGCGGTCATCGGCGCCTCCCTTTTCGAGCTGCCATTGCGAGGCACCGGAGGCGCCGCGGCAATCCCGCCGAGATTGCTTCGCTGCGCGCGCAATGACAAATGGTTTTGCGGTTCAGCCCCGGGCGGCGGCTTGCCGGCGCCACATCTCCCAGGCGCGGTTGATCTGGCCGCCGACGCTCTTCGTCGCGGTCTCCGCCTCGCCCTCGCTGAGGAACTCGACCCGGCCGGCGCCGAGCTGCAGGGCCTGCGCCACGAGCTTCGCGTTGACTTCGGTGTAAACCGCGCGAAAGACGACCGCCTTGATGCTGTCCGCGACGACGACATTGCCGTGGCCGCGCATCAGCGCGACCGCGTGGCCGCCGAGCTTCTGCGCCAGCGCCGCGCCGAGCGCGGCGTCGGTGATCAACAGGTCGGTCGCCGCGCCGGCCGTGTCGCGGATCTCGAAGACCGGGACGCGCGGGCCGAGAAAGGCGCTCATGTGCCAGATCGGGCGCAACGGCACCGCGGTCGCGCCGAACGGGATGACCGAGGGCGAATGGCTGTGGACGACGGCGTCGACCGAGGGTGAGGCGCGGTAGATCTCGCTGTGGATGAAGCGCTCGAGATAGGGGGTGCGGCGGTCGGGGCCGACCGGTTCGCCGTCGAGCCCGAATTCGATGATGTCCGCGGCCGCGACCAACGCCGGCGCCATGCTGCGGGCGAGGAGAAAGCGGTCGGCGCCGGGCGCCGAGCGCACGCTGACATGGCCGAAGGCGTCGAGCACGCCCTCATTGGCGAGGATCCGGTTGGCGGCGACGAGGTCCTCGATCAGTCCCGTCTCGGGCATGACCCTCCCCTTCCCTTGCGGCGGCGGCCCGACTCTGGCCCGACGGCCGGCCCGGCGCAACAGCAACCGCGAGTGTGAGCCGCGGCACACTCCGGCTGTGGGGGTGTGCTACCATCGATAGTCGCAATACGCGCCGCATGCCTCGAAGGCTCTGCAAGGTTCTGGTTTTTCTCGGAGGCAAGCATGTCCGCTACGACAGGAACGGCCGAGCTGTCGCGTCGCGAGTTCGCGCGGATGCTCGGCGGGGCATTGGCGCTCGGCGGCTTCGCAGCCGGGCCCGCCCTGGCGCAGGCCTGCGCCGTGTTGCCGACGATCGGCAAGGTCCGGGTCGCGAGCCTCGATGTCATCATCAACGGCACGAGGGTTGCGGCCTGTCAAACAAGGAGGCCGGCGCTGCCGGGATTGTCGGTCGTTGTCGCTGCCGCGCGTCTTGCGGGAGTCGATGTGTGCCGGCTCGAGGTCGCAGGCGCCGCCATTACCGCCGAGATGACGCTCGCCGCCCTGCCGGGGGTACGCAATGCATACTGCGGCAGGCTCGGTTTCGTTCAGTTCGCCCAGTACACCTACCAGCGCTCGCCGGCGGGGCTCGGCCCGGCCGGCGGCAACTCCGCTTGCGCGCGCTCCACCGGCTGGGAGCTCGACAGCGGTGGGCCGGCGCAGACCTATAACGGGCGCCTCCGCTGCCGGCTGGGCACCAACAAGAAGAGCATGTTCGACAGCCCCGGCGTACCGACCGAAGACGCCAGGACCGCGTACGACACGGTCTCCGCCGGCCCCGTCGGCACGATCACCGCGCCCAACCTGTTTCGCACCTGGGTGGTTTGGGACACCACCGACGACAGCAGGCCGCCATCGGCGGCCAACGCGCTCAGGCGCCATCCGCTGGCCCGCATCGATTGGGCCTGGCAGGGTCTGGCAGGCAATGCGGGCCCCGGTGCCGCCTGCCCCTCGGCCGTGCCGCACCCCGGAAACGGATGGAGCGAGAAAGGCGCGAGCGGCACTGTCACCGGCGTCCGCTTTGGCCCGGCGGCGGGTGCACCCCCGACAAAGTTCATCAGGACCCACAACAACGTCTGGGTGGCCGGTCCGTGCTAGGCCAGACGGCGGCCTTTCGCATCCAAGGCTCGCCTCGCTCGCCCTCCCCTGGCGGGCGCGGCTGCCAGCATTGTATCTTTCCGGGCCTGCCGACGGGAGGTGGACCATGGAAAGCGAAGCCGAACTACTCGATGCCGCGCGCCGCTACAGCTTTAGCGCGCGGATGGACGGAAAATCGGGCGGCGGGATCGGGGGGCCGGTCTTCGTCAAGGGCGAGGGCTCCGAGGTCGAGGACACGCAGGGCCGGCGCTATCTCGACTTCAATTCCGGGCAGATGTGCGCCGCCCTCGGCCACAACCACCCGCGGGTGACGGCGGCGATCAAGGAAGCCTGCGACACGCTGCTGCACGCGCACAGCAGCTATTTCAACGTCATGGAGATCCGCCTCGCCGAGCGGCTCGCGCGGGTGATGCCGCAGGGGCTCGACAAGAGCCTTTTTCTGCAATCGGGCTCGGAGGCGAACGAGGCCGCGGTCAGGATCGCCCGCCTCTATACCGGCGGCAGCGAGGTCATGAGCCCGCATGTGAGCTTTCACGGGCTGTCCGACACCGCGCGCTCGCTGACCTTCGCCGGCTGGCACAGAGACCAGGGTGCGCTGCCGGCGGGGGCGCACGCGATGGTCGCGCCCTATTGCTACCGTTGTCCCTTGCGCCAGACTTTCCCCGATTGCGGCTATGCCTGCCTCGACGCGAGCTTCGAACTCCTCGACGCGCAGGCGGCGGGGCAGCCGGCGGCCGTGTTGACGGAGCCGCTGTTCAGCGCCGGCGGCGTCATCGAGCCGCCGCCGGGGTGGCTCAGGCGGCTCCAGGAACTGTGCCGCGAGCGCGGCATGCTCCTCATCCTCGACGAGGAACAGACGGGGCTCGGCAAGCTCGGGCAGATGTTCGCCTGCGAGGCCGAGGGCGTCGTCCCCGACATGATCACCGTCGCGAAGCACTTCGGCGGCGGCGTCGGAGTGAGCGCCGTCACCGCGACGGCGGCGATCGAGGAGAAGGTTGCGGCCGGCGGCTTCATCGCGACGCATTCGCACAGCAACGACCCTTTGTGCTGCGCCGCCGGGCTCGCCAGCCTCGAGGTCATCGAAGAGGAGGACGTGCCGCAGAAGGCGCGCGCCATCGGCGAGCGCCTCCGGGCGCATCTCGAGACGCTGGCGCAGCGCTATGAGGAGATCGGCGACATCCGCGGCCGCGGCCTCCTCTTGGGCATCGAACTGGTCGAGGACCGGCATACGCGGCGCCCGGCGACGGCTTTCGGCGAGCGCGTCTATCGCCATGCCTTCGCGCACGGCCTCATCTTCAGCCTGCGCCGGCAAGGCAGCGTCTTGCGCTTCGTGCCGCCGGCGAGCACCAGCCCGGCCCAGCTCGACCGCGCCGCCGAACTGCTCGACGCCGCCTTCGCCGCAGCCCGCGAGGAGCGGTAGCCGCCGATGTCAAGTTTGTGCCGGCGGACGTGCTACGCGCTTCGAGACGCCGCCTCCGGCGGCTCCTCAGCATGACGGGCGTTCGTCACGGGATCAGGCGAGGCCGTCATCCTGAGCGCGACCCCGGACGTGATCCGGGGGAGCAGTCGAAGGACGCATCGGCGCCGACCTTCCGTCTCGTGACAGCCGCTTTCTGCCTCCTGGCAAGCGCAGCGGCGAGCGCCCTCCCCGCTCTCGCCGCAGAGCCGACGACGCAAGTCCCGACCTATCACGACCGCCCCGACCGCAGCGGCAATTTCGTCGTGCCGCGGCTCACCTGGGCGCGCGCCCGCTCGCTGCGGCTCGATACCGGCTTCAACCCGCGATTCGGCGGCAACCTCTACGCCCAGCCGCTCTACTGGCTGGCGCCCGGGGCCGCTTCCGGAATGCTGATCGTCGCGACCGAGAGCGACACGGTCCATGCGATCGATGCGTCGAGCGGCGCGACGCTCTGGTCGCGCTCCCTCGGGACGCCGGCGCCGCTCGCCTCGCTGCCCTGCGGCAACATCGACCCGCTCGGCATCACCGGGACGCCGGTCATCGACCCGAAATCGCAAGCGGTCTTTCTCGATGCCGTCATCGACGATCAGGCCGGCATGCACCACCAGGTCTGGGGTTTGTCGCTGAAGGACGGCGCGACGCTCCCGGGTTGGCCCGTCGATGTCGCCGCCGCGGTCGGCGGCTTCGAAGCGCTCTACCAGAACCAGCGCGGCGCGCTGACGATCGAGGACGGCAGGGTATATGTGCCCTATGGCGGGCATTTCGGCGATTGCGGCCCCTATCACGGCTGGGTCGTCGGCATCGGCCTCGGTAATCCGAGCGACATCCTCCACTGGGAGACGCGCGCCGAAGGCGGCGGCATCTGGGCGCCGGGCGGGATCAGCAGCAACGGGCACAGTCTCTTCCTCGCCACCGGCAATACGTTGGGCGCGAGCCGATGGAGCGACGGCGAGGCGGTGTTCCGCCTTTCCCCGTCGCTCGCGGATACGCAGAACCCGGACGATTTCTTCGCCGCGGCGGATTGGCGCCTCCTCGACCGGCGCGATCTCGACATCGGCGGCAGCAATCCGCTGCCGCTCGATCCACTTTTGGCGGGGGGCGGTACGCAGCCGCTGCTGCTGGCGCTCGGCAAGGACGGCCGCGCCTTTCTCCTCGACCGGCGGAACCTCGGCGGTATCGGGGGCGGCCTCGTGGCGGCAAGGGTCGCGGCGCGCCCGATCATCACCGCCCCGGCCGCCTACCCCTCGCCCAACGGCGTCCTCGTCGCCTTCGCCGGGCACGGCACGGCCTGCCCGGCCGGCGGCGACAACAGCCTCCTCGCCCTCGACATCCGCGCCGGCTCGCTGCCGACGATGCGGACCGCGTGGTGCGCCGCTTTCGACGGCTGGGGCTCGCCGATCGTCACCACAACCGACGGCGGCGCGGACCCGATCGTCTGGGTGTTGGGCGCGGAGGGCGACAACCGCCTCTACGGTTTTCGCGGCGACACCGGCGCGCGCCTCTTCGCCAGCGCGCCGGTGTCGGGCCTCAGGCATTTCCAGACGCTGATCGCCGCCGGCGGCCGCCTCTATGTCGGCGCCGACGGCCGGCTCTACGCCTTCTCTTTTTAGTTGGCGCGGCCATTGCGAGGAGCGCAATGACACCGCAGCTCAGCGGCCCGTGAAGCGAGGCGGGCGCTTTTCGCGGAAGGCGGCGACGCCTTCGGCGTTGTCGGCGGTCTGGTGCAGCTGCGGCTGCACCATGCTCTCGACCTCGAGATAGTCTTCGAGGCTGGGGCCGACCGCCGCATGAAAGAGCTTCTTGGCGAGGCCCATCGCAAAGGTCGGGCCGTCGGCCATTTCGGCGGCGAGCGCCTCGGTTTTCGGCATCAGCTCGTCGTCCTCGACGACATAATTGACGAGCCCGAGGCCGAGCGCCTCCTCGGCTTCGACAAAGCGGCCGGTGAACACCAGCTCCTTCGCCTTCGGCATGCCGAGCCGGCGGGCGAGAAACCAGATCGCGCCGCCGTCCGGCGCGAGGCCGATGCGGCGGAAGACCTGCGAGAACCGCGCCGTCTTCGAGGCGACGACGAGGTCGCAGGCGAGCGCGATGCTCCAGCCGATGCCGACCGCGGGGCCGCGCACCGCGGCGATCGTCGGCTTCTCGATCGCATGAAGCGCGCGGATGAAGGCGTGCCCGCCCTTCTGCAGGTGATGGCGGCTGGCCGGCAGATCGTTGCCGCCCATGCGGCCGACATCGGCCCCCGAGCAGAAGCCCCTGCCCGCCCCGGTGACGACGACGGCGCGCACCTTGTCCTCGAAGCGCAGCCGCGCGAAGTATTCGACGAGCCGCTCGCGCATCTCGAGGTCGAGCGCGTTCAGCTTGTCGGGACGGTTGAGGGTCACCGTCGCCACCGCACCCTCGATCTTCAGATCAGCAGACATGTCACCTCCAGGAAAAAGGCGGTTGGGCTTCAAGCCGCGATTGCCGAGACCCAGGCGTCGCCGCCGCGGATCTCGAGCCCGGCGCTGAGCGCGCGGCTTTCGCGCGCGATCTCGGCGAAGGAAGCGGCCTCCTCCTCGGGGCCGCGCAGGATCGTCTCGTTCCGCTCGTTGTGCCGCACGAAGCGGAAAGCGGCCTGCGCTTCTCCGCCGCCGAGGCGCACGCGCGCCAGCATGCCGAGCCAGTCGCCGTGCCGGCGCCCGCCGTGCCCGGTATGGAAGGAAAAGCTGCCGAGCCCGTAAAAGATCGGCCGGCCGCGATAGATCTCGACCGGCAACGCGTAATGCGGCCCGTGGCCGACGACGAGATCGGCCCCGGCCTCGATCGCCTCGTGCGCGATCTCGCGCATGTAGTGCAGCACTTCGCGGCCGAGCCCCCAATGGCAGGAGGCGACGAGCAGATCGACGCGCGGGCGCAGCGCCGCGATGTCCTCGGCGAAAGCGGCGAGGTATTGCGGGTCGGCCCAGGTCAGGATGACGGGCGGGACGCCCGGCCGGTTCATCGGCGGGATCTCGGGCCGCGTCTTATGGAGCGGCACCTGATAGGCGGTGTGGCCGCGGATGACGGCGATGCCGGTCATGTCGGCAGCCGCCTCGTGCCCGGTCGGCCAATAGACCGAGCTGCGCTGCAGAAAGCCGAAGCGCACGCCCTGCCGCTCGAGGATCGCAGGGGCGCGCGCCGCGGCAAGGTTGGCGCCGGCGCCGGTATGGGCGATGCCGAGGGCATCGAGATTGGCGATCGACCCCATGATCGCCGCGGCGCCGTAATTGACGTTGTTGGCGAGCCCGACCGCGTCGATCCCGGCGAAGCGCAAGGCCGCGCCGGCCGGCGCGGGGTCGGCGAAGAACCCCTCGGCCTCGGTCGAGTGGCCGCTCGACGGCAGATGCAGGCAGCATTCGAGATTGGCGAAACGCAAATCGGCTTGGGCGAGCGTCTCGGCGACGCGCGCGAAGGGCACCGAAGGGTCGCGGACGTCCATCAGGTTGACGTCGCCCATCAGGATCAGTTCGTTCGCCACCACCGCCCACGCCCGTGATCGCCGGTACGCCAGGATACCGCTTGTTCCGTGCGGCGCCCTCGCGAAATCGCCGGCAGCGTCTGCGTTTGGCCGGGGGAACCGTCCTGCGTCCTTCGAGGCCTCGCTGCGCGAGGCGCCTCAGCATGAGGATTTTTCTTAATGCCATCAACAACATCCTTATGCCGAGAGGCTGTGAAGGAGTTGGCGAAATGGTTAAGCTGCCGTGGCGCGTGCTTCGAGACGCGCCCTGCGGGCGCTCCTCGGCATGACGGTACGGCGTCGATGGCAAAGGGGAAACATTGTCATCCTGCGGAGGCCGCGGAGCGGCCTTCTCGAAGGACACGCGGCGCTCATCCGATTCCTTCACAAACTCTGAGGAGCGCCCGATTGGGCGCGTCTCGAAGCACGCATGGCGCCTGTGCAACACCAAACCGAGACACCACCAAATCGCCCCCGGACTTGCCGTTCGCGGCGCGCGCCGACAGAATGCCGCCGCGCCGAGGGAGGGCGCGGCATGGCCTCAATCGAACAATCGCCGCTCGCGGCATACCAGGCCCATCTGGAGAAGGGCGAGCTGGCCTATCAATGGAGCCCCGAGGCGCAGCGCGCGGTCTTCTGTCCGCGCGTGCTGTGCCCCTTCACTGGCAGCGAGCGGCTCGAATGGCGCGTCTCGAAGGGGCTCGGCACGGTGCACGCGACGACCGTCGTGCACCCGCGCGAGGGGGCACCCTATAACGTCGCCCTCATCGACATCGACGAGGGCTTCCGGTTGATGAGCCGGGTCGAGGAGATCGCGCCGGAGGGGGTCAAGATCGGCATGCGGGTCAGGTTCCGCGTCCACCGGCCGGCGGGCGAGGAGCCCGCCTATCCGGTATTCACGCCCGCCCCGACCCTCCCCTCCCCGGCAGGCGGGGGAGGGTCGGGGAGGGGGCCGGCCGGGGGCGGCTGATGGCGGGGCTCGCGCGCGGCGGTGCCGCGGTCGTCGGGGCGGCCGAAAGCGATCTCGGCGCCGTCGCGGCCGAGATGACGCCGATCGACCTGATGGCGCAGGGACTGGCGCGCGCGCTCCAGGACTGCGGGCTCGGCCTCAAAGACGTGGACGGGCTCTTTTGCGCGACGACGCAGAGCCGCACCTCGGGCCTCGCGCTCAGCGAATATTTGCGGATCTCGCCCGCCTATATCGACACGACGATCCTCGGCGGCTCGTCCTTCATGTTCCACCTCGCGCACGCCCACGCAGCGCTCGCGGCCGGGCTCTGCAAGGTCGCGGCGATCCTCTACGGCAGCACGCAGCGCACGGTCGGGCGGCGGCAGGCCTCGGTGCGCGAATACAATCCCTACGAGAGCCCGTTCCGGCCGTTCCTGCCGGCCTCGGCCTACGCGCTCGCCGCCTCGCGCCACATGCACGAATTCGGCACGACGCGCGAGCAACTGGCCGAGGTCGCGGTGGCGGCGCGCGAGTGGGCGCTGAAAAACCCCGCCGCCTGGGAGAAAAAGCCGCTGACCGTCGCCGAGGTCTTGTCCGCGCGCATGGTCAGCCACCCCTTCACGGTGCGCGATTGTTGCCTCGTCACCGACGGCGGCGGCGCCATCGTCATGACGCTTCCCGACCGGGCGAAATCCCTCAAAAAGCCGCCCGTCTACGTGCTCGGCTGCGGCCAGGCGATCACCCACGCCAGCATTTCGAGCATGCCGGATCTGACCGTGACCGGCGCCAAGGCGTCGGGTGCGGCCGCCTACGCCATGGCCGGGCTCAGCGCCGCCGAGATCGACGTCGTCGAGCTTTACGACGCCTTCACGATCAACCCGATCCTCTTTCTCGAGGACCTCGGCTTCTGCGAGAAGGGCGAGGGCGGCGCGTTCGTCTCGGGCGGGCATATCGCGCCCGGCGGCGCGCTCCCGGTCAACACCAATGGCGGCGGGCTTTCCTATTGCCATCCGGGCATGTACGGGCTCTTTCTGCTGATCGAGGCGGTGCGGCAGCTGCGCGGCGAATGCGGCGCGCGCCAGGTCGCCGGTTGCGAGACGGCGATCGCGCACGGCAACGGCGGCGTCTTGTCGTCGCAGGCGACGGTGATATTGGGGACCGCGGCAACCGTTTAGTTGAACCGGCGAGGCGGTGAGGCAGTGAGAGAGAGCGGAGCGTCATTGCGAGCGCAGCGAAGCAATCTCGTCGAGATTGCTTCGGCGCCGCGCGCCTCGCAATGACGGCTAATCATCTCACTGTCTCACCGCCTCATTGCGAATTTGTAGGAGGGCGAGATGGCGGAAGCTGAGCTGGTACGCTTCGAGAGCGAAGACGGGATTGGCGTCATCACGGTCGACAACCCGCCGGTCAACGCGCTCTCCCCCGGCGTGCCGGAAGGGATCGTCGCGGCGATCGAGCGCGGCAACGCCGACCCGAACGTTCGCGCCATGGTGTTGATCGGCGCCGGGCGCAGCTTCATCGCCGGCGCCGACATCCGGCAGTTCGGCACCAACCGGCCGCGTCCGGTGCCGGGCCGCCGGCCGCAGGACCTGCTCGACGGCAGCCAAAAGCCGGTCGTCGCGGCAATCCACGGCTATGCGCTCGGCGGCGGGCTCGAAATCGCGCTCGCGGCGCATTACCGCGTCGCCGTGCCGAGCGCCAAGGTCGGGCTGCCGGAAGTGCTGATCGGCATCCTCCCCGGCGGCGGCGGGACGCAGCGGTTGCCGCGCCTCGTCGGCCCGAAGGCGGCGCTCGACATGATCACCAGCGGCCGGCATGTGCCGGCGCCCGAGGCATTGGCGCTCGGCATCATCGACGAGCTGGCGCCCGAAGGGGATCTGCGCAAGGCCGCGATCGCCTTCGCCCGCAGGATTGCCGACAAGCGGCCATTGCCGCGCATCCGCGACAAGAACGAGCGGCTCGCCGAGGGGACGCCCGAGCTGTTCGAGGCGACGAAGAAGGCGATTGCACGGCGGGCGCGCAACCAGAAGGCGCCCTACAACTGCATCGCCGCCGTCGAGGCGGCCTGTTCCCTCCCCTTCGACGAAGGCTCGAGGCGCGAGCGCGAACTCTTCGACGAGCTGGAAAACTCGGCCGAGGCGCGGGCGTTGCGCTATGCCTTCTTCACCGAGCGCGAAGCGGCGAAGCTCCCCGACATCCCGCGCGACACCAAATTGCGGCCCGTCTCGACCGCCGCCGTCATCGGCGCCGGCACGATGGGCGGCGGCATCGCCATGAGCTTCGCCGACAATGGATACCCTGTGAAGATCCTCGAAGTCGGCAAGGAGGCGCTCGACCGCGGCATGGCGCGCATCCGCGCCAATTACGAGACGAGCGTCAAGCGCGGCAGCCTCGCCGCCGAGGAGATGGCGCGGCGCCTCGCGCGCATCACGCCGGTTTCCGACTATGACGAGATCAAGGATTGCGACGTCGTCATCGAGGCGGTGTTCGAGCGCATC
>DASYYD010000311.1:0-2829 GCA_035934195.1 Allostellaceae bacterium | reverse complement strand
CGGCTCCCAGGTGCCGGCGGAACGCCGCCGGGTGACGGCTCCCGTCGCATCGAGGCGTGCCTCAGTCCGCGCCATACCGGTCCCTCTCCCTCGCGTTTGCCTTGCGGGCGGAGATGATCCTCGTCACCGCGCCGCGCCGTGTATAGGCGATCGCGAATAGCCGCCCTGCAACGCGGCCGTAAAGCCTGAAACGTTCTTCGCCGTAGTCGTGTCGACCGTCACGCTCCACCCGTCTGTCCGGATCGAGGAACGCCGCCAGGATATCGGCGAAGCCGAACCCGCGTTCTCGCACACAGCGGTCGTTTTTCGCATCGTCCCACTCGAACCGGATGTGGGGAGCGTCTGCCAATATCCCAACCTGTCCGTCGCCGGAATAGTGATGGCTCGGCGTAGCGGCTCTTCAAGCGGGGCCGCTCAGCCGCGCCGCGTCAAAACGGTAGACGCGGGCGGTGTTGAGGCCGGCGATCTTCGCCTGTTCGTCCGCCGGCACGCCCTCGAGGATCTCCGCGAGGATCTTGCGCGACTGCGGGAACGTCGACTCGCTGTGCGGATAGTCGGAGCCCCACATCATGTTGTCGGCGCCGATCAAATCGCGCAGGCGGATGCCGATGGCGTCCTCCTGAAAGCTCAAGACGACGTTGCGGCGGAAAAAGTCGCTCGGCCGCATGCCGTCCCGGAACCGGTAGATCGCCTCGCCCGTGCGCTCGCGGTAGGTGTAGTCCATCGTCGAGATCAGGTGCGGCGCCCAGGCCAGCTCAAACTCGACGATGGCGAGCACGAGGCGCGGATGCCGCTCGAAGACGCCGGAGAAGATCATGTCGCACAAGGACAATGCCGGGTAGAACGCCTTCGTCGCGCGGCTGCTGGCGTCGCGCAATGTCTTGTCGCCGGCGCCGCGGATCTTGCCCTGCCGCCGCGTCGCCGTATGCAGGCTCAAGGGCATTTGCAGCGCCGCGGCGGCGGCCCAAAAGGGCTCGTACTCGGCCTGGTCGTAGCGCCGGTCTTCGAGCGGGTATTCGGTGATCATCGCGCCCGCGAGCCCGAGCCGCGCGGCCCGCTCCAGCTCCCGCAACCCCTCCGTGACATCGTCGAGGTTGATCATCGCGATGCCCTTCAAGCGCGCGGGATCGGTGCGGCAGAACTCGGCGAGCCAGTCGTTGTAGGCGCGGAAGATCGCCGACATCAGCGCCCTATCCGCCAGCTTGAAGTAGAAGAGCCCTTGGCTCGGATAGAGGACTTCGCCGGCCACCCCGTCGAGCGCCATGTCCTTCAGGTGTTGCTCAGGGTCCCAGCCGCCCTTGTGCACGTCCTCGAAGCGCCCCTCGGCGGAGATCCTCTCCGGCGCCTCGAACCGCGCGCCGGCGTTCGAGATGAGGCCGATCCCGGAGAGCACCTGGTCCCGCTCGACGACGATCCAGTCGCCGCCGCCCTGCCGCTCGATCCGCGGCGCCCGCTCGCGGAACGCCCGATCGATGCGGGTCTGCCACAGATCGGGCGGCTCGAACACGTGCGAGTCGGACGAGAGAACCAGCGGCAGCATCGGCGTCTCCTTTTTCACCCGATCGCCGGCGACAGCTTTCTCGACCGGCCCCTCGCCGTCAAGCCGAGCGCGGTTAATATCCGTGCCCGCCCGCCGTCAAGGCCGGCGCGACGGCGCTCCTCCCGCTCCCCGGCGCGCTTTCCGTGTCTTGACAACAAGAAAGCGCCTCGAAAATCTCGGGATCGACGCTGTGCTCCGCCGCTGGTCGTGCGACATCCCGGCGGGGCGGCGATGGCCTTTGTGAGGGAATCCAGATGCAAGCGGATTACGTGATCGTCGGCGCCGGGTCGGCCGGATGCGTCCTCGCCAACCGTCTCACCGAGGACCCGACCATTCGCGTGACCCTGATCGAGGCCGGCGGGCGCGACTGGAACCCGCTGATCCATATCCCGGTCGGCTATATGAAACTCCTAGATCACAAGCAGCTCACCTGGGGCTTCAAGGCAGAGGCCGACCCCGGGACGGGCGGCCGCGCTATCGCCTATCCGCGCGGCCGCGTGCTCGGCGGCTCGTCTTCGATCAACGGGCTCATCTACATCCGCAGCCAGCCGGAGGACTACGACTACTGGGCGCAGCTCGGCAATCGCGGCTGGGGCTGGGACGACGTCCTGCCGTTCTTCAAGCGCGCCGAGCGGTGGACCGGCGGGGAGGCCGAGATTCACGGCACCGAGGGGAATCTCACCACCTCGCCGATGACCGAGCAGCCGGAGGCCTGCCGCGCGATCATCCAAGCGGCGCAGCAGCTCGGTCTCGAATACCGGCCCGACGTCAACAACCTGCCGCGTGGCGCCGGAGCCTCGATCGGCTGGTGCCAGCAGACCCGCGGCGGGCGCCGTCGCGCCAGCGCCGCCGCGACCTATCTGCGCCCGGCGAAACGGCGGCCGAATCTGCGAGTCGTGACGAATGCGTTGGTGCATCGCGTGGTGTTCGACGGCAAGCGCGCGGCGGGCGTCGAATTCTCTCGCGGGTCCGTCGTCGAACGCATCGACGCGGCGCGCGAGGTGATCCTCTCGGCCGGCGCCATCGGCTCGCCGCATCTGCGGCAGCTGTCGGGCGTCGGCGGGCCGGAAGTGCTGCAGAAGGCAGGTATCGCGGTGCAGCATGCGCTGCCCGGCGTCGGCCGGAATTTCCAGGACCACTACATCGCGCGCCTGTCCTGCTATGTCCGCGACCTCGAAACCCTGAACGAGCGCGCCCGCGGCCTCGGCTTCGCCAACGAGGTCATGCGCTATCTCGTGCAGGGCAAGGGCATGATGACCTTCGGCGCCTCGCTTTGCGCCGCCTCCGTC
>DASYYD010000308.1:0-1585 GCA_035934195.1 Allostellaceae bacterium | reverse complement strand
GGGCTCGGCCCGGCCATGCACGAGACCAAAGCGAGGCTCTCGCCGTTGCTCTTGGATACCCCGCCCAAGGCCGGGTAAGACGCATCTTCTGCTATCGTGCGAAAAAGCTACCCCCGCAGGCCGAGGGCGAGCGCGGCGGCGGCGCCCGCCGCCCAGCAATAGATCGCGAACGGCACCAGCGCGTCGTCGAAATTGTGCCGGCGAAAATAGCGCATCAGAAACGCGACGCTGGCATAGGCCGTGACGCCGGCGGCGATCCCGGCGGCGACCGCCAGACCGGTGATCCCGGCGCCCGGCAGTGCGAGCAGCTTCGGCACTTCGAGGACGGCCGCGCCGGCGATGACCGGCGTGGCGATCAGAAACGAGAAATGCGCCGCCTCGCTGTGGTGCAGCCCGGCGAACAATCCGCCGACCATCGTCGCGCCCGAGCGCGAGATCCCGGGGATGAACGCCGTGCACTGCCACGTCCCGATCGCCAGCGCGCCGCGCCAGCCAAGCATCGCCAGGCGCTGCTGGCCGCCATAACCTGCGCGCCGGTCGCGCAGCCGGTCGCCGACGAACAGCAGCAGGCCGTTCGCGATCAGAAAGAGCGCCGCGACGAGCGGCGACGCAAACAGGCCGCGCACCCATTTCTCGGCCACAAAGCCGATGACCACGGCCGGCAGCGTGGCGACGACGATGAGCCCGAGGAGGCGCCGGGCCTCCGACGCCGACCGGCCGCCGCGCCCGCCGACGCCGAAGAAGCCCTGCGCGACAAACAGCCAGTCGCGCCAGAGATAGAGGAAGAGCGCGGCGGCGGTCCCGACATGGAGGACGACGACGAACGGCAGGAAGGCCGGCGCGTGCTGGTCGAGCGTCCAGCCGAACAGCGCCGGGACGACCACTGCGTGACCGAGGCTGCTGATCGGGAACAGCTCGGTGAGCCCCTGCAGCACGGCAAGGGCGAAGGCGTAGAAGGCGAGCATGCGGGTTCGCGGTTCCGGCAATGCCGCCCCGAACGGCGGCGCGCTCTATTGATAGCGCAATATGGCGGGCCGGGCTCCTACCTGAAGTGTGGTTACCGGATCGCTGCGCCCGGGTCGGCGGTCGCGCTTGACGCCGGACGGCCACTCTGCGGATAATCGCACGATCCAAGGGGTGCCCCGCGAAGGGGCTGAGACATCGCTTGCCGCGGCGGATTGCGGCGCGCGGTGAACCCTTCGAACCTGATCCGGGTCGTGCCGGCGTAGGGACAGGAACGCTTCGGCGAATGCCGCTTCCCGCTACGCCTCCGATCCGGGTCACCGTTCAACCGGCGCTACGGAGGCTGCCATGCCCGATTCCGCTCCCCTGTCCACGGCTGCGCTGACGGCGAAAGACGCCGAGCCGCGCGTCACGACCGGCCCGTTTCCAGCCTCGCGCAAGATCCACGTCGCGGGGCGCCGCCATCCGGAGATCCGGGTCGCGCTGCGCGAGATCGACCTCGAAGCGGGGTCGGACGAGAAGCCGGTGCGCGTCTACGACACCTCGGGCGCCTATTCCGACCCGCAACAGACGACCGATATCCAAAAGGGCCTCGCCGAACTGCGCCGTTCGTGGATCGTCG
>DASYYD010000307.1:0-16473 GCA_035934195.1 Allostellaceae bacterium | reverse complement strand
GGGCCCGCGTCACCGGCCTCAATACCATATTCGTCAACGCCCGCGATCCGCTGCGCCACGGCTTTCAGGTCGTCTGAGCACGTTCAGGCGATGATCTTCGCCTCGCGCAACTCGCTGAGCGTGGCACCGTCGTAGCCGAGCAGACGCGACAGAACCTCGTCCGTGTGCTGCCCCGGCGTTGGGACCGGGCCGACCCGGCCGGGGGTCCTCGACATCTTGATCGTGGCGCCCGGCAGATACATCTCGCCGGCCAGCGGGTCGGGCATCTTGACGAGCATCTCGCGCTCCCAGAGATGCGGGTCTTGCGCCACCTCGGGGATCGACTGAACCGGCGCCACCGGGATGTCGGCGGCGATGAGCTTGTCGCAGATCTCGGCGACCGTGTGCGCCACGCACCAGGCCTCGACGGCCTGCCTGCGCGCATCGTCGCGCCGGGCGCCGCTGCCGAACCCCTCGGCGCTCACGCTCTCGGCGCCTGTGGCGATGCGCAACAGCTTCGTCCCCATCTCGCGCCCGGCCGCCGAGATCACGACGTGCCCGTCCTTTGCCCGGTAGGGCGGGCGGCCGGCTTCGCCGCCTTCCTCGCCCGTCGCGAGGTAATACGAGGTCGGGATCTCGACCATCGTCAGCGCCGAATCGAACAGGCACACATCGACCACCTGGCCTTCGCCGGTGCGGTCGCGGTGATGCAGCGCCGCGAGCGTGCCGATCGTCGCGTGCAGGGCCGTGTAGCGGTCGACGATCGAGGAGGCGGTGCCGAGCGGCTGCCCGACGGGCTGCCCGGTCAGCGCCATAAGCCCGCTCATCGCCTGGCCCAAGGGGTCGAAGGCCGGGCGGTCGCGATACGGCCCGTACTGGCCGAAGCCCGAGACCGAGACGAGGATGATATCGTCCTTGAGGCGGCGCAGCTCCTCGTAGCCGAAGCCCATCTTCTCCATGACGCCGGGGCGGAAATTCTGCAAGACGATGTCGGCCGTCTTGACGAGCTCCGCGAAGACCTCGCGACCGCGCGGCTGCCGCAGATCGAGGCAGAGGCTCTTCTTGCCGCGGTTGTAGACCGCGAAATAAACGCTCTGGCCGCGCACCATCGGCGGCGAAGCCCGTGTTTCCTCGCCGCCCGGCTTCTCGATCTTGATGACCTCGGCGCCGAGATCGCAGAGGATCATGCCGCCGCGCGGGCCCGCCTGAAAGCGCGCCAACTCGAGCACCCGCACCCCTTCGAGACTGCCGGCCATAAGTCCCTCCGCACCGGCGATTGACCGCTCGGCCCGGCTAGCACGCTGCCGGATCGGGTGTCAAACGGTGCAGCTATTTGGCGGCGTTCAGATAGGTAAGACCGAACGGCCCCACGGCATTGTTCTGGATCACGGTCGGCGTCGTGAACCAGGCGTAATGCGCCGTACCGGCCGGGGTGTGGATGAATCCGCCCGCTCGGACGGTAGTGCCCTTTTTCGGGTCGAATTTGTCGCCGAACCCGATGTGAACAGCCCCCGACAGCACCGTGACGTTCTCGTCGGCCGGATGCGTGTGCGGCATGATTTTCGCCCCGGCGGGGAATTTCGTGCGGGTGACGAACGGTCCCGATTTGGTCGGGTCGCCGTAGAGCACCGCGACCATCGTTCCCTTCGGGAGGGCCGGCGGGGCGGGCCTCCATTTGACCGCCGCCGGGGAGGCGACGACCGTCGCCTCTTGGGCGTGCGCGGCGAGTGGCAGCAGTGCCGCGAAGGCCAGGGCGGCGACGAGGCGAGCTCGTTTCATTTGTTCGTCCCCCAGGTTGATCGATCCATGAACCATGCACCCTACAGGGAAAGGCGCAGCCGCGAAAGGTCCTCCCGGCGCCGCCCGGATGGGGCTAGCATGCGCCGCAGGCAATGGGTCCGGCAACGGGAGGGCGGTCATGGAATACGAATTCATCCTCGCCGAGCGGCGCGGCAACGTCGCGCTCGTGACGCTCAACCGGCCGGACAAACTGAACGCGTTGAGCTTCCCATTGATGCGCGAACTCGACGAGGCGCTGACGCGCTACGAGGAGGACGACGATATCAAGGCGATCGTCCTGACCGGCGCCGGCGAGCGGGCGTTCTCGGCCGGCGCCGACATTCACGAGATGGCCGGGCTCTCGGCCGAGGAGCTGGCGGAGCGCAGCGAATTCCGCGGCCGCGCCACCTGGCACATCGCGACGCTAGCAAAGCCGCTGATCGGCGCGATCAACGGCCTCGCCTATGGCGGCGCGGCGCTCCTCTCCTCGGCCCTCGATCTGCGCATCGGCTGCGACAAGACGCAGTTCCGCTTTCTCGCGGCGAGCTACGGGCGGGTCAACTCGACCTGGTCGCTGGGGGCCATCGTCGGCCTGCCGAAGGCGAAGGAGCTCCTCTACACGGGGCGCGCCGTCGCGGCCGAGGAAGCGCTTTCGATCGGCTTGTTGAACCAGATCGTGCCCGCCGGCCGGCTTGTCGAGGCGGCGATCGAAATCGGCGAGATGATCGCCAAGAACGACGCGCGCATGGTGCAAGGGATCAAGCGCCTTCTCCACGAAGAGATCGGCATGGGCTGGCGCGAGCGCTACGACCACGAAGAGGCGGCGCGCGGCACCTGGCTTCTCGCCGCCCACCCGCGCGAAGGCTTCAAGGAATTTCTCGGGCGGAAGGCGCCGAAAGACTAGCGCTGCTGCAGGATTGCTTCGCTTGGTCGGCCCCTAACCCCAACCCTCTCCCCGCGAGCGGGGAGAGGGAGGGACCCGCGAAGCGGGAGGGTGAGGGGCAGTAAGCGTCAACCCTCATAGCTCGCAATCGGGCGGAAATTTGGCCGCGCGCTTCTCGCGCAGCGCGGCGACGCCCTCCGCGACTTCATCGCCGCCCATGCCGATGAATTCGAGCGCCAGCGAGGCGTCGAAGCTGGGGCCGGCCATGCGCAGCCAGTTGTTGAGCGCGTATTTGGTCCAGCGGATCGCGGTCTGCGCCCCTTCGGCGAGGCGCACCGCCACATCGAGCGCCTTCTGCTGCAATTCCTCGTCGGGGACGCAGAGGGAAACGAGGCCGATGCGCTCGGCCTCTTCGCCGTTGAGCGGCTCGCAGGTCAAGAGGTGGTATTTCGCCTTGGCCATGCCGCAGAGCAGCGGCCAGACGATCGCGGCGTGATCGCCGGCGGCGACGCCGAGCCGCGTGTGTCCGTCGATGATGCGCGCCGATTTGCCGGCGATCGAGACGTCCGCCAGCATGCCGAGGACGAGGCCGGCCCCGACCGCCGGCCCGTTGATCGCGGCGACGATCGGCTTCATGCAATTGATCATGTTGTAGACGATCGCGCGCGCCTCGCGCCATTCGCGCACCCGCATCGGGAAATCCCCGTGCATCTGCTCGATCATCTCGAGGTCGCCCCCGGCCGAGAACGCCTTGCCGGCGCCCGTCACGACGACTGCGTTGACGCTTCCGTCGTCGTCGATGTCGCGCCAGACCCGGCCCATCTCGTCGTGCATCACCGCATCGGCGGCGTTGTAGCGCTCCGGCCGGTTCAGCGTGATCCGCAATACCTTCGGGTGCGGGCGGTCGAAGAGCATCCGGGTGTAGCGGGCATAGCGGTCATCCATGGCAGGGTCCTTTCGCAAGCCATCCTCAGAGATTATCGGGATAATCGATGATCCTCACCTCTTCGCTCTCGGTGTCGAGAACGGCGCAGGACAGTTGCCGGCCGTTCGTCGGGTCGCGCGCGTCGCCGGCCGAGCCGGGGTTGATCACCAGCACCCGGCCGACCCGGCGGACGAGCCGGCAATGGGTGTGGCCGTAGAGCACGAAATCGGCCTCCGCCTCGGCGAAGCGCTCCAATAATGGGCTCTGCGGGTAGACATAGGCGCCGCGCGGCTGCCATGGCGTCGAGTGCACCATCAGGAGCCGCTTGCCGCCGAACTCGAAGCGACGCTCGAAGGGTTGGCCGGCGAGCCAGTCGAGGAGGGTCCCGTCGATCCCGTCCCGCGCTCGCGCCCGTGCCCCTTGAACCCCTAGAAAGCCTTCCTCGTGGTTGCCGAGGATCGTCGGCGCCCCGCGCTCCTGCAAGAGGGCCACGACCTCGTTCGAAAAGCGGTATTCCCAGATCGCGTCTCCGAGGCAGAGAAGCTCGTCGATCTCGCCCATCAGTTCGATGCCGCGCTCGAGCCCGCGAAGATTGCAATGGATGTCGGAGACGATGCCGAGCCTCACCCCGCTTCTCCCGGCGTTCGGCAGGCGAGCAGGTTGACCGGCCGCATCGTCATCACGGTTTCACCCTCCTGGTTGATGACTTCGACAAAGCTCCTGACGACGCCCTGCCGCGGGTTCGAGCGCGAGCGCCGCGCCTCGACTACGGTGGCGCGGATATGCAGACGGTCGCCGGGCCGCACCGGCCTCGCCCAGCGCAATTCGTCGATGCCGGGCGAGGCGAGGCTCGCGCGCTTCGACAGAAAGCTTTCGACGATGAGGCTCATCGTCAATGCCGCGGTGTGCCAGCCGCTGGCGATGAGGCCGCCGAAGCGGCCCTCGCCCGCGGCTGCGGGATCGACATGCATCGGCTGCGGGTCGAAACGGCGGGCGAAGCCGAGGATCTCTGCTTCGCCGACGGCGATCTCCCGCGAGGTGAAGACCTCGCCCGCCGGATAATCCTCAAACCAGCGCTCCTCGGTCGGAATTTCCGCTGCGGGGGTGGGCATCCTCGTTTGCTCCTCGCTCTCTTGACCGGGCCCTTGCGGGCTGCATTACATCAAGCTGCGGAGAAAGTCGCGAAGGGGCGGGGGCGAGAGGAAGGCAATGAGCTACGACTACATCATCGTCGGCGGCGGTTCGGCCGGTTCCGTCATGGCGCATCGGCTGTCGGCGAAGAGCGGCAACCGGGTGCTCTTGTGCGAGGCGGGGCAGGACACCCCGCATGGGCGCGTGCCGCCCGAGATCCTCGACAGCTATCCCGGCACGGCCTATTTTGATCCGCGCTTTCACTGGACCGAATTGAAGGTCCACACGGAAGTCGTCTCGCACAACCGGCCGCAGGAAAACCGCCCGCCTTTGCGCAAATACGAGCAGGCGCGGGTGATGGGCGGCGGCTCCTCGATCAACGGCCAGCTCGCCAACCGCGGGGCGCCCTCCGACTACGACGAATGGGAGGCGCGCGGCGCGTCGGGTTGGAATTGGGAGAAGGTGCTGCCGTATTTCAAGAGGGTCGAGCGCGACATGGATTTCGACGGCCCCTGGCATGGCAAGGATGGCCGCATCCCGGTCCGCCGCATCTTCCCCGACATGTGGAACGGGCACGCGAAGGCGGTCGCCAAGGCCTTCGAGGAAGCCGGATTCGAGTTCATCCTCGACCAGAACGGCGAGTTCAAGGACGGCTATTTCCCGATCACCATCTCAAACCTCTACGACCGCCGCGTCTCGGCAGCGATCGGCTATCTCGACCCCGGCACGCGCCTGCGCGAGAACCTGACGATTTCGGCGCAAACCCAGGTGGGGAGGCTCCTCTTCGAGGGGACGCGCTGCGTCGGCGTCAAGGCGCTCGTCCAAGGCAAGGAAACCGAGTTCCGCGTCAACTCCGGCGGTGGCGAGGTCATCGTCTGTTCGGGCGCCATCCATTCGCCGGCGCATCTGCTGCGCGCCGGGATCGGGCCGGCCGGCGATCTGAAGGATCTCGGCATCGCGGTCGTCGCGCACGTCCCCGGCGTCGGCCAGCGGCTGATGGACCACCCCTCGATCTCGGTCTCCTCCTTCATCAGGAAGGAGGCGCGGCTCGGCGAGCTGACGCGCCGGCACATTCTCCTGGCATTGCGCTATTCCTCGGAGATCGGCGGCGCGCCGAAAGGCGACATGTTCGTCGCGGGGGTGAGCAAATCCGCCTGGCATGCGGTCGGCGAGCAGATCGCCTCGCTCTTGGCTGCCGTCTACAAGACGTTTTCCGAGACGGGCCAGGTGCGGCTCGCGTCTGCCGACCCCAGGATCGAGCCGGTCGTCGAATTCAACCTCCTCTCCGACCGGCGCGACCTCGAACGGCTGATGGACGCCTTCCACCGCCTCGGCGCGATGCAGCTGAGCGCCGCCCTCAAGGAAGCCACCAGCGACCCGTTCCCGGCGAGCTACAGCGAACGGGTGCGCAAGATCGGCGTCGTCAACCAGAAGAACAAGCGCATCACCGACCTTATCGCCAAACTGCTCGACGGCCCGGCGTGGCTGCGGCAGATGATGATCGACCGGTTCATCGTCGAGGGCTACCGCTTCGACCAACTGATGCGCGACGACGAGGCCCTCGAAGACTTCATCCGCAAGGCGGCGATCGGCGTGTGGCATGCCTCCTGCACCTGCCGCATGGGGGCCGAGAACGACCCGATGGCGGTCACCGACAGCGAGGGCAGGGTTCGTGGCGTCAGCGCCTTGCGCGTCGTCGACGCCTCGCTCTTTCCGGCGGTGCCTTGCGCCAACACCAATTTCCCGACGCTGATGACCGCGGAAAAGATCGCCGACGCGATGCTGGCTGGGACGTAGGATACGGGGAACGAGACAGGGAGGAATTGCCGTGTCCACAGATCAGGGCAAAGCCGTTGTGCGCAGGTTCCTGGAGGAGGCGTGGAATGAGAACCGGGTCGCCGAACTGGATGATTACGTATCCGTCGACAATATTCACCACGGCGGGGCCGCGGATTGGCCATTTGGGCCCGGCGCGATGCGCCAGCTCATGCAGATTTGGCGCACCGGATTTCCCGACATCCAGGACCAAATCGGGGCATTGATCGCCGAAGACGATCTGGTCGCCGCCAGGGTAACATTCACGGGCACTCACACCGGCGTGTTCAAGCTCGGATCTCGTACGCTCGTCCCGACTGGCAAGGCGTTGAGCGAAGCCGAGATCTTCATATTCCGTCTTCCGGACGGCAAAATCGTTGAATCCTGGGCCACCTGGGACCGTCTGAATGTGCTCGCTCAACTTGGCGCCATGCAAATTTGAAGCTCGGGGAGAAAGCGGCGATGCGTTTTGGGATTTTCGACCACCTCGACGACAGCGGCCGGCCGCTCCAGCGGCATTTCGAGGAGCGGCTCGAGCTGATCGAGGCCTACGACCGCGCCGGCTTCTACGGCTATCACCTGGCCGAGCACCACAACACGCCTTTGGGCTACGCGCCCTCGCCCGGCATCTTTCTCGCCGCCGTCGCGCAGCGCACGACGCGGCTCAAATTCGGGCCGATGGTTTATCTCTTGCCGCTCTATCACCCGCTGCGTCTCATCGACGAAGTGTGCATGCTCGACCAGATGAGCGGCGGGCGCTTTCTCTACGGCGTCGGGCGCGGCATCTCGCCGGTCGAGGTCGGCTTCTACGGCGTCGATTTCGCGACCGGGGCCGAGCGCTTCCGCGAGGCCTTCGAGGTGATCCGCCTCGGGCTCACCGAGGACGAACTGACCTATCACGGCAAATACTACGATTTCGACCGCGTACCGATCCCGATGAAGCCGCTGCAAAAGCCCTATCCCGAGCTGTGGTACGGCACCAGCCGGCCCGACAGCATCCCCTGGGCGGCCGAGCGCGGCGCCCATATCGTCACGCTGCGCGACACCAAGGCGGCGCGCGGGATACTCGACCTCTACCGGGCGGAATGGAAGAAGCTCGGGCGGCGCGAGGCGGATCTGCCGCTCCTCGGCGTCAACCGCCACATCGTCGTCGCCGAGCGCGAGGCTGAGGCGCGCGGCATCGCGCGGCGCGCCTACCGCCCGTGGCGCCGGCACATGGAGCTGCTGTGGGCGAAATACGACGTGCCGTTCCCGCTCAAGGATTCGCTGCCGCAAGAATGGGACGCGCTCGAGGCGCACGGGCATGCGATCGCCGGCCCGCCGGAGCGGGTGCGCGACTACGTCGCCGAGGTGATAGAGGCGTCATCCGCCAGCTATTTCGTTTGCGATTTCGCCTTCGGCAATATCGGTTTCGAGGAGGCGCGGCAATCGATCGACTTGTTTGCGCGCGAGGTGATGCCGGCTTTTGCCTGAGCCGGTGCGTTCGACAACCCGGGAGGAGACAGCGATGGGAGCGATGATCGAGTTTTCGCGGCCGGACGGCGGCAGGACGCGGGGCTATCTGGCGAGCGCCGGCGCGGGCCGGCCGGGCGTCGTCGTCATCCAGGAATGGTGGGGCCTCAACGACCAGATCTGCGGCGTCGCCGACCGCTTCGCCCGCGCCGGCTGCAACGCGCTCGCCCCCGACCTCTACAAGGGTCGGCTGACAAGCGTCCCGGACGAAGCCAACCACCTGATGTCGGGGCTCAATTTCCCCGACGCGACGCACCAGGACCTGCGCGGCGCGGCGCAGCACCTGAAGCAGAATAGCGGCAAGGTCGCGGTGATGGGGTTCTGCATGGGCGGGGCGTTGACGATCGCCGCCGCCGTGCACATCCCGGAACTAGCGGCCGGGGTGTGTCTTTACGGCATTCCGCCGCGGGATTTCGCCGACCCGGCGAAGATCCGCATCCCGCTGCAGGGCCACTTCGCCAACCAGGACGACTGGTGTACGCCGGCCGCCGTCAACGATCTCGAAAAGACGCTTAAGGAAGCGGGCGTGCGGCACGAGATCTACCGCTACGACGCCGCGCACGCTTTCGCCAACGAGCGCAGCCAAGCCTATGACGTCGGCGCCGCCAACCTCGCCTGGGAGCGGATCGGGGAGTTTCTGAAGGCGCGGTTGTAGCTATCCCGCAAAGAGGTCGGCGATGTCGGCAAACAGGGATGCCGGCTGACGGCTCGACAGCCGGCCGATGACCACGGCGAGCTGCAACAGCTTGGAGCTGAAGGTGATGCCGCCTTTGCCCGCGGTGCCGATGTTGATCTCGAAGCGCAGGTGGTTGCTCTCGTAATAGAGGCCGATATCGCCGCCCGATCGGGCGAAGTTCGGCAGGTCGGAGACGGTCAGGACCCCGCGCACCTCATGTCCCTCGAGCCGCCGGCGGATGGCGCCGGGGAGCGTGTCGTCGACGAAGAGCACATGGCAAGGCGAGAGGCGGGAGCCGGGAACGATCGCCATCACCTCGATCGGGTGCGAGCGGATCAATTGCCCTTGCAGGGCTGAGATGGCGGGCCGCATGGGGCTGTCGGCGCCGACGCAAAACACGGCGGGGTCGCTCTCGCCGCCGAACCGGTGATCCGCCCACTCGGTGAATTTCGCGAAATTGTAGAGGAAGGCGGCCTTGATCGCCGCTTCGCGACCGGCCGCGTTCTGCGCCTGCGCGGGCAGCGCGCAGGCAAGTACCGCCGCCAACGCCCAGGCCGATCTGAGGACCGTACGCAATTTCATAATCGCTGGGGCTCGGCGCTCAGAATTTGGCGGTCAGGCGGAGAAACACCGAGCGCGGGATCTCGGCGGTGGCGGCGCGCGTCGGACCGAAGCTCTGGAATTCGATATGTTGCGCGCGGTTCAAATTCTGGCCGATCAATTCGAGCAGCAAGGTGGGGGTCGCCTGCCAGCCGAGCCGCGCATCGAACGCCCAGTAGCTGCTCACGTCGGTAATCGGCAGCAGCGGATTATTCGCTTCCCCAAGCGGCAGCCGGCCGACATAGCGCGCGTTGAAGTCGAGCGCCACCGTGCGGCTCAGGTTGAACGAGGCGCGGGCGTAGATCTTGGTCTTCGGGATGCTGTTCTGATAGGCGATCTCGGTCGAATCGGTGGCGCCTGGCTCGAGCGTCAGTTTCGTCAGCTGATAGGTGTAGCCGCTCTTCAGATTGACCCAGGGCGCCGGCTGCCAGTTGCCGGCAAATTCGGCGCCATAGGCATGCCCATGCGCCTCGTTATGAAATTGCACGGGTAGGTTAAGGAAGCCGCCCGGTAGAAAAGTAACCGCCTGCGGCACCTCATCGACGGTCGCAAGATCGGTGTAGTGGTTGTAGAAGCTGGCGAGGTCGACGCTGGCTTTCGGGGTCGGTTGCCAGCGATAGCCCAGCTCGTACGCGATGACTTTCTCGGAGACCATCTGCGGGTTGCCGAACACTGTGATTAGCGTCGGGGCCGGGGCAAAGGGCGGGTTCAGGACTTGGTAATTGAAATCGAGGTCTCGCTCGGCCCGCGACGGGGTGCGCACCGCTCGCGAGACTGCCGCCCAGACCGCCTGGTCCAGCGTCGGATGCCACATCGCGCGAATGTTGGGCTGCACGTCGAAGCCGCTCCAATTAACGTATTCGAATTTCGAGCCGAAAGTCAAGGTCAAGACCTTCGGTAGAGGCGTCCATTCGTCTTGCGCGAATAGATTGACCAGATATTCGGTGTCCTCCGACGGCATCAGGGAAACGTCGAAGGTGCCTTGCGTCCAGTCGCTGGTGACGCGCGTCCCGCCGCCCCAGATCAGTTGATGGTCGGGCCACGGGGTCGAGCGGTGCTGCAGCTCGGCGTCCCAGGTGAAGCGCCTTTCGGTAAGGATCGCCTGGGCCCGGTCGGTCCAGTCGAAATAGCTCTGCAACTGCCACTCTTCGCCCGCCGCGACTGCCTTGTTGGCGCGGCCGAGCAGATAGGCTGCGGTCACCGGCGTTTCAGCCTGCTCGATAAAGCTCGGAAACGGTGGGGTCGGGGTCAGCCGCTGGAAAATGTCGCCCTCGACGTCGTGCGTGGCGCCGCCCTCGAACATCAGCCCAAGGTCGGGGGTCGGCGTCGAGTCGACGCGGAACCCGGCCCGCCCATAAACATACTGGTCGAAGGCCGTGCCGCCGCCGGCGGCCGTATCCGCAGCATGGTAGTCGATCTTGCCGAAGCCGCGGTAGGCCGTGTCGCTGCCGATCATTCCGCCATAGCGAGCGGCGCCGCCCGCATCCTCGTTGCCGCCGCGTGCCGTGGCGAGCCCGCCTTGCGTATCTTTGGCGCTCTTCGTGATGATGTTGATGACCCCGTTGAAGGCGTTCGCGCCCCACAGCGTGCCACCCGGGCCACGGATCACCTCGATGCGGTCGATATCCTCGAGCATCAGGTCCTGCAGGTCCCACTGCACCCCGGAATAGAGCGGCGTATAGACGCTGCGTCCGTCGATCAGCACCAACAGCTTGTTGGCGTAGACGCCGTTGAAGCCGCGGGCGGTGATCGCCCAGGTGTGGGCGTTGAGTTGCGCCACGTCGAGGCCGGGGACCATCCGCAGCAGCTCGGGGATGTTGGTCGCGCCCGAGCGGCGGATGTCCTCCTCGGTGATCACGAAGACGGCGGCCGCCGTCGAAAACCACGGCTGCGGCGCCTTCGTCGCCGTCGTCACCTTGACCTGCATCAGCTGTTCCAAGGACATCTTGGTGAAGTCCTCGGTATCCGCCGACGCCGGTCGAGCCGCGAGAACGAGCCCCGCGGCGATTGCCGCGGCGCCGACCCAGCGCCATCCCCTGCGCGCCATCGCGTCCCCTCCCCCCCAATGTCCGGCGGCAGCCCCTCGCCCTCAGGTCGTGGCGAGCATCGGCACCGGTTTCAGCCCGCTGCCGCGCCCGACGCGCGCCGCGGGAAACGTCAGACGCACGGTCGTACCCACTTTCGGCACGCTGCCGAGCGAGAGAGCCCCTCCATGCTGCTCGACCAGCGCCTTTGTCAGCGCCAGCCCGAGCCCGATCCCTGAGTGATTGCGCGAGTAGGCCGATTCGACCTGGCCAAATCGCGTGAGCACGCGCGGCATGTCCTCGGGCTTGATGCCGATGCCGGTATCCTTGATGACGAAGGTCAAGGTATCGGCCACTTCGATGCCCACCTCGACCCGGCCGCCCGGCTCGGTGAACTTCACGGCGTTCGACAGCACGTTCAACAGCGCCTGGCGCAGCCGCACCCTGTCGCAATAGAGAAGAGGCAGCTTGTCCGGATCGGGTAGAGCCAGCAACCCCACCTTGCCCTCGGCAGCCTGTGGCGCAGTCAGCCGCAGCGCGTCCCGCATCACCTCGCCGACCGCGACGCTCTCTTCCTTCAACTCGATCTTGCCGGCTTCGAGACGGGCGATGTCCAATATGTCGTTGATGATCTCCAGTAAATGGACCCCGCTGAAGTGAATGTCTTCTATGTAGCCCTTGTAGCTTTTATTTTCGATGTCGCCGAGGACTCCCGATTGCATCATATCGGAAAACCCGATTATGGCATTGAGGGGAGTACGCAATTCATGACTCATATTGGCCAAAAATTCGGATTTGGCGCGGCTTGCCGCCTCTGCTTGGAGTTTTGCTTCTTGCAATTGATCGATTGTCTGGTGCAAATCTTCATTGCTTTTAGACAAGGCCGCCGTCCGTTCCGCCACCAGCTCCTCGAGCGTCGTCCGGTAGCGCTCCAGCTCGCGGTGCTGGCGCTCGATCTCGCTCAGCATGCCGTTGAACCCGTCGATCAGCACGCCCAGCTCGTCATTGGTCGTGCGCCGGGCCCTCAGACCGTAATCCTTGTTGTCCGAGACCTGCCGCATCACGCCGGCGAGATGGCGCAGCGGGATCGAGATGATCCGCTGCAGCCGTGTCGACAGCGCGAAGCCGGCAAGGCCGGCGACCATGACCGCGAGCAGCGCCACCAGAAGGAAAGCGCGCCGCTCTTGCGCGAGCCGGTCGAAATTCGCCCAAATGCTGATGAAGCCGATGCGGCCGCCGTTGTTGTCGATCGGCTCGACGACATTGATAAGGTTTTGCCGCGCCGCGCCTTCAGGTGGCGCCTTTCCGATTGCGGCGAGCACCTGGCCGGCATCGTTGACGAGTTGCGCGTGCAGGATGTCCGGCCGGACCTTGAGCGCGTCGAGCATCTCTTGCGCCGCTTTGCGGTCGCCAAAGAGCACGGCGGCGGTGCTGTTGCGGCCGATCACCTCCTCCGCCGTCCGCAACTCGCGTTCCAGGGAGCTGCGGGCGACCGAAGTATGGTAGGCGATGAAGGCGGCGGAGAGCACGAAGAGCGACAGCGCGCTCGTCGCCATCGCGATCGCCAGCAGTTTGTACCGGATTGACAGGGCGCCGCTGGTCGATTGCAGCCACCTGAGCAACATGCTTTACCCCCGGTACGGCGAAGTCGCCCGATCCGACTATCCCTGGTAGTATATAGTTGGGGAAAAGTTAAAAAACCGTCAATATTGCGCGGGATCGGCGCCCGGCTTCGGCGAGAGCCGGCGCAGTTCCGGCAGCAGCTCGTCGCTGATGAGGCGCATGCTCGAAAGCGCGTGGCCGGCCGGCATGCCGCTCCAATGCGTACGGAAAATCAGGTAGTTGGCACCGATCTCTTGCCAGCATGGCCGTAGCTGCTCGAAGCATTCTTCGGGGCTGCCGATGACGAACCGGTCTTGCAGCAGGGCTTCGAGCGGCTGGCGGAAGGACTCCTCGCCCGGCAGCGCCGAATCCTGGCCCCAATTGGCGTAGGTCCGGTATTTCTCGGCGAGATAGGGGCCGGCCATGGCGAGCGCCGTCTTCTGGTCCTTGGCGCAGAAAATCTCGCGTAAGAGCGGCAGCACCGTCGGAAAGGGCTTGCCGACCCGCCGGCATTCCTCGCGGTAGAGCGTCATCTGGCGTTTGAGCGTCGCGATCGTGGCGTGCGGGTTGACGATCCAGGCGTCGCCGAGCCGGGCCGCCCGCAGCACCGCCTTGTCGCCGTCGGCGGCGATCCAGATCGGCGGATGCGGGGTTTGCACCGGGCGCGCCGTCAGGACCGCATCCGACAGCTTGCAATAGGGCGTGTCGAGGCTGACCTTTTCGCCGGACAGGAGGCCCCGCACTGTGTCGAGGACTTCCTCGAAGCGGTGGACGCGCTGCCCCTTCGGGACGCCGAAAGCGTCGAACTCGACGTCGCGGTAGCCGAGCCCGACGCCGAATATGAAATTGCCGCGCCAGATCATGTCGAGCGAGGCGATGTGCTCGGCCAGCTCCACCGGGTTGTGCAGCGGGATCAGCACGACCCCGGCGATGCCGGTCATCTCGCCCGCCTCGGCGGCGAGCCGCGCGAGGAACGGCACCAGCTGCGGCTGGCTCACCCCTTCGCTCAGATAGTGCTGGCCGGTGCCGACCGCGTCCCAGCCGCGGTCGCGCGCGAGGCGTGCCATCGCGTACTGGCCTTCGAGGTTGGCGACCATGTCGCTGCCCGGCGGGTGCTGGCTCGTCAGAAAAATTCCGATCTTCATGGCGTCTCCTTTGCGGCGCGATTCTTTCCGCATTGCCGGGGCCGGCGCAAGCGCGGCGGCACCTCGCCCGCTTCTGTGCGGCGGGATTCCTTGCCGTCGCGAAGGGGGCTGATTCGGCAGCCCTCGGCGTGCGATGCTCGCCGCATGCCGCTTGCCGATTTCGTGCATCTGCGCGTCCACTCCCCCTACTCGCTCTCGGCCGGGGCGATCCGGATCAAGGAGCTCGCCGCGCTGTGCCGCGCCGAACATATGCCGGCGGTCGCGATAACCGACACCGGCAACCTGTTCGGCACCCTCGAATTCGCCGCCGCCTGCGCCGCCGCCGGCATCCAGCCGATTGTCGGCTGCGAGCTGGCGCTGTCGAAGAGCCCGGCGGAGGAGGGCGGCCGCAACGGGCGCGGGCCGGCCGAGCCGGACCGAATCGTGCTGCTGGTGCAGAGCGAGGCCGGCTACCGCAACCTGCTCGCGCTCGTCAGCCGGTCGTATCTGGCAGGCGAGCCCGGCGCTGACCCGGCGGTGGCGCTCGCCGACCTCGCCGGCGCGGGCGAGGGACTATTGTGCCTCACCGGCACGAAGGGGCCGGTCGGCCGGCTGCTCGCGGAAAGCCAGGGCGAGGCGGCCGAAGCATTGTTGGCGCAATTGGCCGAGGCTTTTCCGAACCGGCTTTATGTCGAGCTGATGCGCCACGGGCTGCCCGAAGAGGAACGCTCGGAAGCGGGGCTCGTCGATCTCGCCTATCGGCTCGATCTGCCGCTCGTCGCGACCAACGACGCCTATTTCCCCGATCGCGGGTTCTACGAGGCGCACGATGCGCTCTTGTGCATCGCCGGCGGCACCGTCGTCGCCGACAGCGACCGCCGGCGCCTGACGCCGCTGCATTATTTCCGCCCGGCCTCGGAAATGCGCGCCGCCTTCGCCGATTTGCCGGAAGCTTGCGACAACACGCTCGTCATCGCACGGCGCTGCGCCTTCATCCCGCAGGCGCGCCAGCCGATCCTGCCGGCCTTCCCGGCCGGGGACGGCATCGACGAGGAGACGGCATTGCGCCGCGCCGCGACGGCGGGGCTCGAGGCGCGGCTTTCTCCCCTCGGCCTCGACGAGGCGGCCTCGCGCCCCTATTGCGACCGGCTCGAATACGAGCTGCGGACGATCATCGAGATGGGTTTTGCCGGCTATTTCCTGATCGTCGCCGACTTCATCCAGTGGGCGAAGCGGCAGGGCATCCCGGTCGGGCCGGGGCGCGGCTCGGGTGCGGGATCGGTCGTCGCCTGGGCGCTCACCATCACGGATCTCGATCCGCTGCGCTTCGGCCTCCTCTTCGAGCGCTTTCTCAACCCCGAACGCGTGTCGATGCCCGATTTCGACATCGATTTCTGCCAGGACCGGCGCGACGAGGTGATCCGCTACGTGCAGCAGAAATACGGCCGCGACCGGGTCGCCCAGATCATCACCTTCGGCAAATTGCAGGCGCGCGCGGTGTTGCGCGATGTTGGCCGCGTGCTGGGCCTGCCCTATGGCCAGGTCGATCGCCTCTGCAAGCTGGTGCCGAACAACCCGGCGCACCCGGTCAGCCTGGCGGACGCAATCGCCGGCGAGCCGTTGCTGCAGCAGCAGCGCGACAGCGACGAGGCAGTCGGCCGGCTCATCGCCATCGCGTTGAAACTGGAGGGGCTCTACCGGCATGCCTCGACGCATGCCGCGGGCGTCGTTATCGGCGACCGGCCGCTCGCCGAACTGGTGCCGCTCTACCGCGATCCGCGCTCCGACATGCCGGTGACGCAGTTCAACATGAAATGGGTCGAGCCGGCGGGCCTCGTCAAATTCGACTTCCTCGGCTTGAAGACCTTGACCGTGCTCGCCCGCGCGCTGGAGCTCCTGGCGCGCCGGGGGATCGCTCTCGACCTCGCCAGCCTGCCGCTCGACGACCCGCCGACCTACGAGCTTTTGAGCCGCGGCGACACGGTCGGCGTGTTCCAGGTGGAAGGCGCCGGCACCCGCGACATGCTGAAAAAGCTGCGGCCGGACCGCTTCGAGGACATCGTCGCCGCCAACGCGCTCTACCGTCCCGGGCCGATGGAGAACATCCCGCGCTACATCGCGGTCAAGCACGGCGAAGAGAAGCCCGACTATCTGCACCCCGCGATCGAAGGGATTCTGAAGGAAACCTACGGGGTGATGACCTACCAGGAACAGGTCATGCAGATCGCCCAGGTGCTCGCCGGCTACAGTCTCGGCGCCGCCGATCTCTTACGCCGCGCGATGGGCAAGAAGATCCAGTCGGAGATGGACGCGCAACGCCAGGCCTTCGTCTCGGGCGCGCTGGCGCGGGGCGTCGAGCGGGCGCGCGCCGACCACATCTTCGACCAGATGGCGAAATTCGCCGGCTACGGCTTCAACAAGCC
>DASYYD010000261.1:0-11406 GCA_035934195.1 Allostellaceae bacterium | reverse complement strand
ACGGCTTTCTGCGCGACATGAGCGCCGGGCGCGGCTACCTCGCGTTGGCGGCATTGATCTTCGGCAAATGGCAACCCTGGCCGGTGCTCGCCGCCTGTCTTCTCTTCGCCGCCGCCGACGCGCTCGCGACCCGGCTCGAAGGCCTCCTCGTCCCCGGCCTCGGCGCGTTGCCGGTCGAGCTGATCGAGGCCTTGCCCTATGTCGTGACGGTCGCCGTCCTCGCCGGCTTCGTCGGCGCCGCCCGGCCGCCGCGGGCGCTCGGCAAGCCCTTTCCGCCCGCGCGCTGAGGGCACCGGCTCAGGCGGCGGCGGGACGCGCAAAGAGCGGCGCGCGCGTCTCGGCGAATTCCTCGGCCGCGGCGAGGAGCCGATCGCCGTCCGCCTCGTCGAGGGCGATCGAGAGGGCGAACATGCCGCGTTTGGCAAACCAGATGCCGCGCTCGACGAGGTCGAAATAGAAAAGGTCGCGCAGCCGCGGCTCGCCCTCGCCCGCGTCCTCGGCCGAGCGGATCGGGGCCGCCGTCATGTGCACCGAGAACATCGAGCCCCGGCCGGTGAACTGCATGCCGAGGCCGTGCCGGCGCGCCACCGCGTTGAGCCGGCCGATGAGCCCGTCGCCCCAGGCGTTGAGGGCGCGGGCGCGCTCCGGCGTATAGACCTGCGTCAGCCCGGCGAGCCCGGCCGCCATCGTCAGGACGTTGTTGTTGAAGGTGCCGGCGTGCTGCAGCGCATCCGCCCGGCGCGGGTCGAAGCGCTCCATCAGAGGGGCGCGGCCGCCGAAGGCGCCGAAGCTCATGCCGCCGCCCAGATACTTGCCGAGCGTCGTCAGGTCGGGGAGGATTCCGTGCGCTTCCTGCAGCCCGCCCGGCGCGAGGCGCGAGGTCATCACCTCGTCGAAGATCAGCACCGCGCCCGCCTCGTCCGCGAGCCGCCGCAATCCAGCGAGGAAGCCGCGCTCGGCCGGGATGCAGCCGCCGCCCCCCAGCATCGGCTCGATGATGATCGCCGCCAGATCGGCGCGGTGCGGGGCGACGAGCGCCTCGACATGGCCGAGATCGTTGTAGCGGCCGACGAGGAAGTCGAAGGGGGCGTTGATCGGGTTCCCCTTGCCGCGGAAATAAAAGACTCCGCCGTGGTAGCCGCCCGAGAAGACGAGGATCTTCGCGCGGCCGGTGATGGCGCGCGCCGCCGACAAGGCCATCAGGTTGGCTTCGGTGCCGGAATTGGTGAAGCGCACCAGGTCGAGCGAGGGAAAGCGCGCGCACAGCGCCTCGGCGAACTGCGCCTCGAGCCGGTTGTGGGCGCCGAAATTGAGCCCGAGCCCCAGCGCCTCCTCGATCGCGCGGCGGATCACGGGGTGCGAATGGCCGTAGAGGCCGGCGGTGAACTCGGAAAGGAAATCGACGTATTCGTGGCCGTCGGCATCCCACAGATGCGCCCCCTCGCCCTTCGTCATCGCGAGCGGGAACGGCTCGACAAAGAGCGAGGAGCGGGTGTTGCCGCCCGGCATCACCGCCGCGGCGGCGTGGTGCAGGGCCAGGCTCTGCGGGTGGCGCGCGCGGTAGCGCTCCTCCGCCTCGGCGAGGGCGGCAGCGATGTCGATATTGGCGGCCGATGTCGGGCTCATCGCAATTCCTTCAGCCGGGATAGGCGCGCCGGCCATGATCGCGCAGCCACAGGCGCACGAGGCGCCGCCGCCGCATCGGGTCGGGATCGTCGAGGAAGGCGGTGCGGCTGTGGCCGACCGCACGGTTGTCGACGAATTGCATTTCGCCGGGCTCGAGATCGAAATCGACCGCGAGGTCCTTCTCCTCGAAAATCCGCAACAGCGCCTCGACCGCGGCGGCGCCGCGATTATCGATCGGCTCGCCCTTGAGCGCGTAGCCGCCCCGGATCTGGTGGGCGCTGAAGCGCGCCTTCACTTCACCCGCGCGCTCGAAGACGGGGGCGGCGAAGATCGGGCTCTCGCCGGGCAGGAACTCGCGCTGGCGATCGAACCAGAAGGGCTCGTAGAAGCGCGGCAGCAATTCCGGATGGCGGGCGGCAAAGCGGTTGTGCGCGGTGTGAAAACTGGCGACCCGGCTCCTGCCCCCTTCAGCGGCGGCGCGGATCGAAAGGAGGCCGACATAGTCGGGCGGCGTCAAGTTGTAGGCGTTGTCGTTGTGAAAGCGGATCTCGATGTTGGTCTTGTCGGGGCGGACGCCCGATCCGGGAAGGGCCTCTTGGCCCGTATCCTCGACATCGTAGAGGAGCGTGCCGTCGAGCTTTTGCGCGACCGGGCGGGCGAGCATGCCGGCGAGCAGCCAATAGATTTGGGTCGCCGCCTCGACGCCGACCTCGCCGAGCGGCAGCGGCCCGGCGACGGCGAAGCGGACCCCCGCATCGAGGATCCACCGCACCTCGCGCATCATCGCGCGGCAGGCCGGCAATTCGAACTCGCGCGGGTCGAGGACGATCGTCGGCAGCGGGAAGGCGCACAACTCCTCGGCGAGGCGCAGGATCTCCTCGCGGCAGACCAGGGTCAGCGGCACGCGATAATCATCGCGGCTCAGCTCGGCCCCGACCCACGCGCTCTTCCCCTCGATCGGGTCATGCAAACCCGCCATGCCGTGCACCCCGCAGCCTTCTCAGGCGGCGATTAGGCCGATTTCCCTAAGGTAGCGCAAGACTCCGGGATGGATCAGCCCTGGCGCCGGGGCGGCCGCGAGCGTGTTCGCGGCCGTACTCTCGCACGCCTGCGGCAGCCGAGCGGCAAGGCTCGCTTCGCCCTTGTGCAAGGCGCCGGCGAGGCGGTAGGCGAGATCGCCGCCGAGGCCCGGCTTTGTGAGGATGAAGCTCCACGAGCCGACCGAATCGATCGCCGCCTCCTGGCCGGGATAGCTGCCGGCGGCGACGCTCAGCTCTTTGAGAAAGGCGTGCTTTTGCCGGATGCGCGGGCGTTCCTGCGCGTCGGGGGCAATGAAACGCCCGCCCGCCTCGGCGACTGCCGTGAACCCCGGCCAGCCGACGCCGCCGCCCCACAACGCCGCCGCCCGTCCGTCGATGACCATCGCCGGGCCGTCGCCGGCGCGGTCGAGATAGACCGCCTCGAAATCGCGGTCCTGGTCGAGCCCGAGCCCGTCGAGGACATAGCGCGACAGGATGACGAGACCCGAGCCTTTGGCGCCGAACGCCACCCGCTTGCCGACGAGGTCGGCGATCCGGCGATAGGGGCCGTCGGCGCGCACGACGAACATGCCGGCGGTCGAATACATGGCCCACAGGATCTTCAAGCTCGAGGCCGGCCGGCCGATGCCGAGAAGCGCCTCATAGGCGACCTCGCCCTGCACCAGCGCGATGTCGAGCGCGCCCACCTCGAGCAGCCGCACGTTCTCGGTGCTGCCCTTGGTGTTCTTCGCCTCGACACGGAGCGAGGGATCGACCGCGCCTATCGTCTCGGCGACGACGCCGCCATAAAGCGGGAAGCCGCCGCCGGGCGTCGCCGTCCCGAGCGTAACGCTCGCCGTCGCCCCTGCCGCGCTCATGCCGCCCTCCGCCTCAGGCCCTGAGCAGCCTGTCATTGCGAGCGCAGCAAAGCAATCCCGCCGCGATTGCCGCGGCGCGGCGCGCCTCGCAATGACGGGGCTAGGCGTGCTGGTGGATCGGGTCGATCCAGCGTACCTCTTGCGGGCGCTCGACGGGCTCGATGTCGAGGTTGACGACGACCGCCTCGTTGTCGCTGCGCACCAGCACGCATTCGAGCGGCTCTTCGGTCGAGGCGTTGATCTCCTGGTGCGGCACATAGGGCGGCACATAGATGAAGTCGCCCGGCCCCGCCTCGGCGACGTATTCGAGCCGCTCGCCCCAGCGCATCCGCGCCCGGCCCTTGACGACGTAGATGACGCTTTCGAGCGCGCCGTGGTGGTGCGCCCCGGTTTTGGCGTTGGCGTGGATCTTGACGGTGCCGGCCCATAGTTTTTGCGCGCCGGCGCGGGCGAGGTTGATCGCCGCGGCGCGCTCCATGCCGGGGGTCTGGGCGGTGTTGCTGTCGAGCCGGTCGCCCGGGATCACTTTGACGCCGTTCTCCCGCCAGTCGACATGCCCGCCGCGCTCGCTCATCTCGCTCTCCCGCCGAAAGCCGGTCGCAAGGTCATATCGGCGATGCCGAACGGATTTCAACGTATAATTTCAGGAAAATATCAATATCAACGTTATATATCTGTTGAATATCATTGCGAGCGATCGCATAAGATCCGCAGCTGCGAGGCGATGGGGGTAGCGATGAAGCTGGCGGTGCCCGACCTGATCTCGAACTCCTATTTCCCGGCAGTGGCGGCGGTCGAATTGGGCTTCTTCAAGGAGGAAGGGCTCGATGTCGCGCTCGAGCTGATCTTCCCGGTCGATCGCGCCTACCGGGCGCTCGCCGCGGGCGAGATCGAATTCGTCGGCGGCTCGGCGCATTCGGCGCTCGCCGCCTTCCCCGAGTGGCAGGGCGCGAAGCTCCTCGGCGCGCAGGCGCAGGGCATGTACTGGTTTCTCGTGCTGCACCGCGACCTGGGCGCGAAGCGCGGCGAGGTCGAGGCGGTGCGCGGCCGCCGCATCGGCGCCGCGCCGTGGGTCGAGATGGGGCTGCGCCGGCTCCTCGCCGAGGCCGGCATCGACCTCGCCCGCGACCGCGTGACGATCATGCCGGTGCCGGGGGTCACAGGGAACATCCCCAATTTCGGGGTCAGCGCCGCGAAGGCGCTCGAAGAGAAGAAGCTCGACGGCTTTTGGGCGAACGGCATGGGGACCGAGGTCGCGGTGCGCCGCGGCGTCGGCACGATTGTGCTCGACGTGCGCCGTGGCGACGGGCCGAAAGCCGCCTTCAATTACACGATGTCCTCGCTCGCCGCGACCGACCGGCTGATCGAGCAGCAGCCGGAAGTCGCCGCCGCCGCGGTGCGCGCGCTCGTCAAGACGCAGCGGGCCCTGAGGGCGAATGTCGCGCGCGCGGCCGAGGTCGGGCGCCGGCTCTTCCCGGCCGAGGAGGCGGCGCTGATCGCCGACATCGTGCGCCGTGATCTCCCTTATTACGAGGCCGCGATCAGCCGCGATTTCGTCGCCGGCATGAACGCCTTCGCGCGCGACCTCGGCATCCTCGAGGGCGACCCCTCCTACGAAGAGGTCGTCGCGACGCAATTCGCCGATTTGTGGCGAGGATAAACGAATAGGAAATCGTCGCCCCCGCGCGAGCGGGGGTCCAGGGCAGCGTCTCGTCGTCCGCTCCGGGTTCCCGCTTTCGCGCAGGGCCAGCTTGCTGACGACCGCGAACGCGCCGGCGAGGATCGCCGGGAAGTCGATGCCGGAAGCCGGGGGCGAAGGCGAGCGCGCGGCAACCGGCGCGCTCGAGGATGTCGCCAATCTCGGCGCTCTTGAAGCGCGTGTTGAGCGTCACCGCGGCAGCCCCGAGGCGGGCGAGAACGAAATAGAGCGCGAGCCATTCGGGAACATTCGGTAGCCACAGGGCGACACGGTCGCCGCGCCCGAGCCCGAGCGCGGCGAGCCCGCGCGCCAGGCGCCGGCTCTCGGCGGCGAGGGCGACGAAGCTGACGACGCGCTCGCCGGCGACGAGCGCCGGCCGCTCGGCAGGCATGCTGTCGATGAGGGCGCCGAGCGTCGAGATGGAATGCATGGGCGACGAGTATCGCCGCGGCGTGGCGCCCCGCCAAGGCGGTCGCGCCCCGCCTGCGCGGCTTTAACCGGATGGCAGGAATTTGGCGCGACATTCTCGTGTTAACAGGTCGCCGAGAGGGAGTGGAATGGCGAGCGAGAGGTTCCGGGCGCCGGCCGAATGGTCCGACGATCAGGTGAAAGAGGCGGTCTGGATGCTGCGCCTTGGCCACACCTGCGCCCATGTCGCCGATTGCATGCGGGTCTTCGACGAGGTGGTCGTGGGCATGGGCTGGGCGTTGCGCGCCACCGGGGTCGATGTGCAGGGCCTCGTTATCGCGCGCGCGCCGCAGCGGGTATCGCCGCCGGCGCCGGCCGCCCGCGTGCCGCGCGTGCCCGCCCATGTAATCCGCGACAGGCAGCGCGAAAAGGCCCTGGCATTGTCCTAAACGGTCGGCGACGGGCGCTCGCCGATTACGGTTTGCTGCGATCGTCGGCGATCGAGTCGGCGATCCGCTCCAAATCATCTGCGATCCGCCGCAGTTCTGCCGCGATTCGCGGGCTCACGGCAGCAATTGCTCGCAGTGCCTCCGCCTTCTCGCGCAAAAATGCTTCTCGATCGGCCATAGTAACAGGCGAACATCAATCCCCCTGCCTATAGTTCCCTTCGCGCTGTTTCTCCGGGGTCCGGCGTCCTGCTCGAATTCATCTGTGATTTCGAGAGGTCTTCTGCATAATTTGTCGTCGAACACTTGGCAAGCCAAACCTCGGCAACGTTCTGCCAGCTCTCTGAGATATTGGGGGCGGCCCATACGGGCGCTGGTGCTCGGATGTGCAGGCGCGGCGGCGGATGGTCAGGATTCCCCGCGCTCCTTTTCCGCTGTTTGATCCGGCGGAGTTTCGTCCCGCGGCGGTGCGGCGCGCTCCTGCCGCCGCCTCAGTCTTTCCTCTTTCTTCGCCTTTTTTGCGCGGTCGCGCTCGGCACGCTCGAAACGGTAATTTGGTCTGAACGGCATCGCTCTGCTCGCTGATAGCGTCTGAGAGGAAGTCTCGAGGAGGGTGCGCCACCGCTGGTCGCCGCCTAGCGGCCGGGTTGGCTTGTCCTGCGAAACCAGCGACCGGATTGCCCCTCGGAGCTCACGCGATCCCGATGCCGCGCGATCCAGGCCTCGGCCTCCGCTTCGCCGGCAAATCTCGTGACCGTCGTCGGGTAGCTCTCCGGGATGCTGACCTCGACGCCGAAGGACCCGTCGCCAAGCGGGATCACCCGATAGCTCGCTTCGGCGTGGGGATGTGTCCTTGGCATCGGTACCCGCGTAATAACGCCTTTTGCAGACGCGACGATTCACAATCGCGCGAGTTGATCCTCCCGAACGATGCGCTCGTGCCCGTCGCCTTGGCTCTTGACGCGATACTGGAGCGCGCGGTCCGCTTCGGGGAGCAGTCGCACAATCTTGAAGCGCGCCTCTCTGAGATTGCCCTGGTAGCGATCGGGCATGAATCTGACGATCTGGCCGACAGCAAACTTGTGTGGCGACATGGGGCCTCCGGCGAGCGTGCCCGGCGCCGCCGTGACAAGGCGGCGCCGGGCATTCCAGGATTATTCGGCGCGAAGGGCCACCGCGGACGTCTTGCCCTGCTGGCCTCGTTCGATCTCATAGCTGAGCTTTTGGCCCTCGCGGAGATTGCTGAGGCCCGCTCGTTCGACAGCCGAGATGTGGACGAACACGTCCTTCGAGCCGTCGTCGGGCTGGATGAAGCCGTAACCCTTTTGCGCGTTGAACCATTTCACCGTTCCGCTCGCCATAGGTAGTCCTTTCAAGAATAAACGCCGCCGCTCGCGCGAGCGGCGGGTCGAACTTCGAGGGGTACGGTGAGCAGGTCCGGCGCTCGAGAGAGCTCGGGAGAGCAGGCCGAACCACGGAGTTGACCTCTAAGAGGTAGGCCGACCCGCCCGATTTTCAAGCAGGCGGCGTGTCAACCGGCGGCCGGGGCGCCCTGTTGTGCCTCGATCGGCCGCATCGCAGCGGGGGTTCGCCGTGCGGCGGGAACGCCGCGACCGCCTCTCGGCGGTTCTCGTCAATAGCCTTCGCGGTCGAACCGCTTGCGCAGCATCTTGTGGTGCCGGCGGATCGCCTCCGTCTTCTCGCGGGCCCGGCGTTCCGACGGCTTTTCGTAGGCGCGGCGCCGTTTCATCTCGCGGAAAGTGCCCTCCCGCTGCATCTTCTTCTTCAGCACCCGCAAGGCGGAATTGATGTCGTTGTCGCGAACGAAGACCTGCATTGGCGGGATCCCTCTTGGGTTTGTCGGTCCGGTCTCGCCGTCCGGACCGAAGGCCGCGGACCGCACCGAGGGCCGCGAAAACCATGCGCGTTGTCTGGTTCGCCTGCGGGTCCGAACGCTCGGCGCGGCGCCTGCTCAATCGCTGCGAGGGAGCGGGTTTTCGCGATGCGCCGTTCTCCGAGTCAGCGGCAGCATTTCGGCTTTATTGATATCGCGCCGTGCCGATCTTATCATCGTGCGGCCCTTCGCAGCCTAAAACAATTGTTACCCCATCCATGGGAAAATAGCTCAAAAAATGCGACCGGGACCGAGCAAGAATTTTTATGGCTGTAAATTTGCGATTCCGTCACCATGTCTTGGGATCGACCGGAAAAGGATTTTGCGATGCCGGTTTTGTTGAATTCTCGCGGTGGTCCGCGCCCCAAGAAGCGGGTCGAGGCCCGGCGATCTCGAAACCTCGCTTCCTTCGTGAACAAAGCGGCCGCTGCCGATCCGCAGGCTCCCGACAGCGGCATCGCGACGCCGCCCGAGCAACCGCATCGCCCCTGGCTCGTCCCCGGTATCGGCAAACTCTGAAGCGAATTCGGAAGCAATCCCGCGGCAACAAAGATCGGTCATGGCAACTGAAGCAGAGGCGGCAGATCGGCGCCGCTCGATCGAGGCTCTTGGGCAAGCGCTTTACGAGGCGAGCAGTCCGACCGGAATTCCCTGGGCGCGGCGGACGCGGATCATCCGCGAGCCGTGGCTGCTGCTCGCCGAAGAGCAGATAACAAGGGGCGAGCGATCGCCCGCTGCCGACGGGACCGCCTAGAGCGGGCCCCTTTCTGCATGAGGAGAGAAGCTTGCTTTTGCGATTGAGGCTAGAACAGACCCCGGACGGGCTGACGGCGACGATTTCGAAGCGCGGCGACGACGGCAAACCGACCGAGCCGCCGGCGGTATTCCTCGTCGCCGACAAGGAAGAGGCCAAACGGCGGGCAAAGGCCGTCGCACGCGCGTTGGGTCTGAAGACGTACGGCCTGGTCGACAAAACCGGTGCGGATAGCCCGCGCGAAGCCGCGGCCTCCGGTGCGCCGCACCGGGCGGCATAGCGGCGGTCAACCCGGCGCCCCCGCAGCCGCGCGCATGGTGGGTTGCAAGGCGTCGGCATCATGAGCATATGAGAGGCGCAGAGTTCGTGCTCCCCCGCGGAGCCACGTGACCGAGCCCGCGTGAGTGGTCCCGCCGTCGGGCGGAAACCGGGCCCGGTCTTTATCCCCTGCCAACATCCGGACAGCCCTGGTCACGCGGGTCGTCTCCCGACCCGATCGTCCCGCGGCGGGCGCAGCGCGCCTTCTCGGGCACAATAACCAGAGGAACAACGATCTTGCCCAGTTTTGCCGATTTCGGCCTCGACGCCTCGATCCTGCGAGGGGTCACAGCCGAGGGTTACACGACGCCTACCCCGATCCAGACGCAGGCCATCCCCACCGTCCTCGCCGGCCGCGACCTCTGCGGCATCGCGCAGACCGGGACCGGCAAGACCGCCGCCTTCGCCCTGCCGATCCTGCACCGCCTGCGCCTGGCCGCCGGGAAAACCCCGCCGCATCGCTGCCGCGTGCTCGTCCTCGCACCGACCCGCGAATTGGCGAGCCAGATCGCCGAGCGCTTCCGCGCCTATGGCCGTCATCTGCCGTTTTCGACGGCGACCGTCTTCGGCGGGGTTCCGCTCGGGCCGCAACAGCGGCAGCTCGCCTCGGGCGTCGACATCCTCGTCGCCACGCCGGGGCGCCTCATCGACCTGATCGACCGCCGGGCGCTCGGTCTGTCGAGTGTGCAGGTCCTCGTCCTCGACGAAGCCGACCGGATGCTCGACCTCGGCTTCATCCATGCCCTGAAGCGGATCGTCAGGCTGCTGCCGCGGCAGCGCCAGACCCTGCTGTTCTCCGCGACGATGCCGAAGGCGATCGCCGAATTGGCCAAGGAATACCTCGACAACCCGGCGAGCGTCGCCGTGGCTCCCGTCGCGACGACCGTCGAGCGGGTCGATCAGGGCGTCGTGCTGGCGCCGGCCGAGCGGAAGCGGGATCTGCTCGTGAGCTTGCTGCGCGACCCGGCGCTCTCCCGGGTCCTCGTCTTCACTCGGACCAAGCACGGCGCCGACCGGCTAGCGCGGCACCTGGGCGCGGCGGGTCTCGAGGCGAACGCGATCCACGGCAACAAATCGCAGCCGCAGCGCGAGCGCGCCCTCGCCGGCTTCCGCGCCGGCCGTACCCGCATACTCGTCGCGACCGATATCGCCGCCCGCGGCATCGATGTCGAAGGCGTCTCGCACGTCGTCAATTTCGAGCTGCCGAACGTGCCGGAAGACTATGTGCATCGCATCGGGCGGACGGCGCGCGCCGGCGCCGCCGGCACCGCAATCTCGTTCTGCTGCGAGGAGGAGAGACCCTATCTGCGCGACATCGAGAAGCTGACGCGAATCCGCCTGCGGCCGTTGCCGGTCGCGGCCGCGCCGGCGCCGAACAGGCGGGTCGAGGGGCCGCCGGCAATCGAACGCCAGAGCGTTCGGCCACAGGCGCGTCGCGATTTGCCCGGCTTCCTCGCGCGCGAGGTGGCGGCGGGCCGTCGGGCTCCCGGCCCGCAAGGCCGCAGATCGGGCGCCGATGCGCGGCGATCGAGGGCGGCTGCGGGTTCCGTGCATCGATGATCGAGGCGGCCCGTAACCCATGTCTTCGGGCCGGACCGCGGCGGGTTGGTTGCGGGGGCAGGATTTGAACCTGCGACCTTCAGGTTATGAGCCTGACGAGCTACCGGGCTGCTCCACCCCGCGCCGGTGAGTGTGGGCCCCTGCCGTCGCGGCGGGGTTGTTCGAGCATCGCCCTCGTTGCCCGCGCCGGGGCGTGCCGGCCGCCGGCCGGCGGGGCTTGGAGGGGGCTTGGCCAGGGGACATGGCCGGGGGGACATGGCCGGGGGACATGGCCGGGGGGCTTGGAGGGTCTGGCGGCGACCTACTCTGCCGCGCCTATGCGGCGCAGTACCATCGGCGCTGAGGGTTTTCACGGCCGAGTTCGGGATGGGATCGGGTGTTTTGCCCCTCGCTGTGGCCGCCAGGCCGTCCAAGCCCCCTGGCCAAGTCCCCCTGGCCAAGTCCCCCTGGCCAAGTCCCCGGGTCGGGGGAGGGAGTTGCGGTGCGGTGTGATTTGCCGGCCGGCGGGGCAAGCCCCGGGGTTGTTCCCGGGGGTTGTTCCCGGGGGTTGCTCCCGGGGGTTGTTCCCGGGCGGGGCTTGCCGCTGCACGCGGGCGGCGTCTTCGGCTGCGGATCAGGCGCGTTCGAGCGATTAGTACCGGTCAGCTGCGGGGGTTGCCCCCCTTCCACCTCCGGCCTATCGACGTGATGGTCTCTCACGGCTCTCGGCGAGACCTGGTTTTGAGGGGGGCTTCCCGCTTAGATGCGTTCAGCGGTTATCCCGTCCGCACTTAGCTACCCGGCGGTGCGGCTGGCGCCACAACC
>DASYYD010000240.1:0-1510 GCA_035934195.1 Allostellaceae bacterium | reverse complement strand
CTGCCGGGCGACGAACGCGTGCCGGCGCTGGGGCAGGGCACCTGGCACATGGGCGAGAGCCGGCGGCGGGCCGCGGACGAGGCGAAGGCCATCCGGCTCGGCATCGAGCTCGGCATGACCCTGATCGACACCGCCGAACTCTACGGCAACGGCGGCGCCGAGGAGATGCTGGCGCCGGCCATCGAGGGCGTGCGCGACAAGCTCTTCATCGTCAGCAAGGTCTTGCCCTACAACGCCTCGAAGAAGGGCACGATCGCGGCCTGCGAGAAGAGCCTCAAACGTCTCGGCACCGACCGCATCGACCTCTACCTCTTGCACTGGCGCGGCTCGGCGCCGTTCGCCGAGACGCTCGAAGCCTTCCTCGAGCTGCAGGCCCAGGGCAAGATCCGCTATCACGGGGTGAGCAACCTCGACCGCGCCGAAATCGCCGAGTGGGCGCGGCTCCCCGGCGGTGAAAGGCTCGCGACCGACCAGATCCTCTATAACCTGTCGCGGCGCGGCCCGGAATGGGACCTGATCCCGTGGTGCCGCGAGCGTGGGATTCCGGTCATGGCCTATACCCCGTTGGGGCAGGGCTCCTTCCTGACGAAGCCGGCCCTCGCCGAAATCGCGCGGCGGCATGGGGGCAGCCCGGCCCGAGTCGCCCTCGCCTGGCTGTTGGCGCAGCCGCAGACGATCGTCATCCCGAAGGCGTCGAGCCTCGAGCATGTGCGCGACAACCGCGCGGCGCTCGGCCTCACGCTGTCGCCCGAAGATTTCGCCGCGCTCGACCGCGCCTTCCCGCCGCCCAAGGGCAAATCCGCGCTCGGAATGCTGTAGCTATTCCATCGGCAGGCCGGAATGGACTTGGCGGCTGTCGAGCGACGTAAAGCCGAGGGCGAGCGAGGGCATCGCCACCTCGGCGATCGTCTCGGGGGTCCAGCCGCCCTGCCGGTGCACCATGCGCACCGGCCGCATATGGCCATAGAGCGAAAGCTCGGCGGCGCGCTGGTGAAAGACCTGGCCGTTGACGTAGACCGCCCCTTCGGAGGCGAGAAAGACGCAGAGCGGCGCGATCGCATCGGCCCGGCTGCGGCGCAGCCGTTCCTCGCGCAATGCCGCGGCGGCGGGGTCCTTCGGCGTCGGCACCGAGCGCGTCATCCGCGTGTCGGCCGACGGGCAGATGACATTGGCGGTGATGCCGCGCGAGGCATTCTCCATCGCGACGACGCGCGCCAACGCGACGATGCCGAGCTTCGCCGAGGCGTAGTTCGCCTGGCCGACATTGCCCAACAGGCCCGAGGTCGAGGACACCATGATCATGCGGCCGTAATTCTGTTCTCGGAAGAGGTTGACGGCCGCCCGGTTGAGGTTGAAGTGGCCGTTGAGGTGCACGTCGATGACGGCCTGCCAATCCTCCGGGAACATGTTGTGGAACATCTTGTCGCGCAGGATGCCGGCGGCGTTGAAGACGATATGCAGGCCGCCGAAGGCTTCGCGCGCCTGCGTGACCATGGCGAGGCAATCGTCG
>DASYYD010000268.1:0-4355 GCA_035934195.1 Allostellaceae bacterium | reverse complement strand
CGCGATCAGGTCGACGCATTCGGCGACGGTGAGCCCATCGCCGGCTTCGCGCAGGCGCCCGAGCGCGTCGTCGAGGATGTCGTCGCCGGTCGGCGCCGCGTCGGTGATGACGGCCTTTTCGAGATCGGTGTCGATGCGGTTGCGGATCGCCAGATCCATCAGCGCCGCGCCCGAGACGACGACATTGAAGGCGGAGAGCGGCATGTCGACGAGCGCGCCCTTGGCGTCGTCGAGCAGCAAAAGGATGATTTCCTCGACAAAGCTCAGCATGGCGCCCGGCCCTCAGCCGACCGCCGCGAGGGCCGCGGCGCGGTCTTCGCGGACAATCAGGATCGTGTCGAAGCCGCTCACTCGAAACACCTCGCGCACATTCGGCAGGAGGCCGAAGAGCGCGAGCTTGCCGTTCAGTTGCTGCACCTTCTTGGCGACCACCAGCAGGACGCGCAGCCCGGCGCTGCTGATGTAGTCGAGCCCCGTCATGTCGATCGCCAGATGCGGTTCGCCGCTGCCGAGGGCGGCGGACAACTGTTCCTCGGCCGATTTCGCCGCGCTGCCATCGAGGCGTCCGCGCGGCTTGACGATGAGGACGGAACCGTCGCGCTCCTCGAGGATTTCCATGCTGCTTCACTCGCCGTTGCGCTCGCTGCGGCTTCGTTAGCATGCGGAAAGCCGTGAAACAATGCCACGCGGGCGGGTTTCCGCCGCTTGGGGTTGGCGCGGCGCGCCGGGAGGGTTAAGAGGCGGCATGGCCGGCCACCAATTCTCGCTCGACGCCGATCCTCGCGCCATCCCGCGCTTCCTCGATTGGGTGGCGGAGGCCTGCGCGGCGGAGGGGCTGCCCGCCGGCCCCGTCTTCAAGATGACGCTGGCGCTCGAAGAGGCGGTGACGAACGCCATCAATTACGCCTTTACCGGCACGCCGCCGCCGCACCGGCTCATCGTGCGGCTGGCGGCCGAGCCGGCGCGGCTCGTCGCCGAGGTCATCGACAATGGCGCTCCCTTCGATCCGCTCGGGCAAGCGCCGCCCGATCTCGCGCGCCCGCTCGCCGAACGCGCGCCGGGCGGGCTCGGCATTCACCTGATCCGCGGCGTCATGGACCGGGTCGAATACCGGCGCGAAGACGGGCTCAACCGGCTGCTTCTCGAAAAGCGGCTGGAGCCCGCTCAGGGCCGGTAGCGCAGCGCGAGGGCGGTGATGTCGTCCGACTGCTCGGCGCCGGCGGCAAAGCGCGCCACCCCGGCGAGGACGTGGGCGACGAGGCCGCTGGCGCCGAGCCCGCGGGCCGCCTCGAGCGCGCTTTCGAGCCGCGCTGCCCCATATTCCTCGCCTTGCGTGTCGAAGGCCTCGGTGATCCCGTCGGTATAGAGAAAGAGCGCGTCGCCCGGCCGCATGACGGTTTCGCCGATGCCGTGGGGAAGCCCGGTCGAGATCCCGAACGGGCAGCCGGTTGCCGGCAGCGCCTCGTTCTCGCCCTCGCCGCGCAAGAGGTAGGGCGGGTTGTGGCCGGCGTTGCAATAGCGCAAGCGGCCGCTCACCGGGTCGAGCACGGCGTGGACCATGGTCACGAACATGCTCGCTTCGTTGTCGGCGGCGAGCAGCCGGTTGGCCTCCGCCATGCGTGCCGCCATGTCGCCGCGGCCGGCGACGCCGCGCAAGACGGTGCGCGATATCGCCATGAAGAGCGCGGCCGGTATGCCCTTGCCCGAGACATCGGCGATGGTCAGCGCCAGCCTGCCGTCCGGCAGCGCAAAGTAATCGTAGAAATCGCCGCCGATGTCGCGCGCCGGGTGCATCTCGGCATGGAGGTCGATGGCGGCGAGCGCCCCTTCGCGTTCGAACGGGCGCGGCAGGATCGATTTCTGGATCTCGGCCGCCGCCTGCATCTCCTCTCGGCGCTGTTCTTTTTGCCGGATCTCCCGCGCCATGTGCGCAAAGGCGCGCGCGAAATTGGCGAGCTGCCCGGTTTCCTTCGTCAGCTCGGCGAGCATCGCCTCGTCGTATTCGTCGCGCGCGAGCGCTTCGGCCGCATAGCTCAAATACGCGAGCGGCCGGTTCATGCGGCTGAGCCGGCCGCCCAATTCGGCGATGATCGTGAAGGCGACTTGCGGATGCTCGGCGGCGAGGCGCATCAGGCTCGCGCGCTCGATGGCGATCGCGACGACCGGGGTGCGCGCCAGCACGGTCGCCGTCCTCGGCATGTCGGCGAAGGCGCCCAATTCGCCGACGATGCGGTGCCGCCCGACGGTCGCCAGATGCACGCGGCCGGCCGGGATCTCGATGTAGACATCGACCTCGCCCTCGAGGATCAGGCAGGCGAAGTCGCCGGCTTCGCCCTGCCGCATCAGCGCCTCGCCGGCGGCGAACGAGGCGACGCCGCAGCGCCGCGCGACGGCGGCGAGCGAAGCTGCGTCGAACTGCGCGAAGATCGGCTGTTGCCGTAGCAGCTCGGCGATGTCCTCGGGCCGAACGGTCGCCGCAGCCGTATCGTTCACGCCCCGGCCTTCGCGGCGCGCACCGCCGGCCGGCCGATGCTGAGATAGTCGAGCCCCTCGGCGGCCATCTGGCGCGGCTCGTAGATGTTGCGCAAATCGATGACGAGCGGCGTCCGCAAGAGGCTCTTGACCCGCTTCAGGTCGAGCGCCCGGAAGGCGTTCCATTCGGTCAGGAGCACGAGGGCGTCCGCCCCTTCCGTCGTCGCGTACGGGTCGGGGCAATAGACGAGGTCGGGCAGGAGCGGCTTCGCCTCCTCCATGCCTTCGGGGTCATAGGCGCGGATCTCGGCGCCGGCCGCGAGGAGGGCCGGCAGGATCGCCAGGCTCGGCGCCTCGCGCATGTCGTCGGTGTTGGGCTTGAAGGTGAGGCCGAGAACGGCGAGGCGCTTGCCCACGAGGCTGCCGCCGCAGGCGGCGATGATGCGCTGCGCCATCTGCAATTTGCGCGCCTCGTTGACCGAGAGCGCGGCGCCGACGATGGCGAGCGGGCTGTCGGCCTCTTCGGCGGTGCGCAAGAGCGCGCGGCAGTCCTTCGGAAAGCACGAGCCGCCGAAACCCGGCCCGGCATGCAGGAATTTGCGCCCGATGCGGCCGTCGAGGCCGATGCCGCGCGCCACGTCCTGCACGTCGGCGCCCAGCCGCTCGCACAGATCGGCCACTTCGTTGATGAAGGTGATCTTCGTCGCGAGAAAGGCGTTGGCGGCGTATTTGATCAGTTCGGCGGTCTCGAGCCCGGTGAACTGGATCGGCGTCTCGATCAGGTAGAGCGGGCGGTAGAGCGCGCGCATGACGGCGCGGGCGCGCTCGCTCTCGGCGCCGATCACCACCCGGTCGGGGCGCATGAAATCCTCGATCGCCGAGCCCTCGCGCAGGAATTCGGGGTTGGCGGCGACGTCGAAGGAGCCGGCCCGGCAGGTCTCGCCGAGGATCGCCGCGACCCGCCGCCCGGTGCCGACCGGCACGGTCGATTTCGTCACCACCACCGCATAGCCGTCGAGGGCGCGGCCGATCTCTTCGGCCGCGGCCAGGACATAGGTCAGATCGGCGTGCCCGTCGCCGCGCCGCGCCGGCGTGCCGACGGCGATGAAGACCGCGTCGGCGCCCTTGACGGCGCTCGCGAGATCAGTCGTGAAGGAGAGCCGCCCGGCCGCCGCGTTCTTCGCCACCAGCGCCTCGAGGCCGGGCTCGTAAATCGGCATCTCGCCGGCCTCGAGGCGGGCGATCTTCTGCGCGTCGACATCGACGCAGCCGACCTCGACCCCGAACTCGGAAAAGCACGCCCCCGAAACGAGCCCGACATAGCCCGTCCCGATCACCGCAATCCGCATCGCGAACTCCCAGCGCCCTGTGGCTGTGGCGCGGCGAGATTACCCGCAAGCACCCGCGCTCGCCTATCGTCTTCCGCCGACCGCCCCTTTCGGGCAGCCACCCGCTTCGAGATCCGGGCCGGCCGAAACGGCCTTGCCGGCTTCGCTGTTCTGGCTGATTCTGCAGGCCGGGATGAACCATGGACGGCCTTTCACCCCGATGCCGCAGAGCCGCAGCGGAATCGGTACCTATATCACAATAATGCGATTTTGTTAATATGGCTGAAAATGGGGCGGCGCCTAAGGGAAATGGGGCGGCGCCTAGAGCAATTTCCTATCTAACGTACCCGGCGTGAGCGAGATAATGTCGGCATTGGTCGGCGGAGAAGTGGTCGAGCAACTCGCCGATTCGGATCCACAGCGCCGGGATTGAGCGTTCGGCGGCCTTGCGCAGCAGGGCCTTGAGTTTGGCGAAGAGCAGCTCGATCGGGTTGAGGTCGGGGGAGTAGGGCGGCAGGTAGAGCAGTTCGGCGCCGCTGGCGCGGATCGCGCGGG
>DASYYD010000219.1:0-4308 GCA_035934195.1 Allostellaceae bacterium | reverse complement strand
CGGCCGGCAGCGCGAGGGCACCGCAAGCGACATCCTCGCCGGCGGCGCGGCGGTTGGCTCCTTGTCTGATCCCCGGCTTGAAACGAACCCGGCCCGCTTCAGCGAGGCAGTCCTCCTGCATCATGACCGTGTCGGGGCCCGCAGGCATCGGCGCGCCGGTGAAGATGCGGATCGCTTCGCCGCGGCCGGCCGGGCGGTCGAGCGGGTGGCCGGCCGCGGCCCGGCCGCCGACCGGCAGCACAGTTTCGCGGTCGGGCAGGAGATCGGCGAAATGGACGGCATAGCCGTCGACGGCGCTGTTGTCGTAGGGCGGCAGGTCGAAACCGGCGATGCGGTCGGCGGCGAGCACGCGCCCGAGCGCCCGGACGAGCGGCACCGCCTCAGGCTCGACCATCGGATGGATGCGCTCGTCGACGAGTTCGAGGGCCTTATCGATTTCGAGGAGACCCTCGCCGAAGGCGAAGCAGTCCTCGCTCAGCTGCGCCATCGCGCCTCTCCGCGATAGCCGAGAATGAAACTCGCGACCGCCGAAGGATCGGCGAGCGGCAGGCAGGGCAACGACACCCCGGGCAACGGCTCGTCCGAGGCGATCGCCACGAAATACCGGTCGTCCGGATGGATGAAGGGCTTGCCGAGCGAGGGGCGGTGGATCTCGATCTTCGGGTGCGGGTGATGCTTGAAGCCCTCGACGAGCAACAGATCGACGGGGCTCATCTGCCGAATCAGTTCGTCGAGCGAGGGCTCGGCGCCGCCGCGCAATTCGTGCATCAGCGCCCAGCGGCGTTCGGACGAGATCATCACCTCGCGCGCCCCGGCTTCGCGGTGGCGCCAGGAATCCTTGCCCGGCTGGTCGGTGTCGAAGCTGTGATGGGCATGCTTCACCGTCGAGACGCTGACGCCGCGCGCGGCGAATTCCGGGATCAGCGCCGTCATCAACGTCGTCTTGCCGCTGCCGCTCCAGCCGGCGAGGCCGAAAATCCGCATCGCTCTTTCCGATCACTTGGGGCGGGCAGCGCGCCGGCTCAAGCGAGGTGCTGCGACTTTCCCGGCTCGCCGGCGCGCGGCAGCGGCCGGCGCGTCATGTGCGGCAGGCCGGCACGCAGATAATCGTAGCCGGTGACGATCGTCAGAAGCGCCGCCACCCACAAGAGGAACTCGCCGATCGCCTTGACCGGCAGCGCGCCCGGGCCGGCGTCGCCGACGATCAGGAAGCCGATCGCCACCATCTGAATGAAGGTCTTCCATTTCGCCAGCCGCGACACCGGCATGCCGACGCGGATCTGCGCCAGATACTCGCGCAGGCCGGAGACGAGGATCTCGCGGCACAGGATGACGAGGGCCGGCAGCACCGCGCCGGCGGACAGCCGGCCGAATGCGGTCAGCATCAACAGGGTCGCCGAAACCAGCAGCTTGTCGGCGATCGGATCGAGAAAGCGGCCGATATCGGATTGCTGCTGCCAGCGCCGCGCCATATGGCCGTCGAGCCAATCGGTGACGCCGGCGGCCGAGAACAGGACGCAGGCGAACCAGCGGGCAAGATCCCCCGACACGTAGAAGCTGCCGATCACCACCGGGATCACCAGGATGCGCGACAAGGTCAGCAAATTGGGCAGGCTCAACAGCGGCACGCTTCGCTCCACTTGGCGTCCGGCGGCAGGGGCATCTTACCCAGGCCCATGGAAATGATCATAAACCTTTTTTGCTACGGTTCTGCTGATGCCGGCGACCCGCTCGATTTCGCCGAGGCCGGCGCGGGCGACCCCCCGGGCCGAGCCGAAATGCCTGAGCAGCGCGCTCTTGCGCTTCGCCCCGATGCCGGGGACCTCGTCGAGCGGCGAGCGGCCGAGCGCCTTCGCGCGCTTCGCCCGATGCCCGCCGATCGCGAAGCGGTGCGCCTCGTCGCGCAAGCGTTGCAGGAAATAGAGGACCGGATCGCGCGGATCGAGCGAGAAGGGCGGCCGGCCCGGCAGAAAGAACCGTTCGCGCCCGGCGTCGCGGTCCGGCCCCTTGGCGATCGCGGCGAGCGCGACATCGTCGATGCCGAGTTCGTCGAAAAGGGCGCGCGCGACATTGAGCTGGCCCTCGCCGCCGTCGATCAGCACGAGTTCGGGCCACATGCCGCGGGCGCGGTCGGGGTCTTCCTTGAGCGCCCGGGCGAAGCGCCGGTCCAAGACCTCGCGCATCATCGCATAATCGTCGCCGGCCGCGCCCTCGCGGCGAATCGTGAACTTGCGGTAGGCGTTCTTCATCAGCCCTTCGGGCCCGGCGACGATCATCGCGCCGATCGCGTTCGCGCCCTGGATATGGCTGTTGTCGTAGACCTCGATGCGCCCGGGCGGCGCCTCGAGGCGGAGGGCGGCGGCGACCCCTTCGAGGAGTTGGCGCTGCGTCGCGCTTTCGGCGAGCCGGCGGCCCAATGCCTCGCGGGCGGTAGCCACGATGCGCTCGACGAGCCGCCGCTTGTCGCCGCGCTGCGGCACGGCGAGGCTGACGCGCGGCCCGCCGAGCGACAGCGCCTCCTCGACGAGCCCCGCTTCGACGAGCGCATGGCTCAACAGCACGAGGGGCGGCTTTTCGCGGTCGTCGTAGAACTGCCCGACAAAGGCGGTCAGCACCTCCTCGACCGAGAGCTGCCGGTCGTGGCTCGGAAAATAGGCGCGGTTCCCCCAATTCTGCCCGCCGCGGAAAAAGAACACCTGCACGCAGGTCTGGCCGCCCGCCTGGTAGGCGGCGATGACGTCGGCGTCATCGAGCCCGGCGACGTGGATGTCCTGGTGCCCCTGCACCAGCGACAGCGCCCGGATGCGGTCGCGGATCAGCGCCGCGGCTTCGAAATCGAGGGCTTCGGCGGCCTTTTCCATCTCTTCGGCGAGCTGCCCTTGCACGTCCTGGCCGCGGCCAGCGAGAAAGGCGTGCGTCTCGTCGATCAGCCGCCCGTATTCGGCGCGGCCGATGCGCCCGACGCAGGGCGCGCTGCAGCGCTTGATCTGGTAGAGCAGGCACGGGCGGGTGCGGCTCGCAAAGACGCTGTCGCTGCACGAGCGCAAGAGAAATGCCTTTTGCAGGGTGACGAGCGTGCGGTTGACCGCGCCCGCCGAGGCGAAGGGGCCGAAATAGGCGCCCGGCTTGCTGCGCGCTCCGCGGTGTTTCGTCAGCTGCGGGAAATCATGTTCGGCGGTGATGTGAATGAGCGGAAACGATTTGTCGTCGCGCAACAGCACGTTGAACCGCGGCAAGAGCCGCTTGATCAGGTTGCATTCGAGCAGCAGCGCCTCGGCCTCGCTGCCGGTCACCACGATTTCCATCGCGGCGGTCTCGGCGACCATTCGCGCGAGGCGGCTCGAAAGCCCGGCGAGATGGGTGTAGTTCTGCACCCGGCTCTTCAGGTTGCGCGCCTTGCCGACATAGAGCGCGTCGCCCTTGCGGTCGAGCATGCGGTAGACGCCGGGGGCGGACGGCATGCCGGCGAGCGCTTCGCGGATCGCCGCGACGCCGGCGGCGATGCTGCGGCGCGGCAGCGGCGGCGCGGCGGGTTCCGGGCGGGCTTCGGGCGCCACCGCCGCGCCGGCGAGCGCACCCGGCGCGCGGCGCGGGTCGAGCGGCGGCTTTCTTTTGCGGCGCAGCATGGCCGGCCGCGGTTGCGGCGCCCCGCCGCCTTCGAGCGTCCGGGACGCGGTCGGATCGTCAACCGGTTGAGCCGCCATGGTAAATTTCGATCACTCACAACTCTTGTGGATAACTCTGTAGAAAAGATATGGGCGATCACCGGCAGTTTGCAGCCGATCCGCGCGTTTCCGCGGTTTGCCTAAAAACTAAGCAAACCACTAACGACTTGATAAACCATACTTTTCCGTGATCGAATCTAAATTCGCTGTAATCTCGGTTAAACCGGCCAAATTTGCCGAGTGCCACACGATTGTCATTTCGCCTGTGCACAATCGGCGGCTTCCGCGACCGCGGCGGCAAGGGCTGCTGCCGATCGCCGACGCACCACCCAGTTGCGGCGACATAGCATTCTACCCTGGCGCGCGCCCGATTATTCCGGCGCCGGCTGCGCGCGCGGCGGCGCCCAGCCGAGATGTTGCCCGCCGTCGAGCGCGATCATCTGCCCGGTCATTGCCGGCGCCGCCAGGATGAAGCGCAGCGCCGCGGCGATCTCCTCGGGGCTGGTGCCGCGCTTGAGCGGCATCATCGCGCATTGCCGGGCGAACTGCTCCTCGTCCTGGCGCGGGCTCGGCAGCGTCGGCCCCGGGCCGATGCCGTTGACGCGGATGCGCGGCGCCAGCGCCAAGGCCATCGTCTGCGTCA
>DASYYD010000202.1:0-1766 GCA_035934195.1 Allostellaceae bacterium | reverse complement strand
AGCTGCTCGAGGACGTGCAGCCCTCGAAGGAGGACATCTACAAGCATCTGGCCGCCGATTTTCAGCGCGGGCTGATCGTCCCGGTCTTTGTCGGCGCGGGCGCGCTCGACCACGGTGTCAGGCGGCTGTGGAAGGCGCTGCGCCACGAGGCGCCGGGGCCCGAAGCGACCGCTGCCCGGCTCGGCATCGCTGCCGACGGCGAGCCATTGGCGCAGGTGTTCAAGACCTACCACCTGCCGCATACCGGGAAATTGTCGCTGTCGCGGGTGTGGCGCGGCTCGGTCGCCGAGGGGGCGGTGCTGAACGGCGTGCGCGTCGCCGGGGTTGTGCGGCTCTTGGGCGCGCAGCACGAGAAGGCCGCCGGCGTCCAGGCCGGCGAGGTTGTCGGGCTGACCCGGATGGAGGAGATCGCCACCGGGGCGGTGCTGACCCCGTCCGGCAAGGCGGCCGCGCTGCCGCAGCCGGAGCGGGCGCAGCCGGCCTACGGCCTCGCGATCCACGCCGAGAAGCGCGGCGATGACGTCAAGCTCACCGGCTCGATCGCCAAGCTCGTCGACGAGGACCCGACGCTGGAACTCGAACAGAACGCCGAGCTGCGCGAAATGGTGCTGTGGGGCCAGGGCGATGTGCACCTGCAGATCGCGCTCGACCGGCTGCGCAATCGCCACAACCTCGCCGTCGTCGGCCAGCCCGCCGCGGTGCCCTACAAGGAAACCATCCGCCGCGGGACCCAGCAGCATTCGCGCTTCAAGCGGCAGAGCGGCGGCCACGGCCAGTTTGCCGACATCACGATCGAGATGAAGGCACTGCCGCGCGGCTCGGGCTTCACGTTTACCGACAGCGTCGTCGGCGGGGCCATTCCGCGCAACTACATCCCGGCCGTCGAGGAAGGCGTCCTCGAAGCGCTGCGCACCGGCCCGCTCGGCTTTCCGGTCGTTGACGCCGCCGTCACGCTGATCACCGGGCAGTTCCACGCCGTCGACAGCTCGGACATGGCGTTCAAGACCGCCGGGCGTCAGGCGATCCAGGAAGCCTTGCCGAAATGCGAGCCGATCCTGCTCGAACCGATCGACTCGGTCGAGATCTCGGTGCCGAACGGCTTTACCGCGCGCGTGCAGCGGCTGGTGTCGGGCCGGCGCGGCCAGATCCTCGGCTACGACGCGAAGCCCGACTGGTCGGGCTGGGACGTCGTCCGAGCCCACATGCCGCGCAGCGAGCTGCATGACCTGATCGTCGAATTGCGCTCGCTGACGCTCGGTGTCGGCAGCTTCGCGCACCAGTTCGATCACATGGCCGAGCTGACCGGCCGGCCGGCCGAGAAGGTGATCGCGACGCGCGCCCAGGAAGCCGCGCAATAGAAGCGGGCGGCAATGATCGAAGAGCCCGTTCGAGGGATGAGTGATACGGGGCGGCGCGAGGCGGCGCGGCGGACCAGATTGCTGGTCAACCTGGGCAGCGGCACGAAGGGCGGTTCATGGCTGCCGGCGCTGTTCGCCGATTGGCGCGAGGTGAGGGTCGATGTCGACGCCGGCGTCGCGCCGGACATCCTGGCCGACATCGGCGATTTGTCGGCGATCGAGAGCGGCTCGGTCGATGCCGTGTGGGCGGCGCATTGTCTTGAGCACGTCTATCTCTACCAGGTCGGCCCGGCGATCGCCGAAATTCACCGGATCCTCGCCGATGACGGGTTCCTCTGCGCAATCGTTCCCGATCTTCAGGCGGTCGCCGAATATATCGCCAACGACCGCTTGCACGAGGTCGTCTAC
>DASYYD010000180.1:0-1862 GCA_035934195.1 Allostellaceae bacterium | reverse complement strand
TTCGCGACCCCGCCGCGCTCGCGGCGGCGATCCCCGTCATCGATTACGGCCCCTACTTCGCCGGCGAACAGGGCGCGCTCGAGCGCGTCGCCGGTGAGGTTGCCGACGCCTGCGAGAACGTCGGGTTTTTCTACGCCCTGAACCATGGCGTGCCGGAGGGGGTGATCGAGCGCGCCTTTGCCGCCTCGCGGCGGTTTCACGCCCTGCCGCTCGACGAGAAATTGCGGCTCAAGCTCAACGACAACAATATCGGCTATCTGCCGATCAACGCCTCGGTGCAGGGCGCCTCGACGGTTCACAAGGCGACCCGCCCCAACCGGAACGAGAGCTTCTTCATCAGCCACGACCGCGCCGCGGATCACCCCGACGTGCTCGCCGGGAAACCGCTGCGCGGACGCAATCAGTGGCCCGGCGGCATGCCCGAATTGCGCCGCGACATGATGGCGTATTTCTCGGCGCTCGGCGCGATGTGCGACCGCATGCTGCCGCCTTTCGCGGTGGCGCTCGGGATGCCGCCCGAGTTCTTCGCGCCCTATTTCGCCGACGAGGCGCACGCGGTGCTGCGCTTTCTCCATTACCCGCCGCAACAGAGGGTCGAGGACAACACCTTCGGCCAAGCGCCGCACACCGACAACAGTTTCATGACGGCGCTCGCGCGCACCGAGGTGCCGGGGCTCGCGGTGCGCCTGCCGTCGGGCGAGTGGTTCCCGCCGCCGCTCGTCCCGGGGACGTTCCTCATCAATCTCGGCAACATCATGCGGCGCTGGTCGAACGACCGGTTTCTCTCGACGCCGCACGGCGTGCTCAACGAATCCGGTGCCGACCGCTATTCAATCGCTTACTTCCACAGCCCGAACCCCGACCGGGTGATCGAGTGCCTCTCCACCTGCACGAGCCGCGAGAAGCCGCCGCGTTACCCGCCGGCGGTTTACCGCGATCTCGTCCTCGAATTCTATCGGGCCAATTATTTCCACCAGAAGGGGCACCGCTCCGAGGCGGCCGCGCTCGCCATGGGCCTTCAGCCGACGGGCTCGTCCCGTGGGGCCGCGCCGGCCGCCTGAGCGGCTACGGTCCGGCGCGGTCCGATTTGCCCCGTGCCAGCGGACCCATGCGCACGAGCATCATATCCGACCCGCGGTTCTCGCCGCGCCGGTTGTCCTGCAGGAAGGAATAACCCTCCTGGATCGATCCCCATTCGAACCAGACGATGAAGGCGACGAAGAGAAAGAGGACGCCAGGCAGATTTATGTCGGCCGGCGGAAGCCCGGCACCGGAAAAGGCGGCGGCCGCCACCAGCAGGGCGGCGAGCGTCGAAAATATTCGCCGGACCATCGAAATCCTCGGCCCCCCCGAATTATTGGGGTGAACGCTAACACCGCGCCTCGCCGCTGTCAAAAAGACGGCGCCCGCTGGGCCGTCTAACAAGACGCACGCCGGCTACAGCGCGGCGATCGCCTTGACCTCGAGCAGCAAGGCTTCCTGGACGAGCCGGTCGACGATGAGGAGCGTGTTCGGCGGGTAGGCGCCGCCCGGGAAGAGGCGCGGGAATTCGCGCGCCCGCCAAGCGGCGAATTTTGCGATGTCCTGCGAATGCACGAGATAGCTCGTGAACTCGACGACATTACCCCACCCGGCGCCAACCGAAGCGAGCGCCGCGGCGATATTGGCAAAAGTCTGCGCGCATTGCGTGTCGAAATCGCCGGCGCCGACGAGAACGCCGCTCGGGTCGGTCGCGACCTGGCCGGCGATAAAGACGAGTTCGCCGGCCTTGACGCGTGCGATCTGCGAATAGGCGCCGAGCGGCTTGCCGAGCCCGGGCGGGCTGAAGATCGAAATCTCGGCGCTCATGGCTCGGCCCGCCT
>DASYYD010000121.1:0-6153 GCA_035934195.1 Allostellaceae bacterium | reverse complement strand
ATCGCGATCTGGCTCGGATGGATGACCGAGGCGCCGACGAAGCCGAGGCGGCGCGAGCGGCGCACGGTCTCGCGGAAAGCCGCGAGATCGCCGAAATCGGCGACCGTGCCGACAAAGCCCAAGGGCATGATCCCCGCGGCGCGGGCGGCGAAGACGCAGAGCTGCTTCGGCATGAAGAGCGCTTCCGCCTCGGGCAGCATGCCGGCGGAAAGCGCGAAATCCTCGGCCCCGACATTGAGCCCGACGAGCCGCGGATGGGAGCGCGCGATCTCGGCGATGCGGAAGATCGCCGCCGCGCTCTCGACCATTGCGATCAGCCGCGTGGCGCCGACGCTCATGCCTTTCTCGGCCTCGACCTCGTCGATGATTTCGGCCAAGAGCCGCACATGCTCGGCGCTCTCGGTCTTGGGAAGGGCGAGCGCCGCAACACCCGGCCCGACCGCCGCCTCGATGTCGCGCACCGCCATCCTGAGCGGCCGGTTGATGCGCACGACGACGTCGGCCCCGCCTTTTGAGACGATGGCCGCGGCTTCCGCCACGAGGGTGCGCGCGCGATCCTTCTCCGAGGCGGCGACGCTGTCCTCGAGGTCGAGGATGATCGCGTCGGCGCCGCGCCGCGCCGCGCCTTCGACGAAACGGCGCTCGGTCACCGGCACGAAGAGGAGGGATCGCCAGACCGGCAGCGCGGCATTCATCGGCTCGTCTCCCGGTCGAGGCCGACGACGCCCTCGCGCGCCAAGCCTTCAAGCGTGGCGCGGTCGAGGCCGAGGCGGCCCAATATCTCGGCCGTGTGCTCGCCGAGGCGCGGCGCCGGCCGGCGCAGCCGGCCGGGCGTCGCCGACAGCCGCGGGATGACGTTGTGCATCGGGATCTGCCCCATCGCCTCGTCCGGCACATCGACGAGGATCTCGCGCGCCCGCACATGGCTGTCGGCGATGAACTGGTCGATGTCGTAGACCGGCGCGGCGGTGACCTCCGCCGCCTCGAAGGCCGCCATGTTCTCCTCCAGCGTCCGTGCGGCGATGAATTCGACGATCGGCGCCTCGCATAGGGCGGCGTTCCGCACCCGGTCGGAATTGGTGCGGAAGCGCGGGTCGGCGATCACGTCGTCGCGGCCGATGGCGCGGAAGAGCCGCTCCGCCATCGCCTGGATCGAGGCGGAGATGCCGATATAGCGCCCGTCCTTGGTGCGGAAGACGTTGCGGGGCGAGGTCGTCTCGGAGCGGCTGCCGGTGCGCTCGCGGATCTCGCCCGAGAGGCGAAAGGCCGCCGCCTCGGTGGCGATGAAGGAGAAGAGCGGATCGAGCAGCGGCAGGTCGATGACCTGGCCGCGCCCCGCGCGCTCGGCCTCGCGCAGCGCCACCATCGTCGCGAAGGCGCCGTAGAGCCCGGCCACCATGTCGGCGAGCGCGGTCGGCGGCAACACCGGCTCGCGGTCGGCGAAGCCGGTGCGCGCGGCATAGCCCGACATGCTCTCCACCAGGGTGCCGAAGCCGGGCCGGTCGCGGTAGGGGCCGTCCTGTCCCCAGCCCGAGACGCGCAGCAGGACGAGGCGGGGGTTGTCGCGAAAGAGGCGTTCCGGCTCGAGGCCCATCGCCTCCAGCGTGCCGGGGCGGAAATTCTCGATCAGCACATGCGATTTCGCGATCAGCTCGCGCAGCAATTCGCGGCCGCGCGCGGCGCGCAGGTCGAGCGCGAGGCTCTTCTTGTTGCGCGAATAGAGCTTCCAATGAAGGCTGACGCCCTTCGTCTGCCAGGCGCGCAGCGGGTCGCCTTTTTTCGGGTCCTCGACCTTGACGACCTCGGCGCCGAAATCGGCGAGCTGCAGGCTCACCATGTTGCCCGAGACGAGGCGCGACAGATCGACGACGGCGACGCCGTCGAGCGGGCAGGCGGCCTCGGGCGCGAAGGATTTGCGGGGAGGGCTCATCGGCGGAACATCCAGCTGCGGATCGCCGACCTTATCGCCGCGCGGCGGGCGACGCAAAGCGGCCCGGCGATGCGGCGCTCGCCCGTTACTTCAGCGCCGGCGCCGCAGGGCCTACGCGATGCCGGGAACCAGGAACGGGTTTGGGTAGGCGCGGCGCCAGCCGGAATCGGCCATCAGCACGTCGAGCGCGAGGCTCGCGAGATCGTCCGCCATCGGCTCGGCGGCGGCGTCCTTCTCGGCGTAGAGGATTTTCGTGTAGGCGTTGCATTCGGGGCAGGCTTCCGCCTTCGCCGGCCCGTCGGCGCCGGCAAAAGCGTGATAGCCGAGGCCCTTGGTGTTGCCGCAGGCGGTGCATTTGATGCGGGTGTGGCGCCACTCTGCGGCGCACAGCGCGCAGGCGAGATAGCGCAGGCCCTGCCGCTCGCCGGCGGCATGGACGAGGCTGGCGACCGGCAGGCCGCGGCAGAGGGGGCAGAGGGGCGTCTCGCTCGACGTTGCCGCCGCCGCCGCAAGCCCGCCCGCCGCCTGCGTAAAGGCGACCTGCAAGGCAGCGACGAGAAAGACCGCCTCGGCGCCCTCCTCGGCGGCGAATTGGCGGTCGAGAACGCGGCCGGCGAAACGCGCGCGTTCCTCCTCGCCGCGCCCGAGGAGGGAGCGCAAGGCCGCCGCCGCCGGCTCCGGCACCGCCGCCCTATCGAGGCTTTCGGCGATCGCGAGAAGCGCGTCGCGCCAGCCGCTATCCGCGAGGATCGCGCCGCGGTCGAGCGGCGGCCGGGCCGGGGAGAGCCGGGCGATTGCCGCCGCCTGCGCCCGGGCGATCTCGGCCATGAAGGAAAGAAAGCCCGCGAACGGATTGCCGGGAACGAGCGAGGCGATACGCCCGGCGCGGCGCGAGAACAGCGCGGCGGGATCGGGCAATACGAGAAAGGGCGCCGGCGCGACGCCGCCGATCTCGCTCGGATCGCGGACGATCCGGGGGTTGGGAGTTTGCGCCGCCACCTAGCTGCCCGGGCTCGTCACGGCAGGCCCAGATGAGATTGCTTCGTCGCTCCGCTCCTCGCAATGACAACACTCTATCGTTGTCATTGCGAGCGCAGCGACGCAAATCTCGTACCCGCCGCCCGTTATTTCGATCCCTTCGAGACCAGCTCGTCGAACCATTTCCGGTGGTGCTTGCGGGCCCAGCCGGCACTGACCCGGCCGTCGGTCATCGAGCGCATCGTGCCCCTGACCCAGATCGCGGCATAGACGTGGATGATCAGGAAGAGGATCGCGAGCCAGGCGGAAATCGCGTGCACGTCGGCCGCCATGCGCCGCGTCCGCATCGAGAAGTCGCTGCCGAAATAGGCGTCCCACAGCGCGATGCCGCTGATGAAGAGCAAGACGACCCACAGCGTCATCGCCCAGAAGACGAGCTTTTCCCCGGCATTGTAGCGGCCCGCCGCGGGCTCCTCTGCGTGCCGCTTGCCGAGGACCGCGCCGAGACGCCCGAGCCACTGGGAATCTTCGCCATGCCACAGATTGTCGGCGACGAAGCGCAGGAATAAGAGCACGAAGCTCGCCGTCAGCAGGACGCCGAGCCAGGGGTGGAGGATGCGGTTCCAGGTGCCGCCGCCGAAAAAGTCGCTCAGAAAAAACAGCGCCGGGTGGAAGAGCGCGAGGCCGCTCAGCATCAAAAGGACCATCAAGAGCGCAGTCAGGGCGTGGATGAAGCGCTGCCAGCGCGTGTGCCGCTCGACATAGATCATTCGGCCGGCCCCCCCTTCGCGCCGATTTCGCGTTCGGCCGCCTCTTCGTCTTCTTCGTCGACCGTGTCCGGCCCGACCGTCACGTAATGAAAGAAGCCGACGAGGGCGCTCAGCCCCAAGGCGGCGAGCGCCAATGGTTTGGCGAGGCCCTTCCAGAGATAGACGAGCGGGCTGATATGCGGGTCCGGCGGCAGCCCCTGGTAGAGCCAGGGGCGGTCGGCGTGCTGCAGCACGTACATGACGTGCGTGCCGCCGACGCCGGGTGGATCGTAGGTCCCGGCCTCTTTGTAGCCGCGCCCTTTCAGTTCATCGACCCGGAACGAGGCCAGTTCCAGCATGTCGGGCTTGGTGCCGAAGGAGATCGCCTGCGTCGGGCAGGCCTTGGCGCAGGCCGGCTCCAGCCCGACCGCGGCGCGGTCGGAGCAGAGCGAGCATTTGTAGGCCTTGCCGTCGGCCTTCGAGAGGCGCGGGACGTTGAACGGGCACCCCTTGATGCAATAGCCGCAGCCGATGCAGTTCTCGGAGATGAAATCGACGATGCCGTTGGCGTATTGCACGATGGCGCCGGGCGCGGGGCAGGCTTCGAGGCAGCCCGGCTCGGCGCAATGCATGCAGCCGTCCTTGCGGATCAGCCATTCGACCTTGCCGTTTTCCTCGAATTCGGAAAAGCGCATCAAGGTCCAGCTGTCGGCGGAGAGATCCGGCGGGTTCTGGTACGAGCCGTCGTTGGTGCCGACCTCGTCGCGCAGATCGTTCCATTCCATGCACGCCGCCTGGCAGGCCTTGCAGCCGATGCAGCGGCCGACATCGATCAGTTTCGCAACCTCCACCGCCTGGCCGCCGCGCACGTCGGGGGTCGGGAAGCTGGTCGCCGAGCGGGCCTTGATGTCGAGGGATTGCAGCGATGCCATGGTGCCTGCCCTCCCTTACGCCGTCGCCGGCGGCGAGGTTTTTTCGATGTCGACGAGAAACGCCTTGAACTCCGGCGTCTCGGCGTTGGCGTCGCCGACATAGGGCGTCAAGACGTTGCTCGGATAGCCCTTTCGGGTGAGGCCGGTGAAGCCCCAGTGGAAGGGCAAGCCGATTATCTCGATCGGCTTGCCGTCGACGGCGAGCGGCTTCAGCCGCTTCGTCACCACCGCGACCGCCCTGATCTGGCCGCGGTTGCTGCGCACCTTGACCCAGTCGCCGGCGGCGATCCCCTTCTTTTTCGCCAGCTCCTCGCTCAATTCGACGAATTGCTGCGGCTGCAGGATCGCGTTGATGCGCGTGTGCTTCGACCAGAAATGGAACAGCTCGGTCACCCGATAGGTCGTCGCGACATAGGGGAAATCGCTGGGTTTGCCGAAGACTTCGAGGTCGCTCTTGAAGACGCGCGCCGCCGGGTTCGGGCCGACTTTCGGGTGCAGCGGGTTGGCCACCGGCGACTCGAACGGCTCGTAATGCTCGGGGAAGGGCCCGTCCTTCAGGAAGGCGCGGGTGAAGAGCCGGGCCGCGCCTTCCGGCAGCATGATGAACGGCCCCATGCCGAGCTTCGGGTTCGAGGGCGGCGGGAAATCCGGCACGTCGAACCCGCCCCAGGCGCTGCCCGTCCATTTGATCAGCGTGCGCTTCGGATCCCACGGCTTGCCGTCGGGGTCGCAGGAGGCGCGGTTGTAGAGGATGCGGCGGTTGGCCGGCCACGACCACGCCCAGTTCGGCACCAGCCCCAAGCCGCTCGGGTCGCTGGTGTCGCGCCGCGCCATCATGTTGCCCTTCGGCGTGAACGACCCGGAATAGATCCAGCAGCCGCAGGCCGTCTTGCCATCGTCGCGCAGCTGGATGAAGAGGTCGAGCTGCTGGCCCTTCGTCAACAGCTTCTTCGCAGGCTCCTTCGGATCGATGACGTCCTCGACGGCGTAGCCGTTGATCTCCTTTGCCAATTCCTCGGGCGTCGGCGCGTCCGGCCGCAGATACGGCCAGTGCAGGTTGACGATCGGGTCGGGGAAGGCGCCGCCCTGTTTCTTGTAGAGGTCGCGCAGCCGCAGATGCAGCCCGGCCATGATCGCGATGTCGCTCTTCGCCTCGCCCGGCGGCTCGGCGCCCTTCCAGTGCCATTGCAGCCAGCGCGAGGAATTGACGAGCGAGCCGTCCTCCTCGGCGAAGCAGGTCGTCGGCAGGCGGAACACCTCGGTCTTGATCTTCGCCGGATCGGCCGCGTTGAACTCGCCGTGGTCTTCCCAGAAGCTCGCCGTCTCGGTGGCGAGCGGGTCCATCACCACGAGGAATTTGAGCTTCGCCAGCGCGGTCGAGATCTTCGCCTTGTTCGGCGCCGATTGCAGCGGGTTGAAGCCTTGGCAGATGTAGCCGTTGACCTTGCCCTCGTGCATCAGATCGTAGATGCGCAGCAAATCGTACTGGACATCGAGCTTCGGCAAATAATCGTAAGCGAAATCGTTGCCGGCGTTCGCCGCCTCGCCCCACATCGCCTTCTGG
>DASYYD010000107.1:0-5310 GCA_035934195.1 Allostellaceae bacterium | reverse complement strand
TTCCCTCGGTTATCCCCCACAACAGGGCAGGTTCCCACGCGCTACTCACCCGTGCGCCACTGATGGCCGAAACCATCCGTCCGACTTGCATGTGTTAGGCATGCCGCCAGCGTTCGTTCTGAGCCAGGATCAAACTCTCATCTTCATCCCCCCAACCCGCCCCCCCTCTCGCGAGAAGAAAACAGGCCAGGGCCATGGGCCTCAAACGCTACGCACTCACGCGCAATACGCCGACGCCCCAGCGCCGCCGCCCGCGCATCCCTTCCATAGCCCAACTTGTCAATCAGCATCTGCCCGCGAGAGCGGCGTCGGATCGGCCGGCGCCGACATGGCGGCGGCCATTCCACCCCGTGCTTGCAAGCAAGAGCCGGGTCCCGGAGGGCTCGGCGAACGGACAACATAATCACCCGGCGATCCCCTGTCCAGGGCCATGCGCACAAATTTTGACCGCCTCAGCTGAGCCCCAATTCGCGCAATTCGGCGAGCATGCGGTCGGGCGGCGGCGCCTCGCCGCGCTCGAGATCGCCGGGCGCGTCGGCGGGCGACAGGTAGCGCCATCCCTGAAACGGCCGAAAGGCGCGCAGGAGCGTCGGCACCAGGGTGTCGTCGACCTCGATCAGGCAATAGCGCCGCCCATTCTCGTCGCGCTCGCTGCGAAACCCGACGACGCGCTGGCGCACCCGGATCTGGCCGCGGATGACCCAGTAAATCGAGCCGCCCGCCAGCACCTGCTCCGCCCGAAGCGGCCGGTTGCGGGTATAGACCCAGCTGCCGCCGCGCTCTTGCCGGCGCGCCGCCCGGATGCGGCGCAACTGGCCGATATCCTCGATGCCGACGGCCATCTTGACGAGGTGGAGCGGCACCTCAAGCGCCCTGCCCGGCTTTCCCGGCCGGCGCGAAAGCGATCAGCACGGCCCCCTCCTCGACCGGGTCGCCGACGGCAAAGCCGACCCGTTCGACGACGCCGTCGGCCGGAGCGGCAATCGTGTGCTCCATCTTCATCGCCTCGATGACCATCAAGGGCTCGCCGCGCCGCACCTTGGCGCCCACTTCGACGAGCAGCTGCGTGACCCGCCCCGGCATCGGCGCCGAGAGCCTGCCCGCGGCCGGGTCGTCTTGCGAGCGCGAGGCGAGCGGATCGATCTCGACGAGCCGCCAGCTCTCGCCGTCGCGAAAGACCGCCGTCTCGGCGCCGCGGTCGATGACGAGAGGGCGCGACGGGGTGCCGTCGAGCGAGAGGTCGAGCCGCCCGCCCGCCCGGCGCGCCGCCGTCGCGACAAACGCCCGCCCGTCGAGCGCGAGACGCCAGGCGGCGCCTTGCGGGCGCGCGCGCACCTCGCGGCGCTCGCCGCCGTCCTCGAAGAGGACGCTCTGTTCCCCCTCGCCGTTCAGCCGCCAGGCGTCGGCGCGCGCCCAGGGGGAATGGGGGTCGGCCGAGGAAAGGGCGGCGCGGCGCGCGGTTTCCGCGCGGCGCAGCAGGCGGGAGAGCGCGGCGGCGGCGACGATCTCGGGGGGCGGGCGCTGCCGGCCGGGGCAAAGGGTGCCGCGGTGGCGCTCGATGAAGCCGGTGTCGAGCGCCGCCGCGGCATAGTCGGGATGCCTCGCGAGGCGGGCCAGAAAGGCGAGGTTCGTGGTGACGCCGAGGACGGCGGTCTGGGCGAGCGCCTGCCGCAGCCGATCGAGCGCGGCCGAGCGGTCCTCGCCATGGGCAATGAGCTTGGCGATCATCGGGTCGTAATATCGGCTGATCGGATCGCCCTCGCGCACCCCGCTGTCGACGCGCGCGAGATCGGGCGGCGGCAGGCGCAGCGCCTCGAGCGTGCCGGTTTGCGGCAGGAATTGGCGCTCGGGATCCTCGGCATAGAGCCGCGCCTCGATCGCGTGGCCGAAAAGCGCGATATCCTGCTGGCGCTTCGGCAGCCTTTCCCCGGCCGCGACCCGCAATTGCCACTCGACGAGATCCTCGCCCGTCACCGCCTCCGTCACCGGGTGCTCGACCTGGAGGCGCGTGTTCATCTCCATGAAATAGAAATCCTCGCCCGCGAGGATGAACTCGACCGTGCCGGCCCCGACATAGGAGACGGCGCGCGCCGCGGCGACCGCCACCTCGGCCATGCGCGCCCGCAACCGCGGGTCGAGCCCCGGCGCCGGCGCCTCCTCGACCACCTTCTGATAGCGCCGCTGGATCGAGCAGTCGCGGTCGAAGAGATGCACCGTCGCGCCGAACCGGTCGGCGAAGAGCTGCACCTCGATATGGCGCGGCCGCGGCAGGTACTTCTCGACGATGATGCGGTCGTCGCCAAAGGCGCCCTTCGCCTCCCGCCGCGCCGCTTCGAGGGCGCGGGGGAGGGCGGCGGCGTTCTCGACGATCCGCATGCCGCGGCCGCCGCCGCCGGCGGAAGCCTTCAAAAGCACCGGGAAGCCGAGCCGCGTTGCCTCGGCCGCGAGCCGGCCGGGGTCCTGCGCTTCGCCGTGATAGCCGGGCACCAGCGGCACGCCGTGTGCTTCCATCAGCGCCTTCGCCGCCGCCTTCGAGCCCATCGCGCGGATCGCCGCCGCCGGCGGCCCGACGAAGACGAGGCCCGCCGCCTCGCAGGCCGCGGCGAAATCGGCGTTCTCCGAAAGGAAGCCGTAGCCGGGATGCACGGCCGCCGAGCCGCTCGCCCGCGCCGCCGCGATGATCGCGGGCGCGTCGAGGTAGCTCGCGCGCGCCGGCGCCGCGCCGATCGGCCAGGCCTCGTCGGCGAGCTCGACGTGGAGGGCCCCGCGGTCGGCCTCGGAATAGACCGCGACGGTCGCGATCCCCATGCGGCGGGCGGTGCGGATCACCCGGCAGGCGATCTCGCCGCGGTTGGCGATCAGGATCTTCGAGAACACGCTCGGCCTCCCCGAGATTGCGTCGCGGAGTTTATCCTCGGGCCGCGCGAAGCGCGGACCCGTGGGCTGGCAATGACATTGGGTTTTGCGGTCATTGCGGGCAGCGCGTAGCAATCCCGCGCCATTTGGCCCCGGCACGTCACGCCGCACCCGCCGCGGCGGCCGTCACCACCCCGATCAGCGCCTTGCCGTAGCGGTCGAGCTTGCTGCGGCCGATGCCGGGGATTTCGGCGAGCGCGGTCGGCGAGGCGGGGCGGCGGCGGGCCACTTCGATCAGGGTCGCATCGTGAAAGATCACATAGGGCGGCACCTCCTGCGCCCGCGCCTCGTCGAGCCGCCAACCGCGCAGCGCATCCCACAACTGGCGCGCCGAGGGGTCGAGCGTGTCCGCCGCGGTTGCCTCGGCGCGGCGAGCCCGACGCTCGTCCCGTTTGTCGGAACGGAACCGCACCTCGCGGCTGCCTCGCAAGACGTCCGCCGCGGCCGGCGCCAGCGACAGGCCGCCATGCGCGAAATCCGGCGTCAGCATTCCCTGCGCCACCAGCTGCCGGTAGACCGACAGCCAGACCCGCAGGTCGAGCTCCGTGCCGACGCCGAAGGTCTTCAGCCGGTGGTGACCGAAACGGCGCACCCGTTCGCTCTCCTTGCCGAGCAGGATGTCGACAAGATAGTGGGCTCCGAAGCGCTGCCCGGTGCGGTAGACGGCCGACAACGCCTTCTGAGCGGCGACCGTCCCGTCCCAGCCTTCGGGCGGCGTGCGGCAGTTGTCGCAATTGCCGCACGCCGGGTGGTCGCGCTCGCCGAAATACCCGAGCAGCACCTGCCTGCGGCAAGCGATCGTCTCGCAATAGCCGATGAGGGCGTCGATCTTCCGCCGCTCGACCCGCTGCCGCTCCTGCGCGCCGGTCTCGGCGAGCAGGCGCAGCAGGTTCATCACATCGGCGGCGCCGTAAGTCATCCAGGCATCCGCCGGCAGCCCGTCGCGGCCGGCCCGGCCCGTTTCCTGGTAATAGGCTTCGAGGTTCTTCGGCGCGTCGAGATGCGCGACGAAGCGCACGTTCGGCTTGTCGATGCCCATGCCGAAGGCGATCGTCGCGACGACGACGATGCCCTCCTCGCGCAAAAAGCGTTGCTGATGCCGCTCGCGCGCCGCCGCATCGAGCCCCGCATGGTAGGGCAGCGCTGCGCGGCCGTGCGCGCTCAGCCATTGCGCGGTCTCCTCGACCGCGCGGCGCGTCCCGCAATAGACGATGCCGGCGTCCTCCGGGTGGTCGGCCGCGATAAAGCGGCGCAGCTGTTCGAGCGGGTTCCGCTTGTCGACCACCCGGTAGAAGAGGTTCGGGCGGTCGTAGCCGGCGGCGAAGACCGGGGCCCCGGCGAGCTTCAGCTGGGCGAGGATGTCGGCCCGCGTCGGCGCGTCGGCGGTCGCCGTCAGGGCCAGTATCGGGGTTCCCGGAAAGCGCCCGCGCAATACCGAGAGCTGCTGATACTCCGGGCGGAAATCGTGGCCCCATTGCGAGATGCAATGCGCCTCGTCGATGGCGAAGAGGGCGAGGCGGCAGCGCGCCAGCAGGTCGAGGGAGCGCGCGGTCAGCAGCCGTTCCGGCGAAACGTAGAGCAGGTCGAGAGCGCCCTCGCGCGCCGCCCGCTCGATCGCCGCGGCTTCGCCCGGCGGCCGATGCGAGTGGAGCGCCGCGGCGCGCACCCCGGCCTGGTGCAGCGCGTCCACCTGGTCGTTCATCAGCGCGATCAGCGGCGACACGACGACGCCGAGGCCGGGCCGCAGCAGGGCCGGGATCTGGTAGCACAGCGACTTGCCGCCGCCGGTCGGCATCAGCACGACGGCGTCGCCCCCGGCAAGGACGTGCTCGATGATGGCCTGCTGCTCGCCGCGGAACTCGGCGTATCCGAAGACCGCGCGCAAAACCTCCTGCGGCGTCCGCGCGAGGTTGCCTTCGGCGATCGAAGCGTTCGCCACGTTACATCCGGAAGACGCCGAAGCGCGTCTCTTCGATGGGCGCATTGAGCGCGGCGGAGATGCCGAGCGCCAGCACGGCCCGCGTCTCGGCAGGGTCGATGACGCCGTCGTCCCAGAGCCGCGCGCTGGCGTAATAGGGGTGGCCTTCCCTTTCATATTGCGCGCGGATCGGCTCCTTGAACGCCTCCTCTTCCTTGTCGCTCCACTTGTCGCCGAGCGCGTCGCGGCGGATCTGCGCGAGCACCGAGGCGGCCTGCTCGCCGCCCATCACCGAGATCCGCGCATTCGGCCACATCCACAAAAAGCGAGGGCCGTAGGCGCGCCCGCACATCGCGTAATTGCCGGCCCCGAAGCTGCCGCCGATGACAATCGTGAACTTCGGCACCTGCGCGCAGGCGACCGCCGTCACCATCTTGGCGCCGTCCTTGGCGATGCCGCCCGCCTCGTATTTGCGG
>DASYYD010000106.1:0-12394 GCA_035934195.1 Allostellaceae bacterium | reverse complement strand
GCCTTGCCGCCGGTCGCGATCTACTACGCGTTCCGCCGCTACATGGCCGCCGGCCTGACGATGGGCGGCGTCAAAGGCTAAAGCCGAAGCCGAAAGCGCTTTAGGAGTTGCGGCTCGCCGCGCCGGGGACACCCGGCGCGGCGATTGCGTCTGCCCCCGGCGCGGCGCATACTCTCCCTCAAAGCCGGAAAGCCGGCGCACGAATTCCGCGCGGGACGAGGGAGGACGAGATGGAAAAGCTGACGAGGCGCTCGTTGCTGTCCGCATCCGCCGGGTTGGCCGCGGCCGGCGCATTGGCGCGGCCGTATGTCGCAAACGCCGCGGCGACGACCGCTACGGCCTGGTGGGTGCAGGGCTTCGTGCCCGAGGAAGACGCCGCCTACCGCAAGATGGTCGCCGACTACGAAAAGGCGAGCGGCAACAAGATCGAATCCAGCATCGTGCCGTTCGCCGCGATGCGGCAAAAGGAAGTGTCGGCCGTGCAGGCCGGTGTCGTGCCCGACATGATCAATGCCGGCGATTTTTATTTTGTCATTTTAAGCGCCTGGAGAAACCAACTGGTCGACGTCAGCGACGTCATCGAAACACAAAAATCGCTGTTGGCGCCGTCGGTGCTCGGCAGCGTCTATGCCTACAACAACACGACAAAGAGGCGCAGCTATTACGCGGTGCCGCGGGCGGTCACGACGCTGCCTGTCCATATCTGGACATCGTTGGTCGAGAAAGCAGGCTTCAAAATCTCGGACCTGCCGAAGACCTGGGACAAATTCCTCGACTTCTTCGCGCCGGTGCAAACAAAGCTGCGGGCGCAGGGCATGCGGAACGTTTACGCCTACGGCTATCAGCTGACGGCGAACGGGGTCGATCCGGTCAACACCTTTGCCGCGTTCCTGATCGCCTATGGCGGCCAGAACATCGTCACGCCGGAGGGCAAGCTGCACACGGACGATCCGAAAGTCCGCGAGGCCGCGACGAAGGCGATCGAGAAGCTGACCACCCCCTTCAAGCAAGGCTTCGTGCCGCCGACGGTCAGCAACTGGAACGACGCCGACGACAACAACGCCTTCCATGCGAAGCTGATCGTCATGGATTTCGACGGCACGATCTCGACCGAGGTCGCGCTCTATCACAAGAAGGAGGAATACAACGACGTTCTGACGCTCGGCATGCCGCTCGACAACGCCGGCAACAAGATCCCGAGCCAATTGCTGCAGAGCGTCGCGGTCGTCCCGAAAGGCGCGAAGAACATCGCCGTCGCGAAGGAGTTCCTCAAATACATGATCCAGCCGAAGGTGCAGAACGAATACCTGAAGGCCGGCCTCGGCCGCTGGCTGCCGACCATGCCGTCGGTCGCCAAGAACGACCCCTTCTGGCTCGCCACCAAGGACAGTCACATCTCGAACTACGCCCGGCAAGGATTGGTTGACCCGACGCTCGCGCTCTACGAAACCTTCAACCCGGCCTGGGCCGCGGTCAATACCGAGCACGTCTTCAGCGTCGCCATGTTCGACGTGATGAACCACGGGATGACGCCGAAGCAGGCGATCGACAAGGCGTTCCAGCGGGTCGAGACGATTTTCGCCAAATACCCGATCCAGGAGGCCTGATTTCGGCGGCTCACAGCCCCGGGCAGAACGCCTTCACCCAGTCCCTCTGCCACTGGGCGAGGAGCGGCTGCCCCGCCTCGCGGGCGAATTTGATGCCGAGATCGGAGAGCCGGGTCGAGCCTTCGACGAGGGTGTCGAAGCTGTCGCGGGCAAGGCCGGCACTGACCTCGATCGCGTCGGACAGGGTCTTGACCGCCAGCATCTCGCTCGCCGTCTTCGCGGCGCGGTCGATTCCCGAGCGTGCCGCGCGCGCGATTTCGAGACCGAGCGCCTCGAAGCCGCGCGCCATCACCTGCTGCGATTGCGCAAGGGCCTCGTAGGCCTCGCGCGCGAAATCGGCAACGACCGCCTCGCGCGCGGCCGCCGCCGCGGCGGGCTCGGGGGCTGCCGAGATGTTCTCCGCCGCCGCGACCGCCGCCGGCGGCAGCGCGCGGGGACCGCGTTTTCCTTTCGAGTCCATGTTCCCAACCTCTTTGGCAAAGCGCCACCTCTATTGCGACGCACAAGATAAAAAATGGCGACAGTCTGTAGCGTATGCAAGAAGTTTGTGCGTTGCACAATAACCGGTTCGGGGCACGGCGCGAGGCGCGGCGAGGTCTCGGCCGAATCGCCGGGCCGAAAAGCCGCGCGAAGACGTTCAGCAAGAGAACAAAAATAGAATATCCGCCGAGCCTGCCGGCGTCCCGGACAAGCCACGCAAAACATCGCCGCGATTTTTTGGCTGGATGGCGCGCGCACTGCGGGAAAAAGCACGAAAAACCGCAATTTTCGCCGCTGTTCGAGCCGAAACCGTAGACAACAACGTTAAGCAGTCACTAATCTTATTGGGAGATCCATGCCCGGCGTCGTCGATGACGTGCATTCGATCGGGGGAAGTGGGGGAATGCCAGTGATCTGTTTACGACGAGAAGGGAGCGGTGCGTCCGGCGGCCCGCGGCCCCGCGCGCTGCGCTGTGCCGTCGCCTGCCTCGCCGTCATCCTCGCCGGCGTCGGGATTTTCGCGGCTGGCCCGGCCGACGCGGCGCGCCATCCCGTCCGTGCGGCCCGGCACGCGCCTGCCGCCGCCGGCCCGGCGCCGGTCGGCGCGTACTTTCTGCTCGACGCCGAAACCGGCCGGGTCATCAGCGAGGTGAATGCCGACGCCGTAACCTACCCGGCCTCGCTCGCCAAGATGATGACGCTCTATTTGACGTTCCGGGCGCTCAATGACGGCGCGCTCAAACTCGACCAGCGGCTGCCGATCTCCGAATATGCGGCGGGCCGGCCGCCGACCAAGCTGGGCTTACGCGCCGGCGACACGGTTACCGTGCGCAACCTCATTCTCGGCATCGTCACTCGTTCGGCGAACGATGCCGCGGCCGTGCTCGCCGAGGGCTTGGCGGGGAGCGAGCCCGCCTTCTGCCGTCGGATGAACCAGGAGGCGCGGCTTCTCGGCATGACGCGCACGCATTACGAGAACGCTTCGGGGCTGCCGGAACCCGGCGTCAACCTGACGACGGCGCGCGACGTGGCCCAGCTCGCGCTCGCCCTCTACCATGATTTTCCGCGCGAATTTCACTATTTCTCGACGCGCGAATTCGATTTTCGCGGCCGCACGATCCGCGGCCACGACCATCTCCTCTCCAGCTATCCGGGGGTCGACGGGATCAAGACCGGCTATATCCGCGCCTCCGGCTTCAACCTCGCGACCTCGGCGGTGCGCAACGGGCATCGGCTGATCGGGGTGGTGCTCGGCGGCCGCACGGCGAGTTCGCGCGACCGCCAGATGGAGGCGATGCTCGACGGCGGGTTCGCCGATCTCGGGGTCGCGCCGGTGCTGATGGCCGACCGCCAGGCGCCGCGGCCGCGCGCAATCGTCGCGGCGGCGGCGCGACCGGCGCCGCCGCCTCCAAAGCCGAGCCCGATCGCCAATGCGGCGGCGCGCTTTGCGGCGAACCTGTCGCCGGTGTCGCGGGCCGAGGCGGCGCCGTTGCAACGCCGGGCCGCGGACACCCGCAGGGCCCGGGACGCGCGCCGTTGGAGCATCCAGCTCGGCGCCTTCCACGCCGAGGCGGCGGCGCGAAAGGTCGCGCTGGAAGCGGCGCGGCAGCGCCTTGCGAAGGGCAAACCGATGCTGATCCTGCGCCCGGGCAAGGAGGGCAAGGATGGCCTCTACCGGGCCCGCCTCATCGACTTTACCGCGAAGGAGGCCTCGGCCGCCTGCACCGGGTTGCGCCACCTGCGGATCGCCTGCTCGGTGGTGCCGCCGCCGGTCCAGAAATTCGCCAGCCGCTGACCCTCTAGGCCGGGACCGGCGGCAGGGCGAGGCCGCTCGCTTCGAGCTCGGCCGCCAGCTCCGCCTCGAGCCGGGCGAGCCCTTCTTCGTCCGCCGCCTCGACGCGGGCGACGAGCACGTCCTGCGTGTTCGAGGCGCGCAACAGCCACCATCCCTCGGCCCGCGTGACGCGCACACCGTCGATCTCGGTCATCGGCGCCCCCATCGCGCGCAGGCGGCGCGCGACCTCGCGGACGACCTCGAATTTGCGCGCCTCCGGGCAGGGGAAGCGCAATTCCGGCGTGTTGACGACCTTCGGCAGCCGGTCGAGGATGTCGCCGAGGCTCGCTTGCCCGCGGGCCAAGAGGCCGACGAGGCGCACCGCGGCATAGACCGCGTCGTCGAAGCCGTAATAGCGGTCGGCGAAAAACAGGTGCCCGCTCATCTCGCCGGCGAGGGGCGCCTTCAGCTCGGCGAGCCGCGCCTTGATCGGCGAATGCCCGGTCGCGGTCATCACCGGGCGGCCGCCGAGGCGCGCGATCTCGTCGAACAGCACCTGGCTCGACTTGACGTCGGCGATGATCGGCGCCCCGGGATGGCGGCGCAAAATGTCCTCGGCGAAGACGATCATCAGCTGGTCGCCCCACAGGATCCGCCCCCTCTCCTCGACGACGCCGATGCGGTCGCCGTCGCCGTCGAAGGCGATGCCGAGGTCGCACCCCTCGCGCCGCACGGTCGCGATCAGCTGGGCGAGGTTTTCGGGGATGGTCGGGTCCGGATGGTGCGCCGGAAAGGTGCCGTCGATCGTCGCGTTGATGAGGGTGTGGCGGCCGGGCAGCGCCCGCGTCAGCGCCTCGACGACGGCGCCCGTCGCGCCGTTGCCCGGGTCCCAGGCGACCTTCAAGGGCCGCTCGCCGTCGTAATCCGCGAGCAGCCGCGCGACATAGCGCGCCGCCAATTCCCGGCTTTCGGTCCGGCCGCGCGGCCGGGCCGGCGCCGCGCCGGCCGCCGCGATTTCGCCCAAGCGCTGGATCGCCGGCCCGAAAAACGCCTTGCCGCCGAGCACGAATTTGAAGCCGTTGTAGTCCGGCGGATTGTGCGAGCCGGTGACCATGATGCCGCCGTCGACCGCCTCGGTCGCCGCCGCGTAATAGAGCATCGGCGTCGGGCCAAGCCCGACCCGCAACACGTCGAGGCCGCCCTCGGCGAGCCCCTCGACGAGCGCCTCTTCCAGCTCCGGCGAGCTCAGCCGCCCGTCATAGCCGGTGGCGCAGGCCATGCCGCCGGCCTCCGTGATGATCGCCGCGAAGGCGCGCCCGATCGCCCGGGCGTCGGCGGCGAAGAGCGTCTTCCCGACGACGCCGCGAATGTCGTATTCGCGCAGCACCGTCGGATCGAAGCGGTGGCCCACGAGATTGCCTATTTGCCGTCGGCTTCCCACAGATAGGTGCGCAGGATGGCGCGCAGCCCGGCGCCGAGGTCGGGGTGCTTGAGGCCGAGCGCGATCGTCGCCTCGAGATAGCCGAGCTTGTCGCCGCAATCGAAGCGCTTGCCGCGAAAGCGCAACCCGTGAAAGGCCTGGCCGTCCTCGATCAGCTTTTCCAGCGCGTCGGTCAGCTGGATCTCGCCGCCGCTGCCTTTTTCGGCGCGATCCAGATGCGCGAACACCTGCGGCTGGATGATGTAGCGGCCGACGATCGTCAGGTTGGAGGGCGCGTCCGCCGGCCTCGGCTTTTCGACGACGCCCTTGGCGCGGACGAGGCGGCCGTCGTCCGCGGTCACGTCGAGCACGCCGTAGCGCTGCGTGTGCTCGCGCGGCACCTCCATGACCGCGACGATATTGCCGCCGGTCTCGCGATACGCGTCGACCATCTGCGAGAGGCACGGCGGCTCGCAAACCATCAAATCGTCGGCGAGCAACACCGCGAACGGCTCGTCGCCGACGAGCGAGCGCGCGCACCACACGGCGTGGCCGAGGCCGAGCGGGGTCTGCTGCCGGGTATAGGCGATCTGGCCGGGCTCGGGCATATGCCGTTCGAGCTCTTCGAGAAGCTCGGTCTTGCCGCGCTCGCGCAGCGCCGCCTCGAGTTCGACGGCGCGGTCGAAATGGTCGTCGATCGCGCTCTTCTGCCGGCTGGTGACGAAAAAGAACTGCTCGATGCCGGCCGCCTTCGCCTCCTCGACCGCGTAATGAATGAGCGGCTTGTCGATGATCGGCAGCATTTCCTTCGGCATCGCCTTGGTCGCCGGCAGAAACCGGGTGCCGAGCCCGGCGACGGGAAAGACGGCCTTCTTGACGGGCTTACGCATGCATGCCTCGACGGTTCCGCAATGTTTTCTGCCATAGCCCCGATTCCGTGGCAAGCTTTGGGGGTTCCGCTCGATCGAGGTCAAACCGGGCGCACGGCAATGACGACTCCAATCGACAACCGGGTCTTCGTCCTCGTCCTGCAGCATCCGCGCGAGAAGAAGGAGGCGCTCGCGACCGCGCCGGTGCTCGTCGCCGCGCTCGGCCGCGCCGCGCTCGCGACCGGCCTCTCCTGGCCCAACCTGTCGGCCGCGCTCGGCCGGCGAGCCGATCCCGGCCACTGGGCGGTGCTCTATCTCGGCTCGGCGCGCGGCGCCGCGCGCGGCGGCCCTGGGGAAACCGTCAGCGAGATCGCCGCCCTCGACCGCCGCGGCGAGAGGATCGCGGACCAAGCGGCGGCGCTCGCCGGCATCGCGGGCATCGTCCTTCTCGACGGCAGCTGGAAGGAGGCGAAGAGCCTGTGGTGGCGCAACCCCTGGCTCCTCAAATTGCGCCGCCTCGTCCTCGACCCGGCGCGCCCGTCGCGCTATCGGCGGTTGCGCCGCGAGCCGAGGCGTCAGGCGCTGTCGACGCTGGAGGCGGCGGCCCTGGCGCTGTCCCATCTCGATTCCCGATCGGGCGCGGCGGCGGCGCTCGAGGCCCGACTCGCCGCCCTCCTCGCCGCGGCCGCCGGCGAGCGCCTATAGCGGTCGCGACGGCCTTGCCTCTTCGCGCTGAATGAGGGAAGAGAGGGGCGCGCAAAAGAGGAGGCAAGGGCGATGCGCACCGCCGTCTTTTTGTCGATCGCGCTGCTCGCCGGCTGTGCCCCCTGGGTCGACCCGGTCCGCGTCGAGCAATTCTCGCCGGGGCCGAACGGCACCTTCATCTACGGCGCCTGGAGCAACACGGCGATGACCGAAAACGAGGACGGCGAGGCCGAACGCATCCGCCGTGAATGGCTCGCCGAGGCGCTGAGCGCGCACGGCATGTGCCCGAAGGGCTATGTCCTCGACACGCGGCAGTTGGTGCAGCCGACCCCGGCGCCTTTCGAAAACGGCGGCGACGTCGTTTATAAGGGCAGCTGCCTCTGACGGGTTTCGCCGCCTTGCGGCGAGGGGGCGGGTTCGGCTAGTGTCCGGCCCTTTCCCCGATCGCGGGCGGGCGCTGACGGCGCCGCCGAGGAGCCCATGGAGAGGTGCCGGAGCGGTCGAACGGGGCGGTCTCGAAAACCGTTGTCCTCCTTACGGGGGACCGAGGGTTCGAATCCCTCCCTCTCCGCCAGTTCAGAACAGAACTGCGAACGCCGGGCGTAGCCGGCTTTGCGCCCGAAGCGGCGGCCAGCGCCGCAGCAGTTCGCCCTTCGAGACATTCCGCCAGGATCGCGCGAAGCCTCCGGGAGCGGAACGGCCGATTTCTATGCCAGAGCATCCTTCCTCTTCCCGGCGACAAACATCACGCCGCGGTACCGAGCGGCGTCGCGCGTTCGATCCGCTTGCGCTCGCGGGGACTGTTCATCGCCTCCCACAGATCGCTGCGCCGCTGCACATTCAGCCAAAAATCGGGACTGTTGCCGAACACGCGGGCGAGGATGAGCGCGGTCGCCGCCGTCACGTTCCGGCGGTCGTTGCACAACTCGTTGACGTGCTTGCGCTGGACGCCCATCGCCTCGGCCAACGCGGCTTGCGTCAGCCCCATCGGCTGCATGAACTCCTCGATAAGGATTTCGCCGACCGTCGCCGGCTTGCGCTTCGTCGTCAGCATGGTTCGCCTCATCTGTAGCTGTGGTCGTCGAGATAGACGCCTTCTGCCTCGCCGCGGCTGCCGTCCCAACGGAAGATCAGCCGCCATTGGCTGTTGACGCGGATCGAATGAAACGCCGCCAGATTGCCGCGCAGCTTCTCGAAGTGGTTGCTGGGCGGCACCCGCAAGTCCTGATCGGTCGTCGCGTCGTCGATCATCTGGAGCTTGCGGAAGAGCCTGCTTTCGAGGTCGGACGGGATGTGCCGCGACCGCGTGTCCTCGACAAAGAACGCGCGCAGCCACTCATCCCGAAAGCTCACGATCATCCGGTGGCTCCACTTTGTATCTATGTACCACTCTTTGGTACAAACCACAACGGCGGAAGCCTATATCGCGGCGGCTGGCGCTCGGACTGGATGATGAGCTTGTTGCCAAGGCCCAGGCGTGCACCGGCTTGAAAGAGAAGTCCAGCCTCGTCCGCGAGGCGCTCAAGGCCCTCATCGAGCGCGAAAGCGCGCGGCGATTGGCACGCCTGGGCGGCAGCCCGCCCGGTCTGAAGGCGCCACCGCGGCGACGGTCAAGCGCGGCGTGATCCTGATCGATACGTCCGTCTTGGGTCGATCATCTGCGAGCGAGCGACAAGGCACTCGCCGCGCTGCTCGACACGGGAACGGTTCTGGCGCACCCCTTTCGTAGACGTAGTTCTCATCTTCATCGAGCGTGGCCCGCCATGTCGCCGATGTGAGCGCGCCGCGGTGTTTTTTGTGCCGCGCGGCGGGCTTGCCACCATTCGATCGAAGCGGCGAAGCGCTGGGCCAGCCCGTGGTCAACGAGCGCGGACGCCGCATCGCGCGCACTCGGGACGATTGAACGTCCGCGATATCGGTCGACCGTAAACGTCCTGCGTGACGTTGTGGCCGAAGACGCGCGCCGGTTTGGTCGGCGGGATCAATCGAGCGGGTCGCCGACAGGCTTCGACAGAGAGAGGCCGTCGGCCGCCGCCCGCTGCAGGACGTGCCGCCGCAGACGATTTGTCCGCGCCGACGAGGTATGGGAAGATGCCGCTCGCCGGGTCGGCGCATTTTTCGGCAGCGCAGCGGAGCCGCGGGAGCATGATCGAAGGGGCGCTCGAAAGCCTCGACAAGGAGCAGCTTCACGGCTGGGCATTGTCGGCGGACGATCGGGACGACCGCCTCCTCGTCGAAGTCTTCGTGCGCGGCCGCTTGCGGGCGTCGCAGTGGGCGGACGAGGCGCGCGCGAATGCCGCAGGCCCCGGTTCCGGCCACGCCGGCCATCGCTTTCTGATCGGCTTCACCCGCCCCCTCACCGACGATGATTTGCCGCAGGTCGAGGTTTACGCGACCACCAAGTCGGGCGAGCGCGTGCGGCTCGGCCCGGGTGGAGTGCATCGGGACAGCGGAGAAGGCCTTTCCGCCGGCCTCGGGCCCGCCGGCGGGCTGGCGGCGAGCGCCGGCGAACCGCGCCACTGGCCCTTCCCGGCGCCGCAGGTTTCCGCCGCGCCCTCGGGGGAGCTTCGCCTCGAAATCGCCGCCCAGATCGAGCGGCTCGGGCTACGCCATTTTTCCGCAGGCGGCTGGGTCGGCAGCCGCGGCACGCCGTTTCCGATCCGCGGTTTGGCCGTGCGCGCGGTCGGCCCGCGGCCGCCGACCGCGGTCGAGATCAAGGGGTTCTTCTCGGGCGGCGAGAGCGCGTGGATCGGCGGCGGCGCATTTTCCGCCCCCGAGGCGGGAGCGGGGCCGCTGACCGGGTTTGCGGTGCGCGCGGCGGATCCTCGATGGGAGGCGCTTTATTACGGGCGCTTCGCGGCGGGAGGTGAAATCGGCCCCTGCCGTGACGGAGCGCCCTGCGCCTCGACGCGCCCGGATGATCCGCTCACCGCCATCCGGGTCGAAATTCGCCAGCGCGCGCCGCAATCCTGAGCGCGCCCAAAGGCCGCGCGTTCAGAGGACGGCGGCGTCGAGCACGACAAATCCCTCCCGCGCCGCCGCACCGGCGAGACGCTCATCGAGCGTGACCACCTGCAGCGAGGCGGGGCGATGTTCCGCGGCAATGAAGGCTGCCGCGAGCTGCAGCGCGTGGACGCGAAGAAAGCGTATCGCAGTCTCGCGGACGATCTCGTTCGGTTCGATCTCGTGCCAACCGTCGGCGAGTTGCTTCAGCCGATCGAGCGCCAAGGCAGCCGCTTGCAAATCGAGCGCCGCAGCGCGCTCCAGCCGGGCCAGCACCGAGACGCATTCGATCTGCGAGCCCCACCACACCAGCATCTCGGAATCGCGTGCCGCCAGGGCTTGCAGGCGCCGGGTCGCCGCCTCGGCGATCAGCAAAGCCACGACCGCCGACGCATCCCAAAATTTCATCGTCCCTCCCGGCGCTCCTCGAGGAGCGCATCGACCGCCGATATGCCGGCTTTGGCACGCGGCGGCTCCTGGCTGAACAGCGTCTGCGGCGGCGCGGCGCGGCGCGGCCGAGCGAGGCCGCCACGAAACAGGCGCAGCAATCTCCCGCCCTCGGCACCCGCGGGTCCGGCGGTGACCGCCTCGAGGCGCGCGACCGGACGCCCCCGATCGACGATCAAGACAGGCGAGCCGCCCTCGAGGCTGTCGATGAGAGCGCTCAGATTGTTTTTGGCCTCGGTGATGCTCGCTATCTTCATCAATTTCTGCATGGCTATTCAAGACGCCATGGCGACCGTCACAAACGCTTGCAGGCGGGCGATCTGCCAGCCGCCGACGAAGGCGCCGGGCCGCTCAGAAGAAGATGCTGATGTTCTTCGCCGAGAGCACGTTCTGGTCGAGCACCAGCCGCCGCCGGGCGATCTTCCAGCCGCCCGCGGTCTGCCGCAAGACGTCCGCCCGCGCCCCGACGTAGAAATCCTCCTCGCGCTCGGCCCGGCTCCTATAGACGAGGAAGTTGGAATGAACCGTGATCTCGCCGGCCTTTTCGCCGTCTTCGACCTCGACGTTGGTGATCAGATGCCGGGTGCGCGAGGGCGGATCCTCGGCCCAGGCCATGCCGGTCTTGAGCCGCGCGACGCGGCCCTCAAGGCTCTCTTTCGTCTCGTCGAGAAGCGTCAGCTCGCCGGCCTGCGCGGTGTCCTCCTCGCGGTAGCGCGCGGGATTGAGGATCGCGATCGCCTTGCTCGAGCGCGGATAGCGGCTGGCTCTGCCGCTCATCCAGTAGCGCACGTCGTCGGTGAAGAGCTCGAGCCACTCCTCGAACCGCCGCTCGTCGAGCAGCCGCGCCTCGCGATAGAGAAACTGCTCGACCTCGCGGATCAGATCGTTATCCATCGCGCCCCCATGCGCCCCCTTCGGCGCCCGCCGGCCCTTCTCCCATCAGCTCGGCCCAGCGCCGGTAGAATTGCCGGTGGTTCAATTCGCTGATGCGGAACTCGCTGGCCCGGGCGCCGAGCGCCGGTTCGAAGCGCTCATGCCCGACGCCCATCTGGGTGTTGAGCACCATCCGGCGGGCGACCGTTCCCCGGCAAGTGCGGGTGCATTCCTGCCAGTTGTCCATGTCGTCCTGCTCGAAGGTGCCCGACGGGCTGAAGCCGCGCACCCCGGCGACGCGGATCGCTTCCTTGACCTCCGTCGGCGCCGCCTTGTCGACATAGACCCAGGACCAGACTTCCGTCTTGTCGGGCCCGCGCGGTTGCCAGACGCGAAAGGTGCGCGAGGAAGCCCGCAATATCGAGAAATTCGGAAAGACCGTACCGACGATCGGGTTGACGAGCCGGGCGCGCTCCCCGAGCCGCCTTTCGACCTCGGGGCGGATCGCGCGCTCGTATTCGAGCAGCACCGGCATCGGCGGGTCGCCGACATCGTCGGGGCCGACGCAGATGAGGCCGTGCCCGCGGCCGGGCGAGACCATGTGCCCGGTGCTCGTCGGCTGCGCCGTGATGCCGCGGCTGAAGGCGGTGGTGATCGCCGACATGTGGCTCCATTGCACATGATAGGCGTCGCCGGCGAAATTCTCGGCCGGGAATTTCCAGTTGCACGGCATCGCCCATTTGTGCATGCCGCCGACCAGTTCGACGCCGCCTTCGCGGCGGTCGAAGAAGGCGTCGAGATACCAGGCCGTCTCGCCCAGATACTCGAGCAAAGGCGGCGCCTCCTTGTCGAAGCTCGCGAAGACGAGGCCCTTGTAGGAATCGAGCTGCGCCACCGGCGCGAGCCCCCAGTCCTCGCGTTTGAGCGCCCCGTGATAGGCCTCCTGCAATTGCGGCACGCCGGTGAGGCGCCCGTCATTGCCGTAGGTCCAGCCGTGGTAGGCGCAGGTGAAGCTCGCGGCGTTGCCGTCGTCGGCCCGGCACAGCCGGTTGCCGCGGTGCCGGCAGACGTTGAGGAAGGCGCGCACGACGCCGTCCGTGCCGCGCACCACCAGCACCGGGTCTTCGCCGATATAGGTCGTGAAGAAATCCCCCGGGCAGGGGATCTGGCTCTCGTGGCAGAGAAACCCCCAGCAGCGCGCGAAGATGCGTTCCAG
>DASYYD010000089.1:0-28553 GCA_035934195.1 Allostellaceae bacterium | reverse complement strand
GACGGCCCCGGCCCCTATCCCGGCATCATCTTCTACATGGACGCCCCGGGCATCCGCGAAGAGCTGCGCAACATGGCGCGGCGCATCGCCAAGCACGGCTATTTCTGCCTGTTGCCGGACATGTATTACCGGCTCGGCACGATCCGCCTCGACATCCCGCGCCGCGACGACGCGATGGCGGCGGTGTTCCTCGCCGCGATGCGCTCGCTCTCGAACGCCGGCGTCGTCGACGACACGGCGGCGCTGCTCGCCTATTTCGACGCGCAGGACAAGGTGAAGCCGGGTCCGATCGGCTGCGTCGGGCATTGCATGAGCGGGCAATACATCACGACCGTCGCCGGCCGCTTTCCGCACCGCATGGCGGCCGCCGCCTCGCTTTACGGGGTCGGCATCATCACCGACCAGGAGAATTCGCCGCACCGCCTGCTCGATCGGATCAAGGGCGAACTCTACTACGCCTTCGCCGAGACCGATCACGCGGTCCCCTCCCACATCCCCGGCGAATTGCAGGCCGAGCTCGCCAAGACCGACGTCAGGCACGAGGTAAAGGTGTTCGCCGGCACCCAGCACGGCTTCTGCTTCCCCGAGCGCCCGGTCTACGACACGGTTGCCGCCGAGGAGACGTGGAGCAAGATCTTCGCGATGTGGGACCGCAACCTGAAATAGGCTGCCGATCGAGGCGCGTCAGGAAGCGGGGCTGGTCGAGACGCCGCTGCCGCTCGACGAGCCGAAACTGCCGAACGCCCCATCGGCGGGGGTCGGAGCGTTCGGTGCGCCCGGCGGCGACGGCGGGGCCGATTCCGGTTCGGTTGCGACGTCGCCGGGCGCATTCGGCACATAGGCGAGCAGGTCGCGGTTTCGCGGATCCTTGACCACCTTATCGAGGCCCTTCAGCAGCTCCTTCGCCTCGTCGGGATCGCAGCTCGCCGTGTCGACGACGGCCTCGGCGAAGAGCTTGACCAGATGCCCGGCGGTGGCGGTGTTGACGTGCAGCGCGTTGATCGCCCGCTGCAATAGCCGTGCGGTAGCTTTCGGGTTGTTCTGCGCGCCGATCAGCGTCACCAGCACGACCCCGCGCCCGACGACCCGCAGCGCCCGCTCCGCATTGTCGTGGTGCAACGCCTTGGCGTCTTTGACGAGGTCGCTCAGATAGGCCTCGTCGGCCCCTTTGCCGTGCCCGATCTTCGCCAGAAAGAGGGTCTGCTCATGGCTGTGGTGGCGCTTGCCGTCGAAGAAGCCGAGTTTCCCGGCCTCGACGAGAAGCTTCAGTTCGGCGGCAGTCACGCCGTCGCCGGCCGACCTGTCGTGCCGCCCATGCCCGCGGCGCTTCCGTTCGAGCCTTTCCTGCAATTTGGCGGACAGCAGATTGGCCTTGCCCTCGGCGATGAGGAGCTCCGTCCTCCCCTCGGATTCCGCCAGCAGGGTCTTCGACGACGGCAGCACCTTGAGGATCGCGCGCAATATCTGCGCCGCGACCGCGGGCGGCATCGTCTTCGGGTCCATCGGACGGAGATGGCGCGACCAGATGGCGATCGCCTGTCCGGCGCCGAGCTCGACCGAGCCGCCGTCGTTGGTGAAGATCGCCTTGCCCTGCGCGACGAACAGAAAGTCGGGCGCTCCCGGGGCCACGACGCCGATCACGAGCGAGCCGCGGATGCCAAGTGTCCCCGACGGCACATTGATCTTGGCTTCCTGATCGCGCGAGGCGAAGCCGGAAAGATAGCGGAAGACGCCGCGGGTCACCGCCAGCGTCTTGTGGCTGGTGCTGCGCTGCGGGTCGAAGACGAAGCTGTCGATGCGCGCCCGGGCATCGGGGCCGAGGGAGAACAGCGAGCCGTCGCGGAACTCGATCGTCGTCTTCGCCTGACGTCCGGCCGCCACCTCCTCCTCGAAGACGATCTTGTCGTTGAGCCGGATCACGACCGGCCTCGCCCGCGGCGCCTGACCATTGACCGTATTGAGCACATACGCGGAATGGCCGACATCGATCGGCGCCGGGTCGGCGGAGGCGGCGGGCGCCAACGCCAACAGCGCCAAGAGGGCGCCCGCGGCAAGCCTTGCCACGCTGCGCCGCCGCGCGCCAACCTCGGCTGGGTTTGTGAACTGTTTCATGAGACGCAGCAAGGTGCGGGATGCACAATGCCACCTATAGCACAACCATGACGATTGCACAATTTCATTTACAATTTGTTATAATTTATCGTTTCGCCTCGGCATATTCCCGCGCCGCCGCCGCCCCGCTGACATAGCCGTCGGCGAGATCTTGCGTGAGGCGCGCCCTGTCGCGCGAAGCGGCCGGGCCGTAGCCGCCCGAGCCGGGCGCTTCCATGACGACGCGGCCCTCGGGCGGCACGCGAAAGGCGCCTTTCGAATTGAGGCGCTCCCGCTTGCCGTCCGGCCGTTCGAGCCACAGCCGCATCGGCGCGCCGCTCGCCCCGCCGGCGAGGCCGAAGGGCGGCGTCAGGGTGCGCTCGCAGCACACCGCGGCATGCGCCTCGTGGCCGAGCACGCGCCAGACCCGGCGCGCGCCAAGCCCGCCGCGCCAGGTGCCGGCGCCGCCGCTGTCGGGCAAGAGCGCATATTCCTCGACGCGCAGCGGAAAGCTCATTTCGAGGATCTCGATCGGCGTGTTCATCATGTTGCTGACGGTGCTCGCCACCGCATTGATGCCGTCCTTCGTGGGGCGCGCGCCAAACCCGCCCTTCAGCGACTCGTAGCTGACATAGGCCTCGCCCGTCTTCGGGTCGCGCCCGCCGAAGGTCATCACCGCCGAGGTGCCCTGCGATGCCGCCATGACGTTCGAGGGGCTCACCTCGTGCATCGCGGCCATCACCATGTCGGCGATCCGGTGCGACATCTCGTGGTTGGCGTAGACGACCGGCGCCGGCATCGCCGCGTTGACGACCGAGCCCTCCGGGGCGGTGACCGTCACCGGGCGCCAGCAGCCGGAATTGGGCGGGATGAGGCTTTTCGGGTCGGCGATCATCTTGAGCGCGCAATAGACGCCGGAGCGGGTGACGGTTAAGGGCGCGTTCATCGGCCCGGCGACGCGCGGGTCGGAGCCCGTGAAATCGACGAGGATGGCGTCGGCCTTCTTTTCGATCCGCAGGTTGACGCGAAAGGGCTCGTCCTCGCTCGCCCCCGGCGCCAGGACACCGTCGCCGTCGAAGAGGTCGGCGAATTCCGCTTCGCCGTCGGGCAATGCCGCCAGCGCGCCGCGCATCATGCGCTCGGAATAGTCGAGCACCTCGTCCATGATGCGCAGCAGCTCTCCCGCCCCGTATTTCTGCGCAAGCGCGGCGAGGCGCAGCTGCGCGCGCCGGTTGGCGGCGACCTGCGCGGCGAGGTCGCCCCGGCGCTCGGCGGGCGTGCGCACATTGGCGAAGATGATGCGCTCGACATTGGGGTCCGGCTTGAAGTCGCGGTAGAGCCGCACCGGCGGCAGGCGCAGCCCCTCGCCATAGATCTCGGTGACCGCGCCGTAGCTGCCGGGAGTGGCGCTGCCGATGTCGGGCCAGTGCGCGCGCACGCAGCCGAAGCCCAAGAGGATATCGCCGTGAAAGGCCGGGGCGACGACGTTGACGTCGGGCAGGTGCGAGCCGCCCTGATAGGGGTCGTTGTGGATGAAGACGTCGCCCGGCTCGACTTCCGGAAATTGCCCGACGACGGCGCGCACCGCGTCCGGCATCGAGCCGAGATGGATCGGCAGATCCGGCCCTTGCGCCACCATCTCGCCGCGGCGATCGAATATGCCGCAGGAATAGTCGCCGGCGACCTTGAGGAGCGGCGAATAGGCGGTCTTGGCGAGGACGATTTTCATCTCCTCGGCGGTCGCGTAGAGCGCGTTCTTGACAATCTCAAACCGCGCCGGGTCGGTCTTCAGCCGTGCCGGCGCCAGCGTATCGGACATCTCTCACCTCCGCATGCGAATATAGCCGGCGCTATCGACGGCGGCGACCCAGCCGGGCGGTATCAGAACCGTCGAATCCGCAGCTTCGACGATCGCCGGCCCCGCGATCCGGCTGCCGGCGGCAAGCCCGTCGCGCCACAACACCGGGGTAGTGACAAACCCGGTCTCGGCGAACCAGGCCTCGCGCCGCCGCTCGCGCGCTGCTGCCGGGTCGGGCGGGCGCTTCAGCGCGACGCGCGGCAGCCGACCGATCGCGCGCAGGCGGATGTTGACGAGCTGTACGCGCTCCGCTTCGTTGGCGTGGCCGTAAGTGCGGCGGTGGCGCTCGTGAAAGAGTCGGGCGAGGGCGGCGATCGTCTCGCCGTCGATCGCGCCGTCGGGGCAGGGGAGGGTCAGTTCGTAGGCCTGCCGCGCATAGCGCAGATCGGCGGCGCGGTCGAGGGCGCGGCGCGCGGGCGGGATGCCCGCCGCTTCGAGCATCGTGCGGGCGCTCTCCTCGAGCCCCGAAAAGGCGGAAGCGAGCCGGCCCGGATCGATCTCGTCGAGGGCGGCGTAAAGGGTGCGCGAATAGTCGCGCTCGAGATCGCCGGCGATGAGGCCGAGGGCGGAGAAGGCGCCCGGCGCCGGCGGCACGACGACCTCCGGGATCTGCAAGATGTCGGCGAGCGCGGCGGCATGCACCGGGCCCGCGCCGCCGAAGGCGAAGAGGCTGAACTCGCGCGGGTCGTGGCCGCGCTCGACCGAGACGATGCGCAAAGCTTCGGCCATGTTGTTGTCGACGATCTCGACGATCTTGGCGGCCGCCTCGACGATGCCGAGCCCCAGCGGCCCGGCGACGGCGCCGCCGATCGCCGCCTCGGCCGCCGCCCGATCGACCTTGAGCGCGCCGCCCAGCAGCGCTTCCGGGTCGAGATAGCCGAGCACGAGGTCGGCGTCGCTGACGGTCGGGTCGAGCCCGCCCTTCTTATAGGCGGCGGGGCCGGGGTCGGCGCCGGCGCTCTTGGGGCCGACCTTGAGGGCGCCGCCGGGATCGACCCAAGCGATGCTGCCGCCGCCGGCGCTGACTTCGGCGAGGTCGATGACCGGCACCCGGATCGGGTGGCCGGTGCCGGTCATCGTGCGCTTCGCGTGTCCGCCGCCGCCGACCTCGTATTCCGCGGTGACCGCGATCTCGCCTCCGGCGACGAGGCTCGCCTTCGCCGTCGTCCCGCCCATGTCGAAGGAGATCAGGTTGGCGACGCCGAGCGCCTTGCCGGCGAGCGCGGCGGCGACGACCCCGGCGGCCGGCCCGGATTCGATCGCCATCGCCGGCATGCGGAGAGCCTCGCCGATCTCGAACATGCCGCCGCTCGACCCCATGACATGCAGCCGCGGCAGGCCGAGCGCCGAGGCCGCCTGTTGCAGGCGCTCGAGATAGCCGGCGAGAAGCGGCCCGACCGCGGCGCATACCGCCGTCGTGCTGGCGCGCTCGAACTCGCGGATTTCGGGCAGCACCTCGCAGGAGAGGTAGACCCCGACGCCGGGAAGCGCCTCGCGCAGCCGCGCGCCGACGCGCCGCTCGTGGGCGTCGTTCAAGAACGAGAAGAGGAGCGACACCGCGACCGTCTCGAGCTCCGCTTCGCGGATTGCCGCGATCGCGCGGTCGATGTCGGCTTCGTCGAGCGGCGTCACGACCTCGCCCTGGGCGCCGATCCGCTCGCTCACCTCGTAGCGCCAGCGGCGCGGCACCAGGACCGCCGGCGCATCCTGCAGCAAATCGTACAGGTCGGCGCGCGAGGAGCGGCGCAGTTCCAGGATATCGCGGAACCCGCGCGTCGCGACGAACCCGGCCTTCGCCCCCTTCTTTTCGAGCAGCGCATTGGTGACGATCGTCGTCGCGTGGCTGAGGAGCACGACCGCGGCGGGATCGACGGCGGCCCGCGACAGCGCGGCGCGCAGCCCCGCGATGACGCCCGCGGCGAAGTCGCGCGGCGTCGTCGGCACCTTCAGGACCTCGATCCGCCCGCTCTCTTCCTCGACGAGCGCCACATCGGTGAACGTCCCACCGATGTCGACGCCGACCCGCCACGCCATCGCGAACCCTCTTTCCATCCCTCGGGCCGATCATGATACGGTTCAGCGGAACACGGAAAGAAACAAGAATCGTTCGCGGCGGGAGGTGCTGTCCGATGGATCTGAGCGCGGTGCGTGAGCAGGCGATCGAGGCGACGGCGCGGGCCTTCTGGGAGCGCGACGGCACCGTCCCCGACCAAGACAGCGACGAGTGGGAAGAGGAATACCGGCGGCAGTTCGAGATCGTCAAAACCCGTCTTGCCGCTTCGCCGGCGGCCGCGGCCGGGGCGGCCGCCGCGGCGCCTGTCGAGGAGGCGGCGCTGGCGGAGCTGACAGGGCAGCCGACGCAGTTGCGCTGGGCGGCGCAGATCCGCACCGACCGCTTGCAGGAGATCCGCGACCGCGACATCAGGAAATGGCTCGCGACGACTTGGCTGAAGGCGAAGAGCTGGCTCGACACGCGCGATCTCGCGACCCCCGTTTTCCTGCAGCGCATCGCGCCGCACTATGCCGAATACCGCCGCACCGCGGAGGAGCGGGAGCGGGCGGAGAAGGCAAAGCGCGAGGCGCGCGAGGCGGCGGCGGCGGCATTGCGCCGCGAGATCGAGGCGGCGCACATCACCGCCGACGGGCTCGCCGAAATGATCGACGCCGCGGAGCGGATGCCGCCCGCGCCGATCAGGGAGAAGCTCGTCGAGATCGAGGTCGAAGGCCGCAATCTGCGGGTCTTCGAGAGCGGCGACGAGCTGACCCTGATGGTGCTCGAAAAGTCGCCGGGCGGGCGCGGCGAATACGGCATCGAGCGCGACGAGGGCCTCGTCGCCGATCTCAAGCTCTACGCCCGCGCCCTCGAATTGTCGTGAAGTCTAATCCCGTCCCCTTCTGCCCCTCACTCTCCCGCTTCGCGGGTCCCTCCCTCGCCCCGCGCGGGGGGAGAGGGCCGGGGTGTGGGGCTTTCTGCCAGCGCAGCGGAGGCAGCGATGACAGCGGCGACCGACGCACGGGCGGCGATGGAGGCGCTCAACGCCACCGCCGCCGGGCTCAACATCTGGCTGCGCACGCAGGCGAACGCGCCGGCGCAGCATCCGTGGTTTCGCGAGACCGGGCTCGAGGCGCAGGGCGCGCTCGCGGAAGGCCGGGTCGGGCGGGCGCAGCTGAAGCCGCTCGCGCACCGCTGGCGTTGGGGAGAGATCGCGCCCTATCTCGACCGCATCGCCGAGATTGCCCGCAATGCCGACGTCTCGCCCATCGAGTTCGCCGAGCGCCAGCAGTTCCTCTTGACCAATCCTGGGCTCGGCGGCCGGCTGCAGGTGACGAGCACGATGCGCTGCGCGGTCTCGATCTACAACCCGGGCGACGTCGCGCCGGTGCACATCCACAGCCCGAATGCGAGCCGCACGATCCTCTCGGAAAAAGGCGGCTACACGACCGTCGAAGGCGAACGCTGCGAGGCGGCGCGGGGCGACCTCATCCTGACCCCGAACGGCACCTGGCACGACCACGGCAACGACGGCGCGGAGCCCGTCGTCTGGGTCGATGTGCTCGACTTCCCGCTGATGGAATTCCTCGATTGCGTCTGGCTCGACGAACATTTCACCGGCGCGACGGCGGGAAACGCGCGGGCGCAGCAGGTGAGCGAGGCGCCCGGCCACTCGCGCCGGCTCTACGGCATGGGCGGGCTCGTCCCCGCCTTCGGCTCGCACCGCCGGGGTTTCGGCGAGGCGACGAGCCCCTATTTCCATTATCGCGGCGCCGACGTTCGGCAGGCCCTCGACGGGCTTGCCGGCGAAGCGGGCGACCCCTACGAAGGCGTCAGGCTCGATTTCGTCAACCCGGCGACGGGCGGCCCGGTTTTCCCGACGTTCGCCTACTCGGCGAGCCTTCTGCGCCTGGGCGAGGAGACGGGTTGGAAGCGCGAGACCGCGAGCACGCTCTATCTCGTCCTCGAGGGCGAGGGGTCGAGCGAGATCGGGGGGCAGAGCTTCGACTGGCGGGAGAACGACATCTTCGTCGCTCCGCCCTTTGCCTGGCGGCGGCACACGGGCAGCAGCGCCGGCGGGGCGATCGTCTACGCCGTCTCGGACCGGCCGCTGCTCGAAAAGATCGGCCAATACCGCGCGCAAGGCCGGCTCGTCGATGGCGCGGTCGCCGAGCTCGCGCCTTGCTGATCATACCGACCATCGCGCCTGAATGAGGCGAGGAAGGCCGCGAATTTGTCGCTTTGCTCTCGGCGTCAATCGGTTCGGGTCAGCCCATACGGCTCACTCACTTTGAGACGGCGAGCGAAATTTGCGGCGTAAGCCGCGGCGAGCCTGGATGAATGCACCACCAGCAGGTTTTCGGCGTTGGCGGTCCAGCTGCTCCTCATTTGCTAATCGGATGCTAAAATGCGGCGCCGATCCGCCTCGACAACTCCGGCGCGATTCGTTATTCGCCGCAGCAATGGGACCGACGGCGATGCCATGACGAGCGGTTCTGCGGCGGGCGCGGGCGACGAGCGGTGGCGCAGCCTCGTCTTCGACTATTTCGGCGGCGACGCGCGGATCCGCATCATGCGTCCGGCGCCGGTCTTCGGCGCTCCGCTCTTCGTCGTCGATTTCGACCGCGGGCCGCGCCATTTCCGCACCCTGGGCTCGTTCGGCGCGGGCGATCAGGTGACCGAGCAATCGAGCATGGACCTGCTCTATCCGGCGCGCCTCGTCTTTCATTACGAGCGGCTGATGTCGCTCTCGCTCGCCCTGTGCGAGCAGCCGGTTCAGGTGCTGCTGCTCGGCGTCGGCGGCGCCGCGATGTGGCGCGTCGTGCGCGCCTATCTGCCCGATTGCGCGCTGACGCTCGTCGATTCGGACGACACCGTCGTCGGGTTGGCGCGCCGCTGGTTCTATCTGAACCAGCGGGTCGAGATCGACAGCGCCGCGCGCTTTCTCGCCTGCTCGCGCGCGCGCTTCGATGCGATCCTCGTCGATGTCTACGACGCCGCCGGCCCGGCGCCGGCCGATGCCGCCTTCTGGGCGCGCTGTCTGGAGGCGCTCGCGCCGGGCGGCTGCCTCGCCAACAACTGGGCCGATTTCGCGACCAACCCTGTGGTGCGGCCGATGGCCGAGGCACTCGCCGAGGCGGCCGCGGCGCGCGGGCTCGACTGCCGATTCGTGACGCGACGCGGCTTCCGCGACAATCTGGTGCAATTCGTGCCGCCGCCGGGCGGAGTCGATTCCGATGGCATGGCGAGGGCGCTCGAACGCTTCGCGCGCGAGCGCTGGCTGCCCGACCGCGGGCACGGAATCCTCGAACATTGCCTCGTCACGGCACAATTTCCGCTTGCCTGACCGTTGATATTTCTTGCGACTTCTGTTATGTTGGAAACTCTCGCTTGCGAGCGTCGAAAACAAACCATTGCCGCCATTATCGGCGCGGGGCTTGCAATCGCCGCCCGGGAGGGCGAGCCTCAACTCGTCAGCACAGGGCAGGAGCGGATCATGAAAAGCGCCGGCATGTTGCAGTTGGCCCCGGTTCTCGCCGCCGCCGCGCTTCTCCTCGGCATGCCGGGGCCGGCCCAAGCGGTTACCGTGCGCTGCGTCCCGGACACGTTGATCGACCCCTCCTGCCAGGTCGGGATCCCGAGCGGGACGCCGAACGCGATCCAGGCCGCGATCAACGATTCCGCCTCGGGCGACATCATCATCGTCGGACCCGGCATCTATCAGGGGAACGGGTCCACCTCGCCGGTCGAGATCCCGAACGGCACCGCGGTGTCCCTCTACGGCGCGCAGGCGGGTAATCAGACCGGCTCAGACGGGCGCGGCGGCCGCAGCAACGAATCGATCATCGATGCGACGGGCGCCGGCGGCGACGGCTCGGCGATCGTCGTGCGGGCGCAGAATGTCCGCATCGACGGCTTCACCGTCCAGGGAGCCACGAACGGCAACGCCTCCGGCATCGATCTGAAGGGCGGCAGCAACGGCGGCGGGCCGGCCAGCGGGGCGGTCATCGTCAACAACATCCTGCAGGACAACTCGACCGGCATTTCGGTGAACTCCGAAGGCTTCAACGGGCCGGTGCAGAACGTGCTGATCGAGAACAACCTGATCGTCAGCAACAACGCCGGCACCCCCGCCTCGAGCGGCGACGGCTTGTTCACCGGCGGCATGCAGGATGTGCTGATCATCGGCAACATCTTTAAGGGCAACCAGACCTCGGACCTCGGCATCAACAGCCCGAACCCGGCGCCCAACAATACCCATGACGTGACGATCGTCGGGAATTCCTCGAGCAAATCCGCCACTTTCGCGATCTTCACCGGGACGGCGAACGCGACGGTGATCGGGAACGACGCCGAACATCTCGGGCGCGGCGCGAGCTTCCCCGGCGCCGGCGACGCGGCCATCTCGATCGGCCCGGGCAACAGCAATCTGTCGATCCTCGGCAATCGCTTGGCGCACGGGCAAGGCAATATCGCGAACGGTATCGACTTCACGACGCTCTTCGGCGCCGGGACGAGCACCGGCATTATCGTGAGCGGTAACGAGGTCGAGGATATGCCGCAGGTGCAAATCACGGCGGGCCCCTCGACGCTGGTCAACTCGCGCGTCGAGGGCAATCAGGTGAAAGGCGGCGCCGAGGGAATTGCTCTCGGCGCCGGCGACACCGGCAACTTGGTGACCGAGAACAGCGTACAGGGCACGCATCAATTGAGCTGCGTCGACGCCTCGATCGGCGGCGGAACGCTCGGCACCGCGAATACCTGGTTCCGCAACGTGGCGCTCGGGAAGAGGAGTTTGCCCGCCGGGCTGTGCGCCACCAGCAACGGCCGCTAGCGGGAACCCTCCGTCGCTTCACCGCGCCGCCGAGGGTCGCCGAGGCGGGCGAGGACGCGCTCCGAGAGCCCGTCGCAGCGGCGGCCGGCGAACGGGAAGGCGTCATCCCAAATCGAGGCGAATTGTGCGCCGAGCGCGCCGCGTAAGAGCCGGTTGGCGCGGTGCAACCGGGTCTTTACGGTTTCCTCGCGGATGCCGAGAGAGGCGGCGGTTTCCTTCGTGCTCAGCTGCTCGACCGCGCGCAATACGAAGACGATCCGAAACGGCCCCGGGAGTGCGTCGACCGCGCGCTCGATCAGTCGCCGGATCTCGCGGCGCGCCGCCAGGTGCTCGGGGTTCGGGTTGCTGCCGACGGGGCGGCACGGCCGGTCGTCGCCCGCCGCTTCCGCGGCGCCGACACCGTGCATCCGACGCCGCCGCAGCCGGCCGAGCGCCTCGTTCGCGACGATGCGGGCGAGCCATGTCGAAAGGCTCGCCTCGCCCTTGAACCGGTCGAGATGGGTGAAGGCGCGGACATAACCCTCCTGCACTGCCTCTTCGGCCTCGCCCTCGTCCTTCAGGATGCCGCGCGCGAGCCGGTAGAGCCGCTGGTTGTTGCGCCGCATCACGGCCGCGAAGGCGGCGTGGTCGCCGCACCGCAGCCGCGCCGTCAGCTCGGCCTCGCCAATCGGCGCGGCGATATCCTGCCTCTCGCTCAGTGTGCGTTCTCCTTGGCGGCGAAGAATTGGCACCAGCCGGTTTCGGCGATCGATCCCTGCACGAACCGGCAGTGGTCAGGCGGTTGGAAATTGACGCAGATCGCGCAGCGTTGCTGGCCTTTCGGGCGGTCCTGATATTTGGCCGCCGCCTTCGAGACCTTTTGCGGCGCGGCAGCCGGGCCGACCAGCCCGCCGGCCGCCGCCGCAATCATTCCGGCCCCGCCCGCGACGAGGGCGCGGCGCGACAGGCTGCCGACATTCAGCATCCCGTCCCCTCATTTGGCGACGCGGGCTTCCTGCGCCGGCGAGACGTGCCACAGCACGATGTGGTAGTGCGGCTCGGGAACGCCCGGGTGGCCCGCGTTGAAATACAGGTCCACGTGATCGACCCTGCCGCCGGGCGCGGCGAGCTCGTCGAATTTCTTCTGGGCGTCGATGTCCTTGACCGGGATCATGTAGATCGTGCTGACGAGCCGGCCATTGTGGTCATAGGCGAGAAAGGGCCCCGCCGGCAGGGTTTTCGGATCGACGTAGAGGGTGCCGAGACCGGGCAGGAAGTCCGGCAATTTGACGAGCGTGCTGACCTTTTTGTAGGGCCCGCCGGGCGGGGCATGCCCGACGTTTGCCGCCGCCGCCGGCCCGGCCAGCAGCGACACCAATCCGAGAGCGACCAGGGCTTTGCGCATCACGGCTCTTCTCCTTCTGCGATCGACGCTTTCCCCCGGGTTTTTCCGAGGCGGCGAATCAGATGCGGCAGCGGGGAAAAGGTTCCCGGATTTTCCTCCCTCCGTGCGGCGCCCGCCCTCTGGGCCGAGGTTCAAGCCTCGGCGCGCGCGACGGCCGCCTCGTAAGCGGCGAGCGTCTCTTCGACCGTCTCACGCGGGAGATCGCGGGTGATGAACACCATGCGCGTGCGCCGGTCCGCGCTCGGCCAGGCGGGCAGCAATACCGGCGGGTGAAAGATGTGCTGCACGCCGTGCAGGACGACCGGCTCCTCCGGCCGGTCGGAGAGCGCGACGATGGCTTTGAGCCGCAACAGATCCTCGCCGCGGTATTCGGCGAGCGCGTCCAGCCAGCCCGAGAGCGCGGCCCACGAGATCGGCCGCTCGCGGGTGATGCAGAAGGCGCGGATGCGCGCGTCGTGCCGGTTCGGGTCGGATGGCTCGTGCACGTCGTGATGGTCGTGCCCGGCGTCCTCGGCAAAGGCTTCCTCGCGCAGCCAGCGCTGCACCTCGAGGCTCTTCGTCTGCGGGTCGTAGAGCCCGAGATCGAAGAGCGCGCTCGGGTCGGCGGCGCCGTGCGCGGCGGCGAGGATCGGCGCCGAGGGATTGAGCCGGGCGAGCCGCTCGCGCAGCCCGGCCAATGCGGGCTCGTCGGCGAGGTCGGCCTTGGTCAGGATCAGCCGGTCGGCGACCGCCGCCTGCTTCACCGCCTCCGCCTGCCGGTCGAGCGTCCTGTCGCCGTTGACCGCATCGACCGTCGCCACCACCCCGTCGAGCGCATAGCGCGCCGCGACGAGCGGGTCCGACATCAGCGTGTGGAGGATCGGCGCCGGGTCGGCGAGCCCCGTCGTCTCGATGACGACGCGGGTGAAGTCCGGCACGCTCCCCTTGACCCGGCGCACGAAGAGATCGACAAGCGTCTCGGCGATGTCGCTTCTGACCGTGCAGCACAGGCAGCCGCTCGCCATCAGTACGACGTCGTCCTTGGCGCTCTCGACCAGGAGATGGTCGAGGCCCACTTCGCCGAACTCGTTGACGATGACCGCCGTCGCCGCCATGCCCGGCGCCTTCAGCAAATGATTGAGCAGGGTCGTCTTGCCGCTGCCGAGAAACCCGGTGAGGAGGGTCACCGGGATGCGGGACGGCAAATCGCTGGCGCTCATCCTGTCGGAGGGCTCCCTTGTCGCTCGGGCGCGGATTGTCCTCTGCAACAAGGAGCGCGTCGAGAGAATCGTGCCGGGGCTCGAAATTCGCCTTCAGGGCGCGGCGGATGGAAGCGCCGCCGCGTCTCACCAGGTCGCGAACATCGTGACCACCGCAACCGCCATCGCGCCGGTGCACAGCCAGCCCATCGCCCACAGCGGGCGCGGCAAGGTGAACGCTCCCATGACCCGCTTCTGCATGGTCATGATCATGATCACCACCATCAAGGGGACCGCGATGACGCCGTTGATCACGGCGCACCAGAAGAGCGCCTTGATCGGGTCGATATCGACGAAATTGAACAGGATGCCGACGAGCGTGCCGACGACGATCGTGCCGTAGAACGCCTTGGCGTCGCGCGGCAGCCGGGCGAGCCCGGTCGGCCATCCCAATGCCTCGCCGAGCGCGTAGGCGGCCGAGCCGGCGAGCACCGGCACCGCGAGCAGGCCGATGCCGATGATGCCGGCGGCGAACACGGCAAAGGTGAGGACGCCGGCGATCGGGCGCAACGCTTCGGCCGCCTGTGCCGAGGTCTGAATGTCGGTAATGCCGTGCGCGTTCAGCGTCGCGGCCGTGGTGACGATGATGAACCAGCTGATGAGATTGGAGAATCCCATGCCGATATAGGTGTCCCACCGGATCCGCCGGATCTCGCTCGGCGCTTCCTCCGGCGCTTCCAGCAAGGCATGGGCGGCGGGGTTGATGCGTTCTTCCTCGGCCTCCTCCGAGGATTGCCAAAAAAAGCAGTAGGGCGTGATCGTGGTGCCGAGCACCGCGACGATCGTGACGATGTAGTCCTTTTGCCAGGAGAGGCGCGGGACAAAGGTGCTGACGGCGACCCGCCCCCACGGGACATGCACGACCAGCGCCGCGGCGACATAAGCGAACAGCGACAGCGAGGCCCATTTGAGGATCGAGGCATAGCGCTCGTAGCGGGCGAACGTCTCCAGCAGCGCGCAGCCGACGGCGAAGGCCACGACATAAAGCCGCGCCGGGCCGCCGACCAGCAGCTTGGCTGCGGCGCCCATCGCGCCGAGATCGGCGCCGAGGTTGAGGATGTTGGCGACGAGCAGCAGGGCGACGATGCCGCGCAACAAGGCAGGCGAGTAATGGGCGCGGATATTGCCGGCGATCCCCTTGCCGGTGACCCGGCCGACCCGGGCGCTGATCTCCTGGATCGCCGCCATCAGCGGCCAGGTGAACAGCATGACCCAGGCCATGCCGTAGCCGAACTGGGCGCCGGCCTGCGAATAAGTCGCGATGCCGCTCGGATCGTCGTCCGAGGCGCCGGTGATCCAGCCGGGGCCGATAAAGCGCATCAGCCAATGCTCGCCGGCGCCGAGACGGCTCCAGTGGCGCGCGATGCGGGCCGCGAGAGGATGGGCGTGGCGATCGGGTTTGGTGCGCCTCACGCGGGGTGCGGTCTTGCGGGCGGGCGACATTTCAGGATGCGCGGTGGAACCGGACCGGGATTCGTCGGGAGGCTACGCGTTCGGCGTCGTTACCGGGATCTTATAGAGGCTGAGGGCATTCTCGAAGACGAGGCGACGGAGCGCCTCATTGCCCAATGCCGCCTCGGCCGGGGCGTGGCCCATCGCCTTCGAATTGGGCCACGGGCTGTCGAGGCCCGGAAAGTCGCTCGCCCACAGAAAATTGCCGAGGCCGATTTCCGGCACGCGGCGGAAGCCGCCCTCCTCCTCGACCTCGAAGGTGAAGAAGACCTGCCGGCGCACGAACTCGGTCGGCTTCATGGAAAGCGGGATGTCGGGCTTGAAGACGCGGCTCTCGGGCCCGCCGAAATCCCACTCGCGGTCGAAGCGCCAGAAGAGGAACGGGACCCAGCCGACGCCCGCCTCTTCGAGGACGAAGCGCACGCCCGGGTGCCGGTCGCAGATGCCGGAAAAGACGACGGCGCTCAGCAATTCCGCCATCAGCCCCATCGGAAAGTTGACGACCGTCATCAGCGATTGGTTGCGCGGCTCCAGACCGGTCGCCCCGACCCCGATCTGGCGCGAGCCGCCGCGCGGGTTGGCGTGCAGATTGACGGGCATCCCGGTCTCGGCGGCGGCCGCCCAAACGGGCTCCCACATCTGGTGCATGACCGGCTGCGGCGCCCCGACCCAGTCGAAGATGACGCCGGTCGGGATGCCGAACTCGGCGACGCGCAACAGCTCGGCGACCGCCTCCCCGGCGGTCTGGCAGGGGAGCGGCAAGAGCATGATGAAGCGGCCCTGCGATTCCTCGTACAGCTCGCGCGCCCAGTCGTTGACGGCGCGCACGCAAGCGGCGCGCAGTTCGGCGTCGCGGATCGCCGAGATCTGCTCGTAAGGGCCGTTGACGAGTTCGGCGTCAACCCCGTCGCGGTCCATGTCCTCGCAGCGATAGCGGGCATTGGCGGCGCGGAAGATGCCGGGCTCCGGCTCCTCCTCGAGCCCCGCCCGCGTGTAGCAGTTGACCGGGCCGCGGCCGACGCCGCGCCAGCCGACCCCGCTCCAGGCCCGCCCCTCGACAACCCATTGCCTCGTGCCGTCCGGACCGGTGACGACGCGCGGCGCCTCATCCTGCAGCCGCTGCGGCAGGCGCTTTGTCCACAGGTCGAAGGGCAGGTGCATCAGCCGGCAGTGGCCGTCCGCCGATATGACGCCGAACTTCTTCTGCATCGCGCGCCCCCTCTCGAACGGGTTTGCCGGGTCGACAGCCGCTTATAACCCGAGATAGGCCGCCTGCACCTCTTTGTTGTTGGCGAGCTCGGCGCTGCTGCCGTGCAGGATCACCCTGCCGCTCTCCAAGACGTAGGCACGCTGCACCAGAGCAAGGGCGCGGCTGACATTTTGTTCGACGAGGAGGATCGCGGTGCCGAGCGCGCGGATCTCCTCGATTTTCGCAAAGGTGGCGTCGGTCACGACGGGCGCCAGTCCGAGCGAGGGTTCGTCGAGCATCAGCAGACGCGGTTTCAGCATCAGGCCGCGGCCGAGCGCGAGCATCTGCTGCTCGCCGCCGCTCATCGTTCCGGCGAGTTGCCGATGGCGCTCGGCCAGCACCGGGAAGATCGTGAAGACGAGCTCGAGCGTGCGGGCGCGCTCTGCCCTGGCGCTCGGGATGTAGGCGCCGATCTCGAGGTTCTCCCTGACGGTCAGTTCCGGGAACACCTGCCGGCCTTCCGGCACGTGGGCGATGCCGAGGGCGGCGATCTTGTGGGGCGGCAGGGCGGCGATATCGACCCCCGAAAACGCAATCGCTCCGGAGGTCGGCCGCACCAGACCCGAGATCGTGCGCAACGTGGTGCTCTTGCCGGCGCCGTTCGCGCCCAAGAGGCCGACTGCTTCGCCTTCGCCGACGGCGAGGCTGACATCGCGCACCGCCGGCACCGACCCGTACCCCGCGCTGACCCCGGCGAGCGTCAGCAACCGCCCTCTCCGGGCGCGCGAGGCGGCGCGTAGCCGGTCCCCAGATAGGCGCGGATCACCTCGTCGTTGGCGACGACCTCCCGGGGGCTGCCTTCGGCGATCTTCTGGCCATGGTCGAGCACGACGATGTGGCGCGCCACCGCCATGATCGCGCGCATCACGTGCTCGACGATGACGATCGTCAGCCCGCGCCCGGCCAGTTTTCCCACGAGGGCCACGGCCTGGTCGATCTCCGCCGGGTTGAGGCCGGCCATGACTTCGTCGAGCAGCAAGAGCCGCGGCTCGGTCGCCAATGCCCGCGCCATTTCGAGCCGCCGCTGGTCGATCGTCGTCAATTCGCGCGCCGGGACATGCTCCTTCGCCGTGAGGCCGACGAAATCGATCGCCTCGCGAGCGCGGGCGCGCGCCACCTCGGGCCGCTTGTCGCGCAGGAAGGCGCCGGTCATGACGTTGGCGAGGACGGTCATCTTGCCGAACGGTCGCGCCACCTGAAAAGTGCGCGCGAGGCCATGCGCGCAGATGTCGTGCGGCTTGAGGCCGACGAGTTCGCGGCCGAAGGCGAAGACCGAGCCGGCATCCGGCCGGTGGTAGCCGGTGATCAGGTTGAAGCTCGTCGTCTTGCCGGCGCCGTTCGGTCCGATCAGCGCGACGGTCTCGCGCTCGCCGATGGAAAAGCTGAGGTCCTGCACGGCGCGCAGCCCGCCGAACCGCTTGCTGAGATGGCGCACGACGAGCGCCTCAGCCATCGAACGGCACCGCCTCGTCGCGCGCCCGGCCGGATCGGGCAATTCGGGCGTAGGCCTGCGTCAGGATGCCGAGCAATCCGTTCGGCCGCCACAGGATCACTGCGATCAAAATCAGGCTGTACACCGTCAACTGCACGCCGCCATGGCTGCTGCCGAGCCAGCTTTGCAACAGCGCCGAGGCCCCCTCCAACAGCACGGTGCCGACGACCGGCCCCCACAGCGTCCCGATGCCGCCGACGATCGCTACCAACGCCGCCTCGACCGAGATGTTGAAGCTGAACGCGGTATTCGGGTCGATGAAGTAGATGTACTGGACGTAGAACGTGCCGGCGAGCGCGGTCAGAAACGCGCTGATCAGATAGATGTCCCGCTTTACGCGCAGCGCATTCACCCCGATCGCCTCGGCGGCGTCCTCGTCCTCGCCGACGGCAATCAGGTAGTAGCCCATCCAGGACCGCTCGATCCGCCAGGTGACGACGAGGCCGAGCGCCAAGAGGGCGAGCGCGATGTAATAATAGGCGGCCTTCGCATGGAACTGCATCATCAGCGGCGCGTTGCCGAGATTGGGCAGGGTCGTGCCCTCGGCTCCCCAGGCGAAGTCGCGAAACTTGAGAAAAAGCAGCATCAGCACTTGCGCGGTGGCGATCGTCGCAATCGCGAAATAGGGCCCGCGCAGACGGAAGCAAACCGCGCCGATCGGCAGGCTCGCGGCCATCGCGACGACCCCGCCGGCCAGCATCCCGATCCACGGCGAGATGCCGAAGCGAATTTGCAGGATCGTCGAGGTGTAGGCGCCCAATCCGAAATACGCCGCGTGGCCCAATGAGAGCTGCTTGGCGTAGCCGCCGATCAGGTTCCAGGCGACGCCGATAAAGGCAAACAGCAACACCCTGATGAAGATGTCGATGGCAAAGGCATTCGGCGCTGCGAGCGGCAGCGCGAGAAGGACTGCCGCGAGCGCGCCGAGCCGCAACCCACCGGCCGCGCCCCCCCTGCGCATCAGCGCGTCCATCCTCCGAAGAGGCCCTGCGGCCGGATGGCGAGCGTCAACAACAGCATCGCGAACACCACGATCAATCCCGAATCGGCGCCGACGAACTGAATCCCGAGCGATTCCGCGATCCCCATCATCAGGCTGGCGACCAGCGCGCCGGTGACGCTGCCGAGCGTTCCGAGGATGACGGCAACGAACGCCATCAGCACGAACACTTGGCCGACCAGCGGATAGGCGGGGTAGAAGGGCATCAACAGCGACCCCGCGGCGCCTGCCAGCGCCAGCGACACCCCGACGGCGACGCAAAACACGCGATCGGGGTTGATCCCCATCAGCATCGCCACGTCGCGGTTCTGCGCCGCCGCGCGCATCGCCTTGCCGAGATCGGTGGCGTGCAGGAAGACCCACAGGATGCCGCTTAATACCATCGCGACGAGGAAGGCGATCAGCTTCGCCACCGCGACATAAAGCGGGCCGATGTGGATCGCCGCCTCGCTGTACGGGGTCTGCACCGTCCGGTAATCGGCGGTGAACAACAACAGCGTCAGGTTCACCAACAAGAGGGAGAGGGCGAAGGTGAGAAAGATTTGCGGCATGTCGCCGAGCCCCAGAACCCGGCGGATCAGGAAGTGCTGGAACAGCACGCCGAGGATAAACAGCACCGGCATCGAGACGGCGAGCGAGGCCAGCGGATCGATGCCGAAGCGGGTGGCGAGAAAAAAGCTGATGTACATGCCGATCATCACGAACTCGCCCTGGGCGAAGTTGACGATCTTGACGACGCCGAAGATCAGCGTGACGCCGATGCTGACGAGCGCATAGATGCCGCCGATCAGCAGGCCGTTGACGACGGCCTGCGCAACTGTTGCCGCCATTGGTCCCGCGAAGCGTCTAGGTTTTCATCAGCGGCGCGCGCGCATCTTTCTTTGGAAAGACGGTCGCCAGATCGGCGTGCTGCCACTGAACGCCGACCGGATAGGCATAGATGTTCTTGCCGTCGGGGCCGAACTTGACTTTCCCGCCGGGCGCCATCCCGGCGTAGCCCTTCGAAAACTCTAGTGCGGCCAGAGCATCGCGCACCTTTTGCGGATCGGTCGAGGCGGCGCGCTCCAGCGCCCCGGCGATCATGAAGGTCTGCGCCACGAGGCCGCCCGCATATTCGAACAGGAATTGGCCGTATTGCTTTTTGTATACGGCGTTCACCTTTTGGGCGTCGGCGTCGATGTCGTGGTTCCAATGCGCCACGCCGAGCAGGCCCTCCGCGAGCTTGCCGACGTTCTTGTAGAAGTCGGGAATGACGAAGCCGCCGGAGCCGCCGTTGATCGCGATCTCGAGCCCGACCTGCTTGATCGCGCGGATGATCAGGATGAGGTCGTTGAGGTACGAGACCGGGAACAGCATGTTCGCGCCCGAGGCCTTGACCTTGTTGATCAAGGGGCTCGCATCGGTGAAGCCGGCCGAATAGGGCTCGAAGAGGACGATCTCGACGCCCTCGCCGGGCGCCTGTTCGCGCAGGCCCTTGGAGGTCGAGGTGCCAAAGGCGGTGTTTTCGAACACGACGGCCACCTTCGGCTTGTCGCTGACGAGCTTGGCCATCTGCAGTTGCGCCTTGGCGAATTGCGAGGCCCGCGCGAAGGGCGTGAAGGTGTAATGCCGGCCCTGATTGAGCTGGTCGGTGCTGGAGCCGGTCAGCAGCGGCACCTTCGCACGCTCGGCCACTTCGCTGGCGATCAAGGTCAGCGCGCTCGCAAAGCAGCCGTGGATCGCGGCCGGCTTGTAGCTGCCGATCAAGCGGTCGGTCTCGGTGCGGGTGACGGTCGGATCGCTCTGCACGTCGGAGACGATCAGGTTCAGCTTGGCGCCGCCGAGCGATTTGATGCCGCCGGCGTCGTTGACCATCTGGACCGCGAGCTTCGCGGCGTTGACGCAGCCCTGTCCAATCTGCGCGAAGCTGCCGGTGACCGGATAGAGCCCGCCGATGTTGACGATTTCGGCCGCGCCCGCCCGGCGCCCAATGCCGAAGCTCGCGAGCGCGCCGAACGCGACAGCGCCGCCGGCGGACTGGGCGAGAAAGTCTCTACGGCGAGGCCGCCGCAAGATCTGTTGATTGCGGGACGTTGCCATCCTCCCCTCCTCGATTGATTGTCGCCGCCGACCGTGCCTGCGGCAGTTCTGCGCGCGGCCGGAGGGGAGCATGGGGGTGGCCGGCGCGATTGTAAACAAAATAATTTATGAAATTGCAAACATTCACCTCATGCGCTATCAACGCAGCAGCCGAGGTTTGCGCAATCAGATGACCGTCAGAGCCGCAGGCAAGCGCGCGATCCGAGACCCGGCCGCCCGGGCGGCGGTGCGACCGCGGCGCGCGGCGCTCCCGGATCCCGATATGCGCGAGCACACGATGCCTAATGTCATCGCGCGGCACCTTGAAGAGGACATCGTCCTCGGCCGGCGCCACCCGCGCGAGCGCCTCGTCGAGCAGGATCTGTGCGACCGCTTCAAGACGCATCGCGGCGACGTTCGGCTCGCCCTTTTCGAGCTGGAAAAAAAAGGCATCGTGCAGCGCATTCCGAACCGCGGCGCGCTGGTGCGCGACCTGACTCCGCGCGAGGTGCTGGAGATCTATGCGGTGCGCGAGGAAGTCGAGGTCATGGCCGCGCGCATTCTTCCCTTTCCGGTGGCGGAACAGGACATTTCGAGGCTCGAGGAGCTGCAGGCCAGGCACAGCGCCGCGATCGACAACGACGACATGCTGACGGTGTTCTACGCCAATCTGCATTTCCACCGGAGGCTGTTCGGGCTGTGCGGCAACGCCTGCCTGATCGAGACGATCCAGCAGCTCGAACAAAAGGTTTACGGAATCCGCTTCTACGCCAACGCCTTTCCCGATGCGCTCGAGCGCGCGCGGGCCGACCACGTCGACATGATCCGGGCGCTGGGCGCCGGGCGCCGCGACGAGTTGATCGAGTTGACGCGGCGGCATTTGCAGCCGTCGCCGCAAGCCTATATCCGGGCATACGAGCGGCGCTTCAGCGGAGCGAAGCGGGCTTAGTCCGGCGCTTTGCCGAGAGCGGCGTCGCGGCGGGACGACGGTACGGCCGATCTTGTCCGCGGGCCCCGGCATCGTCATGCTCGGCGTCGAGCCGCCATCTTCGCGTGAGGATAGACCGGTGAAGATCGCCCGCATCGAAAGCTTCATTTTGGGGACCAAAAGCTCGAAGGACCTTCTCTTCTGCCGGGTCGAGACCGAGGACGGGCTCTACGGCTGGGGCGAAGCCTATGTCGTGCACGGCAAGGAGACGGTCGTCGCCGAATGCCTCAAACGGATGGCGCCCCACATCATCGGCCGCAGCGCCTTCAACATCCGCCACACCGGGCAGATCGTCTTCGACGATTTCGCGATCCGCCGCGGCTCGCCTGAGCTGCTGGGCGCCTGGAGCGCGATCGAGATCGCACTCTGGGACATCCTCGGCAAGCGCGCCGGGCTGCCGGTCTACAATCTCCTCGGCGGCGCCTCGCGCGAGCGGGTGCGCGTCTACGCCAATGGCTGGTCGCGCGGCAAGACGATCGAGGAGGGGGTCGAGCGCGGCCGCAACGTCAAGGCGATGGGCTTCACGGCCGCGAAGTTCGACCCGTTCCCGGGGCCGTGGCGCACCCATGTCGATCGCCGCGACGAGGATTTCGCGATCGACTATGTGCGCGCGATGCGCTCGGCGCTCGGCCCCGATTTCGAACTCTTGATCGAGGCGCACCGCCGCTTCGCCCCGAGCCACGCGATCCGCATCGGCAATCGGCTCGCCGAGTTCGGCATCGACTGGTACGAGGAGCCGTGCCTGGCCGACAACATCGAGCTCGTCGCCGAGGTGCGCCGGGCGGTGCCGATCCCGATCGTCACCGGCGAGGCGCTCTATTCGAAAGAGGCCTTTTTCCACTGCCTCGAAAAGCGCGCGGCCGACATCCTGAACCCCGACATCTGCGTCGTCGGCGGCATCTCGGCAATGCTCGACATCGCCGCGATGGCGCAGCCGCAGGCGGTCGCGATCGCGCCGCACAACTACAATTCGACGCTCGTCGGATTGGCCGCTACGGTGCATCTCTCGGCGGCCATTCCGAATTTCCGCATCGCCGAATATTTCGTCAATTTCACCGATGTGTGCGGCGAGGTCGCGACGCAGAGCCTCGTCCTGCAGGACGGCTGGATCGACCTGCCGACAGGCCCCGGCCTCGGCGTCGATCTCGATGTGGAGAAATTGCGCGCCCGCCCGCATATCGAGGCGGGCGGCAAGGGCTTTCGGCAATATTGGGAGGAATACCCGCGCAAGGGCTATACCCCGAGCCTCGGCGGTTAGGTTATGGCGGTAGTTTAGCCATTTACAATCGCTCGAACGCAAGTTAACTTATTGACCGGAAATAAGTATTCTGTCATTGTGATAAGGGACTGCCCTCCCGCTCGGAGACCGTGATGCCCGTCTCTGCAAAGAAATACCTCGCCGCGCTCGTCGCGGCCGCGACATTCGCCGCCGGTGGCGCCGCGCTGGCGTCGGCGCAATCCGCGCCGCTCCCGCCGCCGCTTCTGCCGCAATACGAGGCTCCCTATTACCCGCCCTACCGCGGTGCTTACGCTCCGGACCCCGGCACCTACGAGGCCCCGTTCCCGTTGAGCCTCCTCGCCTATCCGATCGACGCGGCCGTGCTGCCCTTCTCGTTTCTCGCGGGTTACGGCCCCTACCCCTATTCGCCGTAGCATTAGCAATGTCTTAGGCAAAGCGGGGTAAAACCGCCGCGGACAATCGTGGCGGGCAGATGAGCGTCCTTTTGCGTCATCCGGTTTCCGGCCAATCGAAGGTGTTGCCGGAAGGCTGGAGCTGGGGTTGTTTCCTCGGCGTCGGCCTGTTGGGCCGGCCGCTCTTCCGCCGTGGATTGGCGGTGTGGGGGGCAGTCATGGTTTCCGTCAACACGCTCGCGCTGGCGCTCAGCGTCGCGCCCGGCCGCGGCGGGTCCGATCTCGCATCCGCATTGGCGTTCGTCGCGCTTGCCCTCGACGTCTTTCTCGGCCTCAAGGCCAACGAGATGGCGATCAACCGCTGCCGGAATCTGGGCTGGGAGGTTGCCGACGGGCGAGAAGCTCGGCGGTAGCGGTCTCGATCGCGGCGGGTCTCTGTAACTCCGCGGCGGCCGCCGCTTCCGGCGCGCTCGCCGCGGTCAGCACGATCTTGCCGATGTGCTGGCCGGTCTCGAAGGCGCGGTGCGCCGCTTCCGCGTCGGCGAGCGGATAGGCCGCGAAGACGACCGGCTTCACCTTGCCCGCCGCGAACAGCGGCCACACCTTTTGCTTGAGCGCGGCGGCGATCGCCGCCTTTTCCGCAGCGCTCTTCGGCCGCAAGGTCGAGCCGGTGAAAGTGAGGCGCTTGGCGACAAGCGGCAGGAAATTGAAGCGGATCTCGCTGTCGCGCTGAAAGGCGATCTGCACGAGCCGGCCCTCGACCGCGAGGATCTCGACATTCTTCGGCAGATAATCGCCGCCGACCATGTCGAGGACGACGTCGACGCCCTTGCCCGCGGTCAGGTTTTTGACCGCCTCGACGAAATCGCCCGCGCGGTAGTTGAGCGCCGCTGCCGCGCCGAGCTTTTTGCAGGCTTCGCACTTGTCGCTGCTGCCGGCCGTGGCGAAGACGCGCGCGCCGAAGGCGGCGGCGAGCGCGATCGCCATCGTGCCGATGCCGCTCGCCCCGCCGTGGATCAGCACGCTCTCGCCCGCCTTCAGCCGGCCGCGCTCGAAAAGGTTCAGCCACACGGTGAACGCCGCCTCGGGAAGAGCGGCCGCCTCGACGAGGCCGACGCCCGCGGGCACCGGCAGGCACTGGCCGGCGGGCGCCGTGCAGTATTCGGCATAGCCGCCGCCCGAGACGAGCGCGCACACCGCATCGCCCTTCTTGAACCCCCGAGTGTTGGGGCCGAGCGAAGCGACCCTGCCCGAGACTTCGAGGCCGAGGACCGGCGAGCCGCCGGGCGGCGGCTGATAGCGGCCCTGCCGCTGCGCCAGATCGGAGCGGTTGAGGCCCGCCGCCGCCACTTCGATCAGCACCTCGCCGGGGCCCGGCTTCGGCACCGGCCCTTTTGCCACGGCGAGGACTTCCGGCCCGCCCGCGCCCCTTAGCTCAATAAAACGCATCTCGCCCGGAATCACGGTCGTCGGGATCACGTTCCCCTTCACGCTTGCCCTCCGCTCGGCTTCGGCCGACGATACCGGCGATCGCCTGCGCGCTCCAGCGGGAAAGGCCGATGACGATCCGCACGGTCCCCCTAACGCCGTTCGAGGGCCAGCGGCCGGGCACCTCGGGCCTGCGCCAGAAGGTCGCGGTGTTCCGCCAGGAGGGCTACATCGAGGCCTTCGTGCAGTCGCTGTTCGAGGCGCTGCCCGAGGCGACCGGCGAAGGGATCGCGGGGAAGACGCTGCTCATCGGCGGCGACGGCCGCTTCTTCAACGACGAGGCGATCCAGACGATCCTGAAACTGGCCGCCGCGAACGGCCTCGGCCGGATGCTCGTCGGCCGCGGCGGCATCCTCTCGACGCCGGCGGCGAGCGCGATAATCCGCGCCCGCGGCTGCCTCGGCGGCATCATCCTCTCGGCGAGCCACAACCCGGGTGGGCCAGGGGGGGATTTCGGCATCAAATACAATACCGGCAATGGCGGGCCGGCGCCGGAGCGGGTCACCGAGGCGGTCTATCGCCGCACCCGCAGCATCGCCCGTTATCGCACGCTCGACGCGCCGCCGCTGCCGCTCGACCGGGAGGGCGACACCGCGCTCGCGGGCATGGCCGTCTCGGTCATCGACCCGGTCGCCGATTATGCGGCGCTCTTGGAGCGCGTCTTCGATTTCGACCGGTTGCGCGATCTCTTTCGGGGCGGCTTCCGCCTCCGTTTCGACGCGATGAACGCGGTCACCGGCCCCTATGCCCGCGACATCTTCGAGCGCCGCCTCGGGGCTCCCGCCGGCACCGTCGTCAACGGCACCCCGAAGCCCGATTTCGGCGGGCTGCATCCCGACCCGAACCCGGCCCATGCGCGCGCGCTCGTCGCGGCGCTTGCTGGATCGGACGCCCCCGACCTCGGCGCCGCCTCGGACGGCGACGGCGACCGCAACATGATCGTCGGCCGCGGCCTCGTCGTCAGCCCCTCCGACAGCCTCGCCATTCTGGCGGCCAATGCCGGGCTCGTCCCGTGGTTCAGACGCGGGCTTGCCGGCGTCGCGCGCTCGATGCCGACGAGCCGCGCGCTCGACCGCGTCGCGGCCGAACTGGGCATCCCCTGCTTCGAGACGCCGACGGGATGGAAATACTTCGGCAATCTGCTCGACGCCGGCAGGGTCGCGCTCTGCGGCGAAGAGAGCGCCGGCACCGGCTCCGACCATCTGCGCGAGAAGGACGGGCTGTGGGCCGTCCTCTTCTGGCTCAGCATCATGGCGGCGTCCCGCGCCGCGGTCGCCGACATCCTCGGCGCGCACTGGCGGCGTTACGGCCGCAACTTCTACGCCCGCCACGATTACGAAGGCCTCGATCGCGAGCGCGCGACGGTGCTGGTCGACCGGCTGCGCGGCGGGCTGTCGGCGCTGCCGGGCAAGAGCTTTGAGGGGCTCGCGGTCGAGAGCGCCGACGATTTCGCCTACACCGACCCCGTCGACGGGTCGGTCACGGCGGCGCAAGGCTGCTGCATCCATCTCGCAGGCGGCTCGCGCATCGTCTATCGGCTCTCGGGGACCGGCACCGAGGGCGCGACCTTGCGCGTCTATCTCGAACATTACGAGCCGGATCCGGCGCGGCATCTGCTGCCCGCCGAGAGCGTGCTCGCGCCGCTCGCCGCGGCGGCGGGAGAGATCGCCGAGATCGCCGCGTTGACCGGCCGCTCGCGGCCGAGCGTCATTGCCTGAAGAGGGGGCGAAGGCGGGTTGAAGAGGGGGAGGGGCATATGCTGTCGGGCGAGCGGGTTCAACAACGGCTGGCGCGCCGCGCGCTGGCGCTGGTGCTGGCCGGCGGCCGCGGCAGCCGGCTGAAACAGCTGACCGACCGGCGCGCCAAGCCTGCCGTGTTCTTCGGCGGCAAGTTCCGCATCATCGATTTCGCGCTCTCCAACTGCCTAAATTCGGGCGTCCGGCGGATCGGCGTCCTGACGCAATACAAGGCGCACAGCCTGTTGCGCCATCTGCAGATGGGCTGGTCGTTCCTGCGTCCGGAGATGAACGAGTTCCTCGACCTGCTGCCGGCGCAGCAGCGCATCGACGAAGCGAGCTGGTACCGGGGCACCGCCGACGCGGTGTTTCAGAACTTCGACATCCTGCGCGCCGCCAGCCCGCAATACTTCATCGTCCTGGCCGGGGACCACGTCTACAAGATGGATTATTCGAACATGCTCGCCGACCACGTCGACAAGGGCGCCAGCTGCACCGTCGCCTGCGTCGAGGTGCCCCTCGCCGAGGCCTCGGGCTTCGGCATCATGGCGGTCGACGCGGCGATGCGGATCGTCGATTTCGCGGAAAAACCGAAGCATCCGCGCGCCATGCCGGACAAGCCCGGCCGCGCGCTCGCCAGCATGGGGATCTACGTCTTCGACGCCGATTTTCTCTACGCCGAACTCGCGCGCGATCACGCCGACCCGGGTTCGAGCCACGATTTCGGCAAGGACGTCATCCCGAGCCTCGTCGGCCGCGGCCTCGCGGTCGCGCATTCCTTCGAGGAGAGCTGCGTCAAGACGACCCCCGAGGCCGAGAGCTACTGGCGCGACGTCGGCACGATCGACGCTTATTGGGCGGCCAATCTCGACCTCGTCAGCCCCGTGCCCTCGCTCGACATCTACGATCCCGATTGGCCGATCTGGACCTATCAGGAGCAGCACCCGCCGGCCAAATTCGTCTTCGACGACGACGACCGGCGCGGCATGGCGGTCGATTCGATGGTGTCGGGCGGCTGCATCATTTCGGGCGCGACGGTGCGCCGCTCGTTGTTGTTCTCGAAATGCCGCGTCGAATCATTTGCCAAGACGCTCGAGGCGGTATTGCTTCCCGATGTCCATGTCGGGCGCAATTCGCGGCTGACGAAAGTCGTCGTCGATCGCGGCTGCCGTCTGCCGGAGAGCCTCGTCGTCGGCGAAGATCCCGAACTCGACGCCCGGCGTTTTTACCGCAGCGACGGCGGCGTCACGCTCGTCAGCGCCGATACGCTCGCCGCCCTCGAGTGAGCCCGTCGCCGGCCGTTCACAAAGGACTTGAACCCGTCGGCCGGGGGCGTATATCGAGCGCTGCGCCGGACGCCGCCCGCGTTCGCGTCCGGAGCGTTGTGCAACCACCGTCAAGGGATCCGATGAACCCTCGACCTAGCAAGACCCCGCCCGAGGATCATAGTCGCGCCGCGACGATGATCCGCGTCGGGCGCTTTGCCCGGGGGATCGCCGAGATCCCGGAGATGCGCGCCTTCTAGCGCCCTCTCGCCCTCGCGCCTCCCGGGTCGGTGCAACCGATTCGAATAGGAGGCGCGAATATGACCGCCGCAAACTTCGTATTCCGTCCGGCCGCTGCGCCGGGCTTTGCGCCGCAGCCGCTGACGTGCGACCGCCGCCGGTAGGGGAGAGGCCCCATGGCGGCTGTCGAATTTTCCAAGGCGCCGGCCCGCGTCGCGGTTCTCGACGATGCTCACATCGGCGATATCCGAGGCGCGTTCGGCACGATCCAGCACGGCGACGTCGCGCCGCGCAACGGTTGGCGGGCGCGTCTTCTCACCTTGCTCGCGATCCTCGGGCCGGGTCTCATCGTCATGGTCGGCGACAACGATGCCGGCGCGTTTGGCACCTACACCCAGGCGGGCCAGGACTACGGCACCACGCTGCTGTGGACCCTGCTGCTCCTCGTCCCGGTGCTGTACGTCAACCAGGAGATGGTGCTGCGCCTCGGCGCGGTGACCGGCGTCGGCCACGCGCGGCTGATCCTCGAGCGCTTCGGCAAGTTCTGGGGCGCCT
>DASYYD010000257.1:0-2963 GCA_035934195.1 Allostellaceae bacterium | reverse complement strand
TTCACATGCAGCGGCGCGTCATAGAACTTGTTGTCCGGGCTGTATTGCAGATCGCACATGTCGAGCGTCATCTCGCCGCCGGCGACCGCCACCGGACGGCTGCAGGCGACCCAGCGCTCGTCGAAGCCCTCGCGATGCAGGGTCGTCTGTTGCGACAAGGCGCGGGCGTCGGCTTCCGACACCGCGGGCTTGTGCAGCGTGCGGTCGAAGACCTTGATGATCTGGCCGGCGACCTCGATCGCATAGGGGACGAAGACGACGTCCTTGAAGACCGTGGCGATGCGCGTCGCCATCGTCGTCTTGCCGTTGCCGGGCGGGCCGAACAGCAGCACCGTGCGCCCGGCGTTGATCGCCGGCAGCATGCGGCGCAGGTAATGCTCCGGCACGACGAGCCCTTCGAAGCATTTGCGCAGCGCCTCGCCGTCGAGCGCCTCGTTCTTGATCGGCTGCTTGGCGAGCTGCGTCTGATAGTCCGCGAGGGCGACCGGCGCCGGCCCGAGATAGAGGCTCTGCTCGACCGCGTCCCTGGCCGCGGCGCGGCCCTGTTCGGTCAGAATGTAGCGAGTGGAGAGCCCGAGGCCGCCGGCGTCGCCGTGCGTCTGCGCATAGCGCTGGCTCATCGCGTCGTCGAACAGCTCCTGCACGATGCGCGGCGACAGCTTGATCAGCTCGGCCATGTCCCAGACCGTCTCGCAGGCCTCCAGCAGCATGAATTTCAGCAGCAGGTTGAGGAGGTTGCGCTGGGCGATGCCGGTCTCGGCGAGGGTCGCCGGCAGCGGCGGCCCGCTGCCGGCGATGGCGGCGAGCTGATCCGAATTGAGGAGCCCGAGCGCGATCAGATTATCGCCGAGCCGCCCACCTTCGGTGCGCTGGCGCTCGATCGCCGCGCCGATCTCGGCGACGGTCGCGAGCCGGCGCCCGACGATGACTTCCGCCAAACTCATCGAGACCCTCAAACGTGCCGATGCGTTTCGCCGATACTACACCCTGCCGCGGGCGCGGTCTCAGACGACGTGCTCGGGGGTCAGGCGGCAGGCTTCCTCGGTGTCGGCGACTTCGATCTGGATCGTCGCATGAGCGATGCCGAAGCGCTCGTGCAGCTCGTGGGCGGCGCGCCCCAGGAGCGCATCGCCCGGATGCCCGCCCGGCATCACCAGATGGCAGGTGAGCGCCGTCTCGGTCGTGCTCATCCCCCAGATGTGCAGATCGTGTAATGCGACAACGCCGGGCAGGCCCACCAGATGGGCGCGCACCGCCTCCGCATCGACCCCCTCGGGCACCGCATCGAGGGCCAGGCCGAAGGCGCTTTTGACGAGGCTCCAAGTGCCGGCGACGATGACCGCCGAGACGACGAGGCTCGCCGCCGGGTCGAGCCACGGCCAATGGGTGAGCCCGATCGCGATCCCCGCGGCGGCGACGCCGAGCGTGACGAGCGTGTCTGCCGCCATGTGCACGAAGGCGCTTCTGAGATTGAGGTCGCGCCCGCGGCCGGAAGCGAACAGCAGCGCCGTCGCGCCGTTGACGAGGATGCCGATGGCGGCGACCCACACCATGACGGTGCTCGCGACCGGCTCCGGCTCGACGAGGCGGCGCAACGCCTCCCAGGCGATGCCGCCGGTGACGACGAGCAGGATGAGGGCGTTGGCGAGCGCGGCCAGGATCGAACTTGAACGCAGCCCATAGGTGAAGCGCCCGCTCGGGCCGCGGCGCCCGAGCACCGCCGCGGCCCAGGAGAGCGATAGTCCCAGCACGTCGCCGAGGTTGTGGCCGGCGTCGGCGAGCAGCGCCAGCGAGCCGGAAAGGACGCCGAATACGGCTTCGCCGACCAGATAGGCGAGATTGAGGGCGATGCCGACGGCAAAGGCCCGCCCATAGTCGGGGCCACGGTGGAAGTGGTCCGCTCCGCCGCGATGATCCTCGTGCATCGGCGCCTCGATCGGCTTTTCCCGAAGTATAACGCAACTCCGCGCGCATTCGCGGGGCTTGACAGCGCGGGGGCGGGCGCGCGGAGATGCGTCGAGCCGGCTCAGAAGGAGAAACCGATCCATGCTCGACGCCTACCTCTACAGCGGTCTGCGCACCCCCTTCGGCCGGCATGCCGGCGCGCTGGCAAAGCTGCGCCCCGACGACATGCTCGCCGGCGTCATCGGCGCCGTCGTCGGGAAGAGCGGCTTCGATCCCGGCAAAATCGAGGATGTCGTCGTCGGCTGCGCCAATCAGGGGGGCGAAGACAGCCGCTGCGTCGCGCGCCATGCAGGGCTCTTGGCCGGCCTGCCGATCGAGGTCGCCGGCTCGGTCTTGCAGCGCAACTGCGGCAGCGGCCTCAACGCCATCGTCATGGCGGCGCAGGCCATCACCTGCGGCGAGGGCGAAGTCATGGTGGCGGGCGGGGTCGAGAGCATGAGCCGGGCCCCCTTCGTCATGGCGAAGGCCGAGAGCCCCTACAGCCGCGAGGCCAAGGTCTTCGATTCGACGATCGGCGCGCGCTTCCCGAACCCGAAGATCGAGCGCCAGTTCGGCGCCGACACGATGCCCGAGACGTCCGACAATCTGGCCCGCGAATTCCAGATCACGCGCGAGGCCTGCGATGTATTCGCCGCGGCCTCGCAGCGAAAATACGCCGCCGGCAAGGCCGACGGTTTCTTTGCCGGCGAGATCTTCGCGGTCGAGGTGCCGGGCGGCCGCGCCGGGCCGGTCACGGTCGGCGAGGACGAGCATCCGCGCCCGCAGACGAACCTCGAGGCGCTGGCCAAATTGCGCCCGCTCTTTCAGGACGGCGTGACGACCGCGGGCAACGCCTCCGGCATCAACGACGGGGCGGTGGCGATGATCGTCGCCAGCCGTCGGGCGGGCGACGCCGCCGGCGCCGAGCCGCTCGCCCGCATCGTGTCGAGCGGGGTCGCCGGCGTGGCGCCGCGGATCATGGGGATCGGCCCGGTCGAAGCCTCGAAAAAGGCGCTCGC
>DASYYD010000042.1:0-11974 GCA_035934195.1 Allostellaceae bacterium | reverse complement strand
GGGCGCCGTGCAATTGGGGGCGAGCGTCGTCCTCGTCGAACGCGGGTTGATGGGCGGCGACTGCCTCAATTACGGCTGCGTACCCTCGAAGTCCCTGCTCGCGGCGGCCCGCCACGCGGCGATGTGGCGTGCGGCGGGCGTCTTCGGCGTCAGCTATGAGCCGCCGCGCATCGATTTCGCGGCGGCGATGGAGAGCGTCGCGCAAACGATCGCGCGGCTCGCGCCCAACGACTCGGCCGAGCGCTTCACCGGCCTCGGCGTACGCGTGCTCGCGGGCGAAGGGCGTTTCACCGGCCCCGACGCGCTCGCCGTCGGCGAGGCGGAAATCCGGCCGCGCCGGTTCGTCCTCGCCACCGGCTCGCACCCCTTCGTGCCGTCGATCCCCGGGCTCGCCGCGGCGCCGTATCTGACGAACGAGACGGTCTTCGGCAACCGCGTCCTGCCGGATCACCTCCTCGTCATCGGCGGCGGGCCGATCGGCATCGAGCTGGCGCAGGCGCATCGCCGATTGGGCGCGCGGGTCAGCGTCTTCGACGCGGGGCCGCTGTTGCCGCGCGAGGACCCTGAGCTGGCGCAGGCACTCGCCGTGCGGCTCGCCACGGAAGGGATCGCACTCCACCCGCAGGTGACGATCGCCGCCGTCGAGCGGGCAGAAAATGCGATCGTCCTCGTCCTCGCCGACGGCGAGCGCATCGCCGGCTCGCACCTGCTCCTCGCCGCCGGCCGGCAGGCGAGCCTCGAGGCGCTCGAGCTGGCGCGCGCCGGCATCGAGGCCCTCCCTTCCGGCATCACCGTCGACCGGCGGCTGCGCACGACCAACCGCCGCGCCTTCGCGATCGGCGACGCGGCGGGCGGCCCGCAATTCACGCATGCCGCGCTCTATCACGCCGGGATCGTCATCCGGAACGCGCTGTTCCGCATCCCGGCGAAGGTCGATTACCGCGCCCTGCCCTGGGTCACCTACACCGACCCCGAACTGGCGCAGGTCGGCCTTACCGAGAAGGCGGCGCGCGCGCGGCACCCGGACATCCTCGTCGAGCGCTGGCCGTTCGCCGAAAACGACCGCGCGCAGTGCGAGCGGGCGAGCGACGGCATGGTGAAGCTTGTGCTGCGGCGGGGCGGGCAGATCCTCGGCGCCGCGATTCTCGGGCAGAACGCCGGCGATCTGATCCTTCCCTGGACCTTGGCGATCGCGCGCGGGCTCAAGATCGGCGCGATGGCCAACCTCGTCGTCCCCTATCCGACCCGCGGCGAAGCCGGCAAGCGCGCGGCCGGCGCCTTTTACGCGCCGCGCCTGTTCTCGGCACGCAGCCGCGCGCTCGTGCGCTTTCTCGCCCGCTTCGGCTGAGACGCCGCGACTTTTGCGATAATATCGCGCGGCGGCAAGCCGCGCCGGAACGAAAGGGGGAGCCGCCGGGTGTTGCAGAGCCTTTCCGCTCGCCTTTTGGTGCTGACCGCCTTCTTCGTGATGCTGAGCGAGGTGCTGATCTTCGTCCCCTCGGTCGCGAACTTCCGCATGACCTATCTGGAGGACCGGATTGCCGCCGGGCATCTCGCGGCGATGGCGGTCGAGGCGAGCGGCAAAAAGGCGCTGCCGCAGGAACTGACGCAGCGCCTCCTCGCCGAGGTTCGCGCGCACGCGGTGCTGCTGCACCGCGGCGACGGCATGATTGAGATGCTCGACAGCCCCTCGCCACCACCCCCGCAATGGACGGTCGACCTGACGCATCCGACGGTCGTCGGGGCGATCATCGGCTCCATCAGAACGCTCGCCAGCCACGGCAATCCGACTTTCCGGGTTCGCGGCCCGGCGCCGATGGAGCGCGGCGCGACGATCGAACTGCTCCTCGACCAGCGCCCGCTGCGCCGCGCCATGTGGGATTTCGGCAAGCGCATCTTCGAGCTGTCGGTGGTGATCTCGGTCATCACCGCCGCACTCGTCTTCCTGAGCCTGCACTGGCTCCTGGTGCGGCCGATGCGGCGCATCACCGAGAGCATGACCCTCTTCCGCGAGGACCCCGAGGACGCCTCGCGCCGCATCGTCGCCGGCAGGCGCGGCGACGAGATCGGCCGCGCCGAGCGCGAGCTGGCGATCCTGCAGGAGACGGTGCGGCAGGCCTTGGGGCAGCGCGCGCGGCTCGCCGCGCTCGGCACCGCGGTCGGCAAGATCAACCACGATTTGCGCAACATCCTGGCGACGGCCCGGCTCGTCAGCGAGGGGTTGAGCGCGAGCGCAGCGCCCGAGGTGCGGCGCCTGGCGCCGCGTCTCGTCGAGGCGATCGACCGCGCGATCGCCTTGTGCACCCAGACCCTCGGCTTTTCGCGCGAGGGCGCGCCGCCTTTCGCGCCCAGCCGGTTCGCGCTCGCCCCCCTGGTCGAGGAGATCGCCGCAGGCCTCGCGGTCGCCGGCAATGGCCCCGCGATCACTTCGGCGATCCCCAAGGATCTCGTCGTCACGGCCGATCGCGACCAGCTCCACCGCGTGTTGCTGAACCTCGCGAAGAACGCGGTCGAGGCGGGCGCGAGCGGGCTCTCTTTCGCATGCTCGCGCGACGGCAAGGCGATCGCGCTCGACATCGCCGACGACGGGCCGGGGCTGCCGCCGCGGGCGCGCGACAATCTGTTCCGGCCGTTCTTCGGCTCGGCGCGGCCGGGCGGCAGCGGCCTTGGCCTCGCGATCGCGCGCGAGCTGATGCGCGCTCATGGCGGCGATCTGGTGCTGCTCGACAGCACCGCCGCCGGCACGGTCTTCCGCCTGACGCTGCCGGCCGCGGCCGAAATCAGTCGAGTGCCAGCGTCACGGTCTTGAGGTAGGCGGTCTCGGGCAGGTGCGGGTGGATCGGGTGGTCGGGGCCGGCGCCGGCGATCCGCAGGATGCGCGCCGAGCGCCCGGCGTCGGCGACCCCGCGCCGCACCGCTTCGAGAAACTCCGCCTCCGCGACATGATAGGAGCAGGAGGCGAGAAACAGGAAGCCGGCGCGGCCGACGAGCGCCGCGGCGAGGCGCGCGAGCTTGCGATAGCCGCGCAAGGCGGGCCCATGCTCCTTCCTCGCTTTCGCGAAGGTCGGCGGGTCGGCAATGACGACGTCGAAGCGCTGCCCGGCCTCGCCGAGCCGGGCGGCTTCCGCGAACGCATCGCCGCGCCGGAAGCCGCAATGCGCCGCGCGCCCGTTCAATTCGGCTGCTTGGCGCGCCAGGTCGAGGGCCGCTTCCGAGCGGTCGACGCCCTCGACCGCTTCGGCCCCGGCGCCGGCCGCCGCCACGGCAAAGCCGCCGGCGCCGCAATAAAGATCGAGGACGCGCGCGCCGCGGCAGAGCTGCGCGAGGAAGGCGCGGTTCTCGCGCTGGTCGAAGAACCACCCCGTCTTCTGTCCGGCGACCGGGTCGATCGGGAAAACGAGCCCGCCCTCGCGCAGCAGCACCTTTGCGGGGAGCGCGCCGCGCGCGAGCCGGGTTTCGAGCGGCAGCCCTTCGAGCGCGCGCGCCGGGCTGGCGTTGCGCAATAGGATCGCGGCGGGCGAGAGGAGCTTTTCGAGCGCGTCGAGGAGGAGGGGTTGGAGCCGCGCCGCCCCGGCGGCGTTCGCCTCGACGACGAGAACCTCGCCGAAACGGTCGACGACGAGGCCGGGCAAGCCGTCCGCCTCGGCGTGGACGAGCCGGTAATAGGGCTCCGCGCAAAGCCGCTCGCGAAGCGCGAGCGCCCGTTCGAGCCGGCGCGCGACAAACCGCGCCCCGATCGGCCGCAGCGCGTCGCGGTCGAGAAGCCGTGCTGCGAGGAGCGTGTGCGGGTTGAACATCGCGACGCCGATCGGGCTCGAATCGGCCCGGATGAGCGTGACGAGGCTGCCGGGCGAGAGCGCCTTCGCCGCGGCGTCCATGCGGATCTCGTTCGAAAAGACCCAGGGATGGCCGCCCTCGGCGCGCCGATGCCGCGCCGGCAGAAGCGCCACGGCGGGCCGGTTAGCCGGGTCGTCGGGTGGCGCGGCATCGGCTTCGGTCAGGGCGAGGTTTCCCACGGAAAGACGATCCAAACCCGCTGCGCGACCTCGTCGGCAACACTGTCGAGGAAGGGCCGGCCCGCCGGCTTCGCATAGACGGCCGCCAGATGCGCCTGCGGCAACAGCGCCCGCACGAGCCGCGCGGTCGCGCCGCTGTCGGCGATGTCGTCGAGGACGAGCCAGCCCTCGCCCGGTCCCGCGAGGCCCTTCAGGAGGCGCGGTTCACCGCGGCGCATGCCGTCATAGCTGGCGATGCACAGCGTCTCGACAAGGCCGAGATCGAATTCCTCGGCGAGGATCGCGGCCGGCACGAGACCGCCGCGCGCGACCGCGACGAGGCCGCGCCAGGGCCACAGCGCCGCCAGCCGGCGGGCGAAGGTGCGCACCACTTCGTGGAACTCGTCCCGGCCGAGCCGCCGGATCTGCGGCGCGTCTTCCTCGCTCGGCATGTCCGCCATCGGGATGGGTCCAGCTCGCAAACCGTTCGCGGCGATATTAGATAGCGGGACGAGCCCCCGCCAGCGCTTGCGTTGCGCCGTCCTGCGGGGTAGTTGTCTCATCCGCGCGCCGCCCGGATCGCCGGCAGCGGCCCGCCACGCGCCCGTAGCTCAATTGGATAGAGCACCAGACTACGGATCTGGGGGTTGGGAGTTCGAATCTCTCCGGGCGCGCCAGTTTTCGCTACATCCCGCTGCCGCCGCCGCCACCACCCCCGCCGCCATCGTTGCCGCGCCGGCTCTGCTCCTGCGAATAGGGCCCGTCTAGGGTTGCCCCAGGCGCGCAGGCGGCGAGCGCCGCCAGCCAATGACCCCGGCGCGCTCGCCCGCCTGGCGCATCGCGCGCGAGCGAACGGGCGGAACGCGGCGCGTCCCGCCCGTCAACCGGTTCTCTTGCGGGCAGGCTCAGCGCACCCAATGCCCGCGCGCGTAGCCCCAGCCCTCGCCGCGGCGCCCCCATTCGCCCGGGACCCAGCGGTAGCCGGGACGCCCGGCGATCCAGCGCCCGCCGTTCCAAACATAACGGCCGCCGACCCAGTGCCAGCGCCCCGGGGCCCAGACAAAGCCCGGCCGCGGCGCCGGCACCGCCTCGACGCGCAGCGCCGGCGGCCCGATCTTGACCACAACTTGTGCCTGCGCCGCCAACGGTGCGGCCAACAGCGCCGCCGCAACGGCCAGCGCGGCAATTCTCGTGTTCCGTTCCATGTCTCTCTCTCTTCCCTCGCAAACCGCAGCGTTAAAACGCAGAGGCAAACGATACCCGCGATGTTTAGTTCAACGGCGCGAAATTTTCGCCCGCTGCGACAGCGGACGCGCGCGACCAGCTCCTCCTCCGCGCAACCTGCGACGCCAATCATACAGTGCTGCCGGGCCTGAACATAGGCCCCGGGAGCTATCGAATTCGCGACTACCAGCCCCGCGATCATGACGGGACTGGCAGCGATGTGTTTTTTGCGTTTTTGTTACCGATGCTTATTATCACCTATCGCCAGTTGTTTTCACCCGGACGCGGGACAGGGGATGGATACGGAACCCAGCTTTGGCTTTCTCGTGCACGATGTGGCGCGCCTCTTCGCGCGCCGCTTCAATCAGCGCTCGGTGCAGGTGCTCGGCCTGACGCGCGCACAATGCCGGGTGCTCGGCTACCTCGCGCGCAACGAGGGGATCAACCAGGCGGGCCTCGCCGAACTGCTCGAAATCAAGCCGATGACGCTGGTGCGCCAGATCGACCGCATGGAGCAGGACGGTTGGGTCGAGCGCCGGCCTGACCCGGCCGACCGCCGCGCGCGCCGGCTCGTGCTGACGGCCAAGGCCCGCCCGATCCTCGCCCGCATCCGCGAGCTTTCCGCCGAGGTGCGCACCGAGGCCTTTGCAAGCCTTTCGGAGGCTGACGGGCAGGCGCTCGTCGGGCTGTTGCAGTGCGTTCACCGCGGCATGTCGGAGCGCCTCGGCCTGGCCGCGCCGGAGCGCGAAATGCCGCGCCGGCCGGTCGCGGCGCGGGCGCCGCGGCAGCCCGCGCTCGAAGCGGCGATCGGAGGCGAAGGGTGACGACCTCCGCCGACAACGACGCCGGCGCCGCGCTCGGCGCCCGCCGCACCGCGCTCGATCCGCGCTCGCCGCTCGCCCTGGCGCGGCGGCCTTGGCGCCAGCGCGTGCGCCTGCCGCTGATGGTCGGGGGGCCGCTGCTCGTGCTCCTCGCCGTCGGCTACTGGTATCTGACGGGCGGCCGCTACGTCTCGACCGACGACGCCTACGTGCAAGCGGCGCGCGTGCAGATCAGCAACGAGGTTTCCGGCCGCGTCGTCGAGGTCGCGGTCAAGGACAACGAGCGCGTCAAGAAGGGCCAGGTGCTGTTCCGCCTCGACCCGCGGCCGTTCGAGATCGCGGTCGAGGAGGCGCAGGCGAACCTCGCCGGCGCGCGCCTCAAGATCGAGGCGCTGAAGGCGACCTATCGCGAAAAGCTCGCCGACCAGATGTCGGCCGAATCGACGGTCGGCTTCATGCAGCGCGAGCGCGACCGGCAGCAGCGCCTGCTGAAATCCGGCACCGCCTCGCAGCAGCATTACGACCAGGCCGAGCATTCCTTCGAGGTCGCCCGCCAGCAGCTCGAAGCGACCAAGCACGACATCGCCAACGTGCTCGCCAGCCTCGGCGGCAACCCCGATATCCCGGTCGATCGGCACCCGAGCGTCCAAAGCGCGCAGGCGGCGCTCGACCGGGCATCGCTCAATCTCTCCTATACCGTCGTGCACGCACCCGATGATGGGATCGTCACCAAGGTCGATCAGCTGCAGGTCGGCGACTGGGTGCAGGGGATCAACACCGGCGCGCCCCCGAGCGCGCTCTTTTCGCTGGTCTCCGACCACGACGTCTGGGTGACGGCGAACTACAAGGAGACCGAGCTGACGCACATGCGCGCCGGGCAGGACGCCACCGTCTCTGTCGACACCTATCCGGACGTCGTCTTTCCCGCCAAGGTCGAGAGTTTGAGCCCCGGCACCGGGCTGACCTTCTCGCTGTTGCCGGCCGAGAACGCCACCGGCAACTGGGTCAAGGTGGTGCAGCGCTTGCCGGTGCGGCTGCGCCTGACGAAAAGCTTCCCCGAGGCGCCGCTGCACGCCGGGCTCAGCGTCACCGCCGCGGTCGACACGCGCTATCAGCGTCCGCTGCTCGGGCGGATCAACGACATCCTCTCCTGGGTCACCGGCAGCTGGGCGTCGCAGGCAGCGCCGAGAAAGGCGTCCGAGGCCGCGGCGCGGTGAGGGGTGAGTTGCGCGGCCCCGCCAATCGCGGGGCGATCACCTTCTCGATCATGTTGGCCAACATCATGCAGGGCCTCGACACCACGATCGCCAACGTGGCCCTGCCGCACATCCAAGGGAGCCTGTCGGCGGCGCAGGACCAGATCGCCTGGGTCCTGACCTCCTACATCGTCGCGGCGGCGATCATGATGCCGCTGACCGGCTGGTTCGCCGGCCGCTTCGGCATGAAATACGTGTTTCTGTTCTCGGTCGCCGGCTTCACGGTCGCCTCGGCCCTCTGCGGCAGCGCGACGAGCCTCACCGAACTCGTCCTCTACCGCGCCCTGCAAGGGGTTTGCGGCGCCGGTCTCATACCGCTGTCGCAATCGGTGCTCTTGCAGATCAACCCGGTCGAACGCCACGGCCAGGCGATGGCGGTGTTCGGCATCGGCACGCTCTTGGGCCCGACCGCCGGCCCGGTCCTCGGCGGCTGGCTGACCTACGACTACAACTGGCGCTGGGTCTTCTACATCAACGTGCCGATCGGCATCGTCTCGGCGCTCGGCATCTTTCTCTTCATCCAGGAACGCCGGCACGGCCATCGGGAGCTCTTCGATTTTTTCGGCTTTGCGACCTTGAGCATCGGCATCGGCGCGCTGCAACTGCTGCTCGACCGCGGCCAGCTCAAGGATTGGTACGGCTCGCGCGAGATCTGGATCGAGACGGCCGCCGCCGGGATCGCCTTCTATCTGTTCCTCGTGCACACGGCGACGGCGGGCGAGCGCTCCTTCCTCAACCGCGACCTGTTGAAGAGCCCCAATTTCGTCGCCGCGACGGTGCTGATGTTCCTCGTCGGCCTCGTCATGAACGGCACGCTCGCGCTGCTGCCGACGATGCTGCAGGCCTTGATGAACTATCCGGCGCTGACCACCGGGCTCGTCACGATGCCGCGCGGCATCGGCACGATGTTTGCGATGTTTCTCGTGGCGCGGCTGATCAACCGCTTCGACAGCCGGCTGATCATCCTCGGCGGCTTTCTCGTGACCGCGCTGTCGATGTGGCAGATGACGCAATTCTCGCTGGAGATGGATTCTTATCTCGTCGTCATGAGCGGGCTGTTGCAGGGCTTCGGGCTTGGCATGACCTTCGTGCCGCTCAACACGCTGGCACTTTCGAGCCTGCCGCGCTCGATCCTGACGCAGGGCACGGCGATCAGGAGCCTGATGCGCAATCTCGGCGGCAGCATCGGCATCGCCGTGCTCGAGGCGCAGCTCGCGCAGAACACGCAGATCGTGCATTCGCGGCTCGTCGAGGGATTGCGGCCCGACAACCCGCTGATGCACGCCCCCTATCTGCCGGCGCCGTTCAGCCTTGCGACGCCCTCGGGCGTCGCCGCGCTCAACGCCGAGGTGACGCGCCAGGCGGCGATGGTCGCCTATCTCGATGCCTTCAGGCTGATGATGATCATCGTCATCGTCTCGCTGCCGTTTCTGCTCCTGGTGCGGCGGCAGCCCCGGCTCGCCGGCGCCGATTGACGCCGCACGGCAAGAGCGCGGCGACGCGATGAGGGGCGAGAAGCCCGGAACGGCCGCCGACCGCGGCGCGATCGCGGTGTCGATCATGCTGCCGCGGATCATGCAGGGGCTCGACACGACGATCGCCAACGTCGCGCTGCCCCACATCCAGGGCTCGCTGTCGGCCTCGCAGGCCGAGATTTCGTGGGTCTTGACCTCCTACATCGTGGCGGCAGCGGTGATGATGCCGCTGACCGGCTGGCTCGCCGGCCGGCTCGGCATCAAATACGTTTATCTCGCCTCGGTCGCCGGCTTCACCCTCGCTTCGGCCTTGTGCGGCAGCGCGACGAGCCTCTCCGGCCTCGTCGTTTATCGTGTGCTGCAAGGCATCTGCGGCGCCGGCATGGTGCCGCTGTCGCAGGCGGTGCTCTTACAGATCTACCCGGTCGAGCGGCACGGCCAGGCGATGGCGATCTTCGGCATCGGCTCGATCATGGGGCCGGTCACCGGCCCGGTGCTCGGCGGCTGGCTGACCGAGAATTACAGCTGGCGCTGGGTGTTCTACATCAACCTGCCGGTCGGCGCGCTCGCCACGCTCGGCATCCTCCTCTTCCTGCGCGAGACCGGGCGGGCGCATCGCGAGGCCTTCGACTTTTTCGGCTTCCTCGCCCTGAGCGTCGCGGTCGGCGCCTTGCAGATGCTGCTCGACCGCGGCCAACAGAAGGATTGGTTCGGCTCGACCGAGATCTGGGTCGAGGCGACGATTTCCGCCGTCGCCTTTTACCTCTTGCTGATCCATACGCTGACCGCGAGCGGCGGCTCCTTTCTCAACCGCGAGCTGTTGCGGAGCCCGAATTTTGTCGTCGGCGTCATCCTGATGTTCTTTTTGGGCATGGTGCTGAACGGCACGCTGGCGCTGTTGCCGACGATGCTGCAGGCGCTCATGAACTATCCCGTCCTGACGGCCGGCATCGCGACGGCGCCGCGTGCCCTCGGCACGATGCTGGCGATGTTCATGGTGGCGCGGCTGATCGGCCGCGTCGATACGCGCCTCTTGATCCTCTTTGGCCTCCTCGCGACGGCCTTCTCGCTGTGGCAGATGACCGGCTTCTCGCTCGCCATGGGGATGGGGCTCGTCGTCCTGTCGGGGTTGGGGCAAGGGTTCGGGGTCGGGTGCATCTTCGTGCCGATCAACACGCTGGCGCTGTCGCACCTGCCGCGCTCGATCCTGACGCAGGGCACCGCGCTCAGAAGCCTGATGCGCAACCTCGGCGGCAGCATCGGCATCGCCGTCCTCGAGGCGCGCCTCACCGAGAACACGCAGATCGTCCATTCCCGGCTCGTCGAGGGGCTGCGCCCCGACAACCCGCTGATGCACGCCCCCTACCTCGCGCCGCAATGGAGCCTTTCGGCCCCCGCCGGCGTCGCCGCCCTCAACGCCGAAGTCACCCGCCAGGCGGCGATGGTCGCCTATATCGACGATTTCAAGCTGATGATGATCCTCGTCGTCGTCACGCTGCCGCTCTTGTTGCTGGTGCGCCGGCAGGGGCCGCTCCCCTTGCGCGCGGAAGCCCGCCTCGCGGCGCCGGCCGGCCGGCCGGCGCAAGCGGATTGAAGAGGGCGGATCAGCGCGATGCGCGGACGCGACGCACCCGCCCCTGAGATCAATCGCGGCGCGATCACCTTTTCGATCATGCTGGCGACGATCATGCAGGGCGTCGACAACACGATCGCCAACGTCGCCCTGCCGCACATCCAAGGGAGCCTCTCGGCGGCGCAGGACCAGATCGCCTGGGTGCTCACTTCCTACATCGTCGCCGCCGCCATCATGATGCCGCTCACCGGCTGGCTCGCCGGCCGCTTCGGCATCAAATACGTGTTCTTCGTTTCGGTGATCGGCTTCACGATCGCGTCCGCCCTGTGCGGCAGCGCGACGAGCCTCGCCCAGCTCGTCGTCTATCGTGTGCTGCAAGGGATCTGCGGCGCCGCGCTCGTGCCGCTGTCGCAATCGACGCTGTTGCAGATCAACCCCGTCGAGCGGCACGGCCAGGCGATGGCCGTCTGGGGCATCGGCGTCATGCTCGGGCCGATCGCCGGCCCGGCGCTCGGGGGATGGCTCACCTACAATTACGACTGGCGCTGGGTGTTCTACATCAACGTGCCGATCGGCATTCTGTCGGCCCTCGGCATCATGATCTTCATCCAGGAACGCCGCCACGCGCACCGCGAGATCTTCGACTTTTTCGGCTTCGCGAGCCTCAGCGTCGGCATCGGCGCCTTGCAGATGCTGCTCGATCGCGGCCAGCTCAAGGACTGGTTCAATTCGACCGAAATCTGGGCCGAGGCAATCGTCTCCGGCGTCGCGTTTTACCTCTTCATCGTCCATACCGTGACGGCGACCGACCGCTCGTTTTTGAACCGCGCCCTCCTGAAGAGCCCGAATTTCGTCGCCGGCACGGTGCTGATGTTCTTTATCGGCGGCATTTTGAGCGGCACGCTCGCGCTGATCCCGACGATGCTGCAGGCGCTGATGAGCTACCCGGTCGTCACGACCGGGCTCGTCACGACGCCGCGCGGCTTCGGCACGATGATCGCGATGTTCCTCGTCGGCCGGCTGATCGGCCGCGTCGACACGCGCCTCATCATCCTCGCGGGTCTTGTGATGACCCTCGTCTCGCTGTGGCAGATGACCGAATTCTCGCTCTACATGGGTATGGGGCCGGTCCTCGTTTCCGGCTTTCTGCAAGGCTTCGGGCTCGGCTGCACCTTCGTGCCGCTCAACACGATCGCGCTCTCCACCCTGCCGCGGCACATGATGACCCAGGGCACCGTGATCCGCAGCCTGATGCGCAATCTGGGCGGCAGCGTCGGCATCTCGATCTTGGAGGCGTTGCTCGCGCAGAATACCCAGATCGTGCATTCGCGGCTCGTCGAAGGGCTGCGGCCCGACAACCCGCTGGCGCACGCGCCGTACCTCGCGGCGCCGTTCAGCCTGTCGACGCCGTTCGGGGTCGCCGCGCTCAACACCGAGGTGACGCGCCAGGCCGCGATGGTCGCCTATATCGACGATTTCGCGCTGATGATGCTGATCGTCCTCATCTCGGTGCCGTTCCTGCTCCTGGTGCGCCGCCCGCGGCCGGTCTTGGCCGAGCGCGCCTCGGCCGCGGACGATTGAGGGGCGCGATGCGAGGCGAAGCGGCGCTGCCGATCAATCGCGGCGCGAT
>DASYYD010000020.1:0-1736 GCA_035934195.1 Allostellaceae bacterium | reverse complement strand
GCGCCCTGCAGGCGGCGCCGGCGCCCGACCCGAACCCGGCCCCGACAGCGCGCGGGCCGGAGCCGATGCCGCGGAGCTTCGAGGAGGTCTTGGCGCTCTTCGAGGAAAGGCGCGAAGTGGTGATGCGCGCGCACCTCGCCTCCTATCTGCATCTGGTGCATTTCGAGCCGGGGCGGATCGAGTTCCGCCCGGCCGAAGGGGCGCCGCGCGACCTCGCGAACCGCCTCGCCCAGCTGTTGGACGAGTGGACCGGGCGGCGCTGGGTCGTCGCGGTGTCGCGCGAGGAAGGAGCGCCGACCCGGCGCGAGGAGGAGGCCCGGCGCGAGGGCGATCTCAAAAGCGAGATCGCCGCCCACCCCTTGGTGCGGGCGGTGCTCGAAACCTTTCCCGGGGCGAGGATCGCGGCGGTGCGGGAGCGCTTTCCGGCAGGCCCGCCCGAAACCGAAGACGAGGCGGGCGAGCCCGAGCCGGGCGAAGCGCCGAGCGCGCAAGAGGACGAGACATGAAGAATTTCGGCCAGCTGATGAAGCAGGCGCAGGCCATGCAGGAAAAGATGGCCGAGATGCAGCAAGAGCTCGAAGCCTTCGAGGTGACCGGCAGCGCCGGCGGCGGCCTCGTGCAGCTGACGCTGACCGGCAAGGGCGATCTGAAGCGCCTCAAGATCGACCAGAGCCTCGCCGACCCGCAGGAGGTCGAAGTGCTCGAGGACCTCGTCGTCGCCGCCTTCAACGACGCCCGGGCCAAGGTCAACGCGCACTCGGAGGAGGAGATGCGCAAGCTGACGGGCGGGCTCGATCTCCCCGGCGGCTTCAAGCTGCCGTTTTGATGAAAACTCCCTCGCCCCGCTTGCGGGGAGAGGGTCGGGGTGAGGGGTCGTGTCCGAGCTCGACACGCTGATCCAGCTTCTCGCGAAACTGCCCGGCCTCGGCCCGCGCTCGGCCCGCCGCGCCGCGCTCTATCTATTGAAGCGCCGCGAAGGGGTGATGGAGCCGCTCGCCGCGAGCCTCCTCGCGGCGGCCCGGGCGGTCCGCCCGTGCCCCTTATGCGGCAACCTCGACACCCTCGAGCCTTGCGCAATCTGCCGCGACCCCGAGCGCGACGCGGCGCAGATTTGCGTCGTCGAGGATCTGGCCGATCTCTGGGCGTTGGAGCGCACGCAAGTCTTCCGCGGCCGCTACCACGTCCTCGGCGGCACGCTCTCGGCGCTCGACGGCGTCGGCCCGGAAGACCTCAACATCGCGCGGCTCCTGTCCCGGCTCTCGCCCGGCTGCGAATTGATCCTCGCCCTCAACGCCACGGTCGAGGGCCAGACGACGGCGCATTACATCGCCGAGCGCGCCGCCGGCAGCGGCGCCCGGATCTCGCGCCTCGCGCAAGGCGTGCCGATCGGCGGCGAACTCGACTACCTCGACGACGGCACCCTCACGGCCGCCCTCAAGTCGCGGCGGGCGATTTGATCGCCTGAAGTCGTCATCACCGGGCTCGTCCCGGTGATCCACGATGGCCGGGTCAAGCCCTATGCCGCGCGGCGGCGGCTGCGCACGCGGGTGCCGTCGCCGTCTTCTTCTTCGAAGAGTTCGGCGAGCCGTTCGAGCATGACGCCGCCCAGCTGCTCGGCATCGACGATGGTGACGGCGCGGCGGTAGTAGCGCGTCACGTCGTGGCCGATGCCGATCGCCGTCAACTCGACCTCGCCCAGCCGCTCGATGTCGCGGATTACCTCGCGCAGGTGCTTT
>DASYYD010000017.1:0-10342 GCA_035934195.1 Allostellaceae bacterium | reverse complement strand
TCCTCGAGCCGCGGTACGCCGTCGCCTGCGGCTTTTAGGAGGCTGCCGAGATGGCTCAGTGCTGCGGTCAGGTGCTGCCTCTGGGCATCAAGCGCCTCTATGAGAGCCGCGAGATCAGCTGCCGCCTTCGAGAAGCCTGCGGTTCTTTGAAGTATTTCTGAGTAACGTTCTACGGCGATCGTCATATTGGCCGTCGTTCGCTCTTGCTGCTCGATCATTTCCTGCATTTGCTTCCTGTAACTCTCTTGCCAAATCAAAATATTCTCAACAGCGGCGTTCAATCTCTTGAAATTATCGCCGAATTGCTCATTTATTTTTGCGTTAAAATCGCGGATGACGCTCTGAAGCGCGTCAATTAACGCCTTAGAATTATTATCAGCCATTTTCTCCATATAGTTATCCAGGCTCGACTTAAGCGATTTAAATCCATCCACACCTTCTTGCCTGAGTAGCTTCGTCTGACTGAGAAGGGTGGAATCTTCCGACCCGGCAAGAGATTGGTGAAGCGATCGTAGCAGGTTCGCGAGATCATCCACCGTGGCCCCGCGCGCCGTCCCGACCGACTTCGTCCTGGGGCCGCCGATCAGTTGATACCGAAGCTTTATGCTGAGGGCGCCCCCTACCCCAAACACCGACGCCCAGAACGATGTCTTGATCCCGCTTAACAGACTTGGCACGCTCCCCTGGATGTCAGCCGTGTCAAAATTCAGGAGACCTAATGCAATACCTATAAAGCATCCGAAGATACCCATCATGGTTAGTACTATTGGTCCATAATGGAAATCCACATTGCTGTATCGAATATGACAAAATATCGTCATCAATGCGATGACGACAGCGAATAACCTCGTTACGTCCGGTAAGGTCATGAAAAAATGGTACATCAATGCCCTCTGCCGCTGGGGCGTCTGCGGAACGCGCGCGATTGTCGAGGACGAAATTAGCAATGCTTGGTTAACCGAAGATTGACGACCCTTTGGTTGGCCCGGACCCGGTGCGTGCCAAGCAGACACGTCTTCCGATCGGCTTTGCCTTGATGGGGATCGGCACGGCGCTGGTCCTTGCCGTGCTCTATTTCGCGCCCCCGGCCGCACCGCCGGGGCATTGATTTCCGTCGCTCTCGCGCGAGCGGGCGTCCAGAGCCTGCCCGGACTTGATCCGGGGGTCAGCCGCGGAACCCCGGACCCCTGGGTTCCCGCTTTCGTGGGAACGACCCACAAAGTCAATCGAACATGATGACGCCGCGCGCGACGGCACCCGCGAGCATCAGGCGGAAGCCTTCGTTGATCTCCTCGAACCGGTAGGTGCGGCTGATCAGATCGTCGAGGTCGATGCGCTTCTCCATGTCGAGGTCGGCGAGGATCGGGAAGTCGATATTGGGGCGCACCGAGCCGTAATAGGTGCCGCTCACGGTCTTTTCGCCATAGACCATCTGCGCGGGGTTGATCGGCGCCCGCGTCGCGAAAGAGGGGATGCCGACCAGGACCGCGTGCCCGCCGGGCGCCAAGGCGTCGATCGCCTGCAAGGCGGTCTGTTCGCTGCCGATCGCATCGAAGGCGGTGTCGGCGCCGAGCCCGCCGGTCAGCGCCTGCACCTCCTTCACGACATCGCCCGACTTGGCGTTGACCGTGTGCGTCGCGCCGAAGGCGCGGGCGTACTCCAGCTTGTTGTCGAGCAGGTCGCAGGCGATGATCGGCCGGGCGCCGGCGAGCTTCGCGCCCTGCACGACATTCAATCCGACGCCGCCGCAGCCGATGACGAGGACGCTCGTGCCGGCCTCGACGCGGGCATGCCGGATGACGGCGCCGATGCCGGTGGCGACGCTGCAGCCGATGATCGCGGCGTGCGCAAAGGGCAGGTCCGGGCGGATCTTGACGAGCTGCTCGGCCGGGCACACCACTTCTTCCGAGAAAGTGCCGATGCGCGCCATCTGGTTGACCGGCTCGCCGTTGAGCTTCAACCGCGCGCTGCCGTCGTGCATGCGCCAGCGCGGCGTGTCGTTGTGGCCGATGCAGAGAACGCTGCGGCCCGCGGCGCAATAGCGGCAATGGCCGCAATTGGGGCGGAACGAGAAGATCACGTGGTCGCCGACGGCGAGGCCTTCGACGCCGGGCCCGAGTTCGGCGACGATGCCCGCCGCCTCGTGCCCCAATACCATCGGCAAGGGCAGCGGCCAGTCGCCGTTGATGATGTGCTGGTCGCTCATGCACACGCCCGCCGCCTTGACGCGGACGCGCGCCTCGCCGGCCTTCGGCCCTTCCTGTTCGAGGTCGAGGATTTCGAGGGGCCGGTTGACCCCGGTCAAGACGGCGGCGCGCATGTCGCTTCCTCCTCGGCTCTGGTTAGGGCTCGATCATACTATTCGCGGGCGCTGACGACGCCGGAAATCAGGTTGGCGCGATAGAGCGAGCCGAGATCGAGCGCGGCAGCCTCGAAACAAGGTTCGAGCGAGGCCGCCAACTCGGCGAGCCGCGCCGCCTCGTCGCGGGCGAGCGCCTCCGCCTCTTCGACGCCGACCGCGGCGAAGCGCAGCGTGTCGCCGGGGCGCAGGCGGCCGATGCGCGAGAGATCGGCCGAGGCGACGCAGGCGATCTTCGGATAGCCGCCCGTCGTCTGATGGTCGGCGAGGAGCAGGATCGCCTGCCCCGACCCCGGCACCTGGATGGCGCCCGTCGGAATCGCGTCGGAGACGATGTCCCAGCCGGATTTCTGTGGAAGCGGCGGCCCGTCGAGCCGCATCCCCATGCGGTCGGCGTTTTGCGAGACGCGGAATTCGCCGTCGAGGAGTGCCGCGACCGCTTCGTCGGTAAAGAATTCCCGCTGCGGCCCGAGGATGACACGGACCCTCTCGCCGAGCCCCGCCGATGGCGGCTTCGGCAGCCGCCGCTCGGGGCCCTCCGGCGCCCGCGGAAGGGCGAGCGGCACGATGTCGCCGGCTTTGAGCGCGCGCCCCTCGATGCCGCCGAAACGCCCGCGCACATAGGTCGAGGCGCTTCCCAAGAAGAGCGGCACCTCGAGGCCGCCCGCGACCGCCAGATAAGAGCAGGCGGCGCCGCGCGCCGCGACGACCGAAAATTCGGCGCCGCGCAGGAGGGTCGCGCTGCGCCAGGCCGGGACGAACTCGCCGGAAGCGGTCTCGATTGCGGCGCCGTCGCCGGCGAGCGCGATGCGCACGCTCTCGGCCAAGACCGCGACGCGCGGGCCCTGGTGCAGGATCTCGAAACCGGCCATACCCGGCGGATTGCCGACGAGCGCGTTGGCGAGCGCGAGGCTCTCGCCGTCGAGCGCGCCCGACACCGGCACCCCGATCCGCTGATGGCCGACCCGCCCCTGGTCCTGAACCGTAGTCTGAAGACCGGGCGACAACACCTTGAATCCGGCCGTCATTCTCGGGTCGCTTCGCTCGCGATCTGATGGCCGCCCGCCGCCGCGGCCTCGCGGATCGCCCGGAAGGCGGCGGCCTCGATCGGCGCGAAGCGGACGCCGTCGCCGGCCGCCAGCAAGGCCGGCGGGGAGCGCGCCGGGTCGAAGAGGGGGATAGGCGTCGCGCCGATCAGGTGCCAGCCGCCGGGGCTTTCATAGGGATAGATGGCGGACAGATTCGTCGCGATCGCGACCGAGCCGGCCGGCACCTTGACGCGCGGATCGGCGCGCCTCGGCAGGGCGAGCGAGGGCGGCAGATCGCCGAGATAGGGAAATCCCGGCAGAAAGCCGATCATGTAGACGCGGTATTGGGGAGCGCTGTGACGGGAGGCGACCTCCTCCGGCGCGAGGCCCAGAAGGTGGGCGACCTCGTCGAGATCGGGAGCGAAGGGCGCCTCGTAGCAGATCGGGATGTGCCAGAGCCGGGCATTGCGGCGCTCATGCCCGCGGCGCCCGAGGAGCGCTCTGACCGCCGGCTCGAGATGCGTTCGCGAGGTCGCGAGCGGATCGTAATAAAGGGTCAGCGAACGGAAGGTCGGGACCGTCTCGACGACGCCCGGCAACGGCTTCAAACGCAGCCGCGCGTCGAGCCGCAATACTTCCTCGCTCAGTTCCGGATCGACCCGGTCGCCGAATTCGACGACGAGCGCGCGATCGCCGGCCGAGAGAAATCGCACCGCCATCGAGGCTTGTGTCCCCAGCCCTGTTGCGAGGCCCTCGCGCGCCATCTTATTTTCCTTGCCTCGACGGGACCACCGGCACTTTATCGATCAGGCTCGGGACAGCGAGGGAAGGCGCATGGCACGCGACATCAATCTCAACGCCGATATGGGCGAAGGCTACGGGGCCTGGGAGATCGGCGACGATTCGGCGCTGCTGAAGATCATAAAATCGGCGAGCATTGCCTGCGGCGCGCACGCGGGCGACCCCAACACGATGCACCAGCTCGTCACCGAGGCCGCCGCCCAGGGCGTCAGCATCGGCGCCCACCCCGGCTTCAACGATCTGTGGGGTTTCGGGCGCCGGCGCATCGACATGCGCCCGCGCGACCTCGAATACCTCGTCGCCTACCAGATCGGCGCCTTGCAGGGGATGGCGGCCTATGCCGGCGCCAGGGTGACGCATCTGAAGCCGCACGGCTCGCTCAACAACATGGCGGCCGAAGACCTCGAGCTGGCGCTGGCGATCGGCCGGGCGATGAAGACGATCGACCGCGACATGATCTATGTCGCGCTCGCCGGGTCGCAGATGGAGCGCGCCGCCATCGAGCTCGGCCTGCCGCTCGCCCGCGAGGGCTTCTGCGACCGGCTCTACGACGACGACGGCAATCTGACCTCGCGCAAGCTCGAGGGCGCCGTCATCAAGGACCCCGACCTCGTGCGCGAGCGCGTCCTCAACATCGTGCTCAACGACGAGATCGCCTCGCGCAACGGCAAGAAGCTGAAATTGCGGCTCGATACGCTGTGCGTCCACGGCGACGAGCCGACCGGGGTCATCGTCGCGCGCGCCGCCCGCGCCGCCCTCGAAGGGGCCGGGGTGCGCATCGTGCCGCTGCCCGAGATGGCGCTCGGCCGCTAGAGCAGTTTCCGACCGGGTTGGGACGGATTATTCAGAGCGTCTCCCGCGGGCTTGACCCGCGGGTCCACGGAAATTCCCGGAAACCGGGGCAAAATCGTGGATGGCCGGGTCAAGCCCGGCCGAGACGAAGAACGCAAATGGCCCGATCTGAACGGAAAAGGCCGCTAGAGTGCGCGGGCGGCGGCGAGGAAGGCGCGGATCTTCGCGAGGTCCTTCCTTCCGGGCGCGCTCTCGACGCCCGAGGAGACATCGACGATCGCGGCGCCGGAGAGGCGCACCGCCTGCGGCAAAAGCTCGGCCGTGAGGCCGCCCGACAGCATCCACGGGCAACCCCAGGCGCGCCCCTTTATCAGCTGCCAGTCGAAGGCGAGGCCGTTGCCGCCGGGCAGCGCGCCGGCGCGGCGCGGCGGCTTCGCGTCGAAGAGCAGGAGGTCGGCGACCCCCTCGTAGCGCTCGGCGACGGCGAGGTCCTCGGGGCCGGCGATCGCCACCGCCTTGATGACGGGCCGGCCGAAGCGGTCGCGCGCCGCGGCGACGCGCTCCGGCGGCTCCTGGCCGTGGAATTGCAACAGGTCGAGCGCGGCTTCCTCGAGCACGGCGGCGATCGCCGCGTCCTCGGCATCGACGAAGAGCCCGACCCGGCGCACCCCCTCGGGGACCGCCGCGCAGAGGGCGCCGGCGGCCGCGGCCGCGAGCGAGCGCGGGCTCGGCGGGTAGAAGACGAAGCCCACATAAGCCGCGCCGCCCGTCACCGCCTCGGCCACCGCCGCCGCGCTCGTGAGCCCGCAGATCTTCGCCTTGACGCTCATGTCCCCTTATATGGGACGGCGGGCAGCGCGGCGCCGGGATCGAGCGAGGCTTCGCCCAATTGCCGCTGCGTCGCCGCCAATTCGCGCTCCAGCGCCTCGATCTGCCGGCCGCGGCGGCGCACCTCGCGCCGCCATTTCAGGGCGCCGAGCCAGGCGGCGATCTCGCCCAACAGAAAGCCGAGCAGCAGCGGCGCCCCGATCAGCAGATAAAGCGGCACCTCGGCGCGATACGGGACCGGCCAGAATGCGACCGTGACGGGCTCGCGGTTGGAGACCGCGAACAACACCGCGCCGGCTGCCGCGGCTGCAACCGTTCCCCAAAAGAGGGGGCGCATCGGCCGGGGCGGCTCAAGGCCGCCGGGCGGCCTGGTTGTTCAGGCGGTCGCGCAATTGCTTGCCGGTCTTGAAGAACGGGATGCGCTTTTCCGCGACGCGCACGCTGGCGCCGGTGCGCGGGTTGCGGCCGGTGCGCGCCTCGCGCCGCTTGACCGAAAACGCGCCGAAGCCGCGCAACTCCACCCGGTCGCCGCGCGCCAGCGCCGCCGCGATCTCGCCGAAGATCGCGGTGACGATCACCTCGACATCCCGCTGGTAGAGGTGCGGGTTGGCCTCGGCGAGCTTTTGGACGAGCTCCGATTTCGTCATCGCGATCGTGGCCCCCATCCGCCGGCTGTCGGCCTAAACCTGCCAAAGCCGCTGCGGCTGGTCAAGCCAACGCAGAGCGCGGACGGCTCAGCTGTTCTCCTCGTCCTTCTTCTCCTCGCTTTCCGGGCGGCGGGCCCGGCTGATCGCGGCGCCGAGGATGTCGCCGAGGCTGGCGCCGGAATCGGACGAGCCGAACTCGGCCATCGCCCGCTTCTCTTCGTCCACCTCGCGCGCCTTGATCGAGAGGGAGAGCTTGCGCGTCGCGCGATCGATCGCCGTCACCTTGGCGTCAACCCGCTCGCCGACGGCAAAGCGCTCGGGGCGCTGCTCGCCCCTGTCGCGCGAGAGTTCCGACTTGCGGATGAAGCCGGGAACGCCGTCGGCGAGCGTCACCTCGATGCCGCCGTCGGTGATCGCGGCGATCGTCGCGGTGACGACGTCGCCTTTCTTCAGCTTCGTCATGCCGGCCGCGAAGGGATCCGCCGCGAGCTGCTTGATGCCGAGGCTGATGCGCTCCTTCTCGACATCGACGTCGAGCACCTTGACGCGCACCAGCTGGCCCTTGCGGTAGTCGGCGATGGCTTCCTCGCCCGCCCGGCTCCAGTCGATGTCGGAAAGGTGCACCATGCCGTCGATGTCGCCGGGCAGCCCGACGAAGAGGCCGAACTCGGTGATGTTGCGGACTTCGCCCTCGACTTCGCCGCCGACCGGGTGCTCCTCGACAAAGGCTTCCCACGGGTTGGCGAGCGTCTGCTTCAGGCCGAGGCTGATGCGCCGCTTCTGCGGATCGACATCGAGCACCATGACCTCGACCTCTTGGCTCGTCGAGACGATCTTGCCGGGGTGCACGTTCTTCTTGGTCCAGCTCATCTCGGAGACGTGCACCAGGCCCTCGACGCCCGGCTCCAATTCGACAAAGGCGCCGTAGTCGGTGATGTTCGTGACGCGGCCCTTGAACTTCGCGCCGGCCGGGTATTTCAGCTCGACGCCCTCCCACGGGTCGGCCTCGAGCTGCTTCATGCCGAGTGAGATGCGCTGCGTCTCGGAGTTGAAGCGGATCACCTGCACCTTGACGTTCTGGCCGATGTGGAGGGCTTCGGAGGGGTGGTTGATGCGCCGCCAGGCGATGTCGGTGACGTGCAGCAGGCCGTCCACCCCGCCCAGATCGACGAAGGCGCCGTAATCGGTGATATTTTTGACGACGCCGTTCAGGATCTGGCCTTCCTTGAGGCTCGCCACCAGTTCGGAGCGTTGCTCGGCGCGGCTCTCCTCGAGGACGGCGCGGCGCGACACGACGATGTTGCCGCGCGAGCGGTCCATTTTGAGGATCTGGAAGGGCTGCGGCGAGCCGAGCAGCGGCGTGATGTCCCTGACGGGGCGAATATCCACCTGGCTGCCCGGCAGAAATGCGACGGCGCCGTTCAGATCGACGGTGAATCCGCCCTTGACGCGGCCGAAGATGACGCCGGTCACCCGTTCGTTCGCCTGGAAATTCTTTTCGAGCTGCGTCCAGGCCTCCTCGCGCCGCGCCTTCTCGCGCGATAGCTGCGCCTCGCCGTTCTTGTCCTCCATGCGCTCGAGGTACACTTCGACGACGTCGCCGACATGCACCTCCGGCTCGCCGCCGCCGGCGGCGAATTCCCGCAACGACACCCGGCCTTCGGATTTGAGGCCGACATCGATCAGCGCGGCGTCGTTTTCGATCGAGACGACCCGGCCCTTGACGACGGTGCCTTCGAGGCCCGCCGAGACACCGAGCGACTCGTCGAGCAGCGCGGCGAAGCTTTCCTTCGCGGGCGCTTCGCGGATTTGCGTAGCTGCGGCCATTCCTTCTCCTCGATCCCACGGGATTGGGTCGGCCGCCCCGCCGGGATCGCAACGGGGCGCCGGGCCGCCGGATGACGCGGGCGCGGCGGCATCGGCCCGGTCCTGCCGGAGAAACCATTGCCGCACGCCGTCAGCGCGCGGCGTCGAGCGAGCGGGCAATGAGCTGGGACACGCTTTCGAGCGCTCGATCGGCGTCGAGTGCCGTCGTATCGATCGTTACCGCGCCGGGCGCCGCCCTTAGAGGGGCCGCGTGGCGCAACGTGTCGCGCGCGTCGCGTTCCTTCAGATCCAGCAGGACGGCCTCGTATATAGCCGGCTCGCCGCGCTCCCGCAACTCTTTGAGCCGGCGAGCGGCGCGCGCTTCCAGGCTCGCCGTGAGGAAGAGCTTGACCTGCGCCTGCGGACACACGACCGAGCCGATGTCGCGGCCGTCGAGAACGGCGCCCCTGATCCTTGGTCCCCTGGTCCTTGGTCCCCTGGTCCTTGATCCCCTGGGCGGCGCCGGCGGATGGGCGGCGAAATCGCGCTGGAAATCGAGCAGCGCGCGGCGCACCTGCGCGATCGCCGCGACGACCGAGGCGGCGGCGCCGACCGCCTCGCCGCGCAGCCGCGGATCGCCGAGAAGCGCCGGCGTCACATGCCGTGCCGCGCGCTCGGCCGCGGCCGCGTCGGCCGGGTCGCCGCCCGCCTCCAGCACGAGGAAGGCGGTCGCCCGGTAGAGCGAGCCGGTGTCGAGATGCGCGAGAGAGAAGCGCTCGGCGAGGCCGCGGGCGAGCGTTCCCTTGCCCGAGGCGGCGGGGCCGTCGATCGCGACGACGAAGCTCCCCCCGCTCATGCCGCGTCGGAGATTTGGGCGCCGAGCCCCCGCATCAGCGAGAGGAAATTCGGAAAGCTCGTGGCGATCGGGCTGCCGTCGTCGATCGCGACCGGCTCCTTCGTCGCCAGCCCCAAAACGAGAAACGCCATCGCGATCCGGTGGTCGAGCCGCGCCTTGATCGTCGCGCCGCCCCGGGGCGGGCGGCCGTCGCCCTCGACGACAAGGTCCTCGCCCGCGACCGCGACCTTGACGCCGCAGGCGGCAAGGCCCTCGGCGATGCCGGCGAGCCGGTCGCTGTCCTTGACGCGCAACTCTGCGAGCCCGCGCATCACCGTCTTGCCGGTGGCGCAGGCGGCGGCGACGGCGAGGACCGGGTATTCGTCGATCATCGTCGGCGCGCGCTCGGGCGGGATGTCGGCGCCCTGCAATGCCCCGGCGCGCACGACGAGATCGGCGACCGGCTCGCCGCCTTCCTCGCGCTCGTTTTGACGGGCGATGTCGGCGCCCATCTCGGCGAGGCTCTGCAGCAGCCCGCTGCGCAGCGGGTTGACGCCGACCCCGGTGATCGTCGCCTCGGAACCCGGCACGAGCAGCGCCGCGACCAGCGGGAAGGCGGCCGAGGAAGGGTCGCCCGGCACCACGATCGGCGCGGCCGCGAGTTCCGGCTGGCCCGCGACCGTGATGCGGCGGCCGCCTCCCTCGATCGCCTCGACCGCGACCGTCGCGCCGAAATGGCGCAGCATGCGCTCGGTGTGGTCGCGGCTCGGCTGCGGCTCGATCACGCTGGTCGCGCCTGGCGTGTTGAGGCCGGCCAGGAGCACCGCCGATTTGACCTGCGCCGAGGGCACCGGCAGGCGGTATTCGATCGGCAGGGGGCTCTGGGCGCCCGTGACGGCGAGCGGCAGGCGGCCGCCCTCGCGGGCGAGGAAATGCGCCCCGATCCGCGACAGGGGTTCGATCACCCGGCGCATCGGCCGGCGCCTGAGCGAAGCGTCGCCGGTGAGGAAGGCGGTCAGGGGATGCGATGCGAGGATGCCGAGCAGCAGCCGCGCCGAGGTGCCGGAATTGCCGAGGTCGAGCACGTCCTCGGGCTCGCCGAGGCCGCCGACCCCGACGCCGTCGATGATCCAGACGCCGTCCTCCGCGCGCTCGATCGCGGCGCCGAGCGCCCGCAGCGCCGCCGCCGTCGCCAGCACGTCCTCGCCTTCGAGGAGGCCGCCGATCCGGGTGCGGCCGACCGCCA
>DASYYD010000010.1:0-1833 GCA_035934195.1 Allostellaceae bacterium | reverse complement strand
GTCGCGCGCCATGGCGGCGTCTTTCCCGACGATGCCGCGGCATTGCGGGCGCTCCCCGGCATCGGCCGCTACACGGCCTCGGCGATCGCGGCGATCGCCTTCGACCGGCGGGAGGCGGCGGTCGACGGCAATGTCGAGCGCGTCGTGGCGCGCCTCTTCGCCGTCGAGGAACCGTTGCCGCGGGCGAAGCCGCGCTTGGCGGCGCTCGCCCGCACGCTGCTGCCGGCCGCGCGCGCCGGCGATTTCGCGCAGGCGCTGATGGATCTCGGGGCGACGATCTGCACGCCGCGCCGGCCGGCCTGCGCCCTCTGCCCGTGGCGTCAATGCTGCGCCGCGGCGGCGGCCGGGATCGCCGAGGCGATCCCCGTCATGGCGCCGAAGCCCGAACGGCCGCAACGTTACGGCGTCGCCTTCTGGCTCGTCCGCGAGGACGGGCACGTGCTCTTGCGCCGGCGGCCGGAAAAGGGCCTCTTGGGCGGCATGGTCGAGATCCCCTCGACGCCGTGGCGCGCGGCGCCGTGGACGATCGCGGAAGCCGCCGCGGCGGCGCCGCAGCCGGCCCGTTGGTCGCCGCTTCCCGGCAGCGTGCGCCACGGCTTCACGCATTTCCGCCTCGAGCTGCGGATCCTCGCGGGCGAGACCGCGCAGCCGCTCGACGGGCTGTGGAGCGCTCTCGACCGGCTCGGCGAGCACGCGCTGCCGACCCTGATGAAAAAGCTCGTGCGGCACGCCCTCGCCGCGGCGCCGCCGGGAACGCCGCCCTAGTCGAACAACGGCAACAGCGGCGCTTCCAGGCGCAGCGGCGCGAAGGAGCGGCGGTGGTGCGGGCTCGGGCCGAGCCGCCGCAGCGCCTCGCCGTGCTCTTCGGTCCCGTACCCGACATTGGTCTCCCAGCCGTAGCCCGGATAGCGCGGCGCGAGCGCGCGCATGATGCGGTCGCGCGTCACCTTGGCGACGACCGAGGCGGCGGCGATCGAGAAGGACAGCGCGTCGCCGCCGACGACGGTCTTCACCGAGCAGGAGAGGGCGGGCGCGACGTTGCCGTCGACGAGCGCGATGTCGGGGCGCTCCCCGAGCGCGGCGGCGGCGCGGCGCATCGCGATGAGCGTCGCCCGCAGGATGTTGACGCGGTCGATCTCGCGCGCGCTCGCCGCGCCGACGCCGATCCGGGCGCAGCGCAGGAGCGCCGCGTAACAGGCCTCGCGCATCGCGCCCGAGAGCGCCTTCGAATCGTCGAGGCTGTCCTTCAGCTCTTTCGGAAAGCGGCGGCGGTCGAGGATGACGGCGGCAGCGACGACCGGGCCCGCAAGCGGGCCGCGCCCGGCCTCGTCGATGCCGCACACCAATCCCCGGCAGCTCTTTTCGATGACGAAATCCGGCATCGCCCCGTCCCCGGCCGGATGTCTTGCCACGATGCCGCGGCTGCCGGCAAGCGGCTGGGCGCGAGAGACAGGTGGCGGCTCGCCCGCTATATCTCTCGACGCATGACGCCACTCTCGCGAGCCGGAGAATCGCCGGGCCGCGGCGCGCTCTTCGCGCTCGCGCTCGCCCTCGCCGCGGTGCCGTCGCCGGCCCGCGCCTTCGACCTCTTCGCGCGGCACCAGGTCACCGCGCAATTCGCCACGGCCGAAGGCAAGCCGATGGCGCACGCCGAGGTGCGCGTCTTCGCGCCGGGCGATCCGAGGACGCCGGTCGAGACGGGGCGCACCGACGCGCAGGGGAAATTCGTCTTCGCCGCGCCGCGGGACGGGTTCTGGACCGCCGAGGCGCGCGACAAGGGCGAGGTCGCGCGGGTCATGATCCGCGTCGGCGGCGGCTCGCAATCGGGAAACG
>DASYYD010000248.1:0-5731 GCA_035934195.1 Allostellaceae bacterium | reverse complement strand
GAGAGGGCAGGGTGAGGGGGGTATCGGCCGCCCGATACGATGTTGCCCGCCTCACCCTCCCGTCGCTGCGCGACGGGTCCCTCCCTCTCCCCCCGAAGGGCGGAGAGGGTGAGTATGAGCCGCATCTGCCTCGGCGTCGTCACCGCGCCGCACGGCGTCAAGGGCGCGGTGCGGATCAAGAGCTTCACTGCCGATCCGGCGGACATCGTGCGCTATGGCCCGCTCGAGGACGAAGGCGGCGAGAGGCGTTACGCGCTCACGGTCGTCGGCGAGGGTAAGGGGGTGCTCCTGGCGCGGCTTTCCGGCGTTGACGACCGCAACCGCGCCGAAGCGCTGCGCGGCCTCAGGCTCTATCTGCCGCGCGAGAAGCTGCCGCAGCCCGCCGCGGACGAGTATTACCACGCTGACCTGATCGGGCTCGCCGCCGTGCTCGGCGACGGGACGTCCCTCGGCCGGGTGCGCGCGGTGCACGATTTCGGCGCCGGCGACACGCTCGAGATCGCGCGCGGGGAGGGCCCGCCCATTCTCGTGCCGTTCACCCGCGCCGTCGTGCCGGTCGTCGACATTGCCGGCGGCAAGGTGGTGCTCGACCCGCCCGAAGGGCTGCTCGGCGCCGTGCGCGAAGAGGCATAGCACCCATGCCCTGGCGCGCCACCGTGTTGACGATCTTCCCCGAGATGCTGCCGGGCCCGCTCGGCCATTCGCTCGCCGGCAAGGCCTTGCGCCAGGGGCTGTGGCAACTGGAAACGGTGGACATCCGCAGGTTCGCGCGCGATAAACACCGCTCCGTCGACGAGGCGCCCTTCGGCGGCGGGCCGGGGATGGTGATGCGGCCGGACGTGCTCGACGCGGCGATCGCCGGGGCGCGCGGCGCGGGGCCGCTCATTCATCTGTCGCCGCGCGGCCGGCCGCTCGACCAGGCGCGGGTGCGCGCGCTGTCGGGGATGCCGGGGGTGAATTTGATCTGCGGCCGCTTCGAGGGCATCGACGAACGCGTCCTCGAGGCGAACGCGGTCGAGGAGGTGAGCCTCGGCGATTTCGTGCTGTCGGGCGGCGAGCCGGCGGCGATCGCGCTGATCGACGCCTGCGTGCGGCTGTTGCCGGGCGTGCTCGGTTGCGCCGCGGGGCTCGCCGAGGAGAGTTTTGCCGAGGGTCTGATCGAATACCCGCACTATACGCGGCCGCAGGTCTGGAATGGGCGGGCGGTGCCGCCGGTGCTGGTGTCGGGGGATCACCGGCGGGTGCGGGAATGGCGGCGGGCCGCGGCGGAACGCCTGACCCGCGAGCGCCGCCCCGATCTGTGGGCGCGCCATGTCGCGGCCCGCGGCGGGACGCAGGAACACTAGTGGTTGCGAGGTAGGGCGATGAATCTGCTCGAGGAATTGGAGCGCGAACAAGTCGAGAGACTGCTCGCGCAGCGCCGCGTGCCGGAGTTCGATCCGGGCGACACGGTGCGGGTCAGCGTCAAGGTGGTCGAAGGCGAGCGCGAGCGCATCCAGGCCTTCGAAGGGGTGTGCATCGCCCGCAAGAACGCCGGCATCAACTCGAACTTCACCTTGCGCAAGATCTCCTACGGCGAGGGGGTCGAGCGCGTCTTCCCGCTGCATTCGCCGCGCATCACGGCGATCGAGGTGGTGCGGCGCGGGGTCGTCAGGCGCGCCAAGCTCTATTATCTGCGCGGGCGCGCCGGCAAGCGGGCGCGCATCGTCGAGCGGGCGCGCGACAGCGCGCGCCCCGGCAGCCCGTCCGCGAACCGGCCGCCGAACGCCGGCGAATAGCGAAGCGAGAACCACCATGGCCACGCCAAAGACGCTCTTCGACAAGATCTGGCAGAGCCACCTCGTCGACCGCCAGGACGACGGCACCTGCCTCATCTATATCGATCTGCACCTGATCCACGAGGTGACGACGCCGCAGGCCTTCGAGGGCCTGAAGCTCGCCGGCCGCAAGGTGCGCCGGCCCGACCTGACGATGGCGGTCGCCGATCACAACATCCCGACGAGCAACAGGAAGGCCGGCATCGACGAGCCCGAGTCGAAACTGCAGGTCGACACCCTCGAGCGCAACGTCGTCGAGTTCGGCGTCCCCTATTTCGCGATCGACAGCATCAACCAGGGCATCGTCCACATCATCGGCCCCGAGCAGGGGCTGTCGCAGCCCGGCATGACGATCGTCTGCGGCGACAGCCACACCGCGACGCACGGCGCGGTGGGGGCGCTCGCCTTCGGCATCGGCACCTCGGAAGTCGAGCACGTGCTGGCGACGCAGACCCTCATTCAGCGGCCGGCGAAAAACATGCTCGTCGAGGTCGAGGGCTCCCTCGGCGCCGGCGTCACGCCGAAGGACGTGATCCTCGCAATCATCGCCAGGATCGGCACCGCCGGCGGCACCGGCCACGTCATCGAATATTCGGGCTCGACCTTCCGCGCGATGTCGATGGAAGGCCGCATGACGGTGTGCAACATGACGATCGAGGCGGGCGCCCGCGCGGGGCTCGTCGCGCCCGACGAGACGACCTTCGCCTATGTGAAGGGCCGGCCCTATGCGCCGAAGGCCGGGGCGTGGGAACAGGCGCTCGCCTACTGGAAGACACTGCCCTCCGACCCCGGCGCGCATTACGACAAGCGGGCGTCGCTCGATGCCGGCGAGATCGCGCCGCACGTGACCTGGGGGACGAGCCCGCAGGATGCGCTGCCGATCACCGCCCGCGTCCCCGACCCGGCGGAGGAGGCCGACCCGGGCCGGCGCGCGGCGATGCAGCGCTCGCTCGAATACATGCAACTGAAGCCGAGGACGCCGCTCGCCGCGATCCCGGTCGAGCGCGTCTTCATCGGCTCCTGCACCAACAGCCGCATCGAGGATCTGCGCGCCGCCGCGGCGATCGCCCGGGGCCGCCGCGTCGCGGCCGGCGTGCGGGCTCTGGTCGTGCCGGGCTCGGGGCTCGTCAAGCACCAGGCCGAGGAGGAGGGGCTCGACCGCGTCTTCCTCGAGGCCGGCTTCGAATGGCGCGAGCCGGGGTGCTCGAATTGCATGTCGATGAACAACGACCGGGCCGAGCACGGCGAGCGCATCGCCTCGACCTCGAACCGCAATTTCGAGGGCCGCCAGGGCAAGAACGCCAAGACCCATCTCGTCAGCCCGGCGATGGCCGCCGCCGCCGCCGTCACGGGCCACCTGACCGACGTACGCGAACTGGGATGATCCGATATAGCCCCTCACGCCGACCCTCTCCCCGCGCGCGGGGAGAGGGTCGGCGTGAGGGGCGCTCCAAGGACGGAGTTACCATTGGACAAATTCACCAAGCTGACCGGCGTCGCGGCGCCGCTGCCGATGATCAACATCGACACCGACAAGATCTTTCCGGCGCTCTATCTGAAGACGATCAAGCGCACCGGCCTTTCGAAGCATCTGTTCGAGGAGATTCGGTTTCGCGCCGACGGCTCGGAAAACCCTGATTTCGTTCTGAACAAGCCGCCGTACCGCAATGCCAAGATCATCGTCGCCGGCGACAATTTCGGTTGCGGGTCGAGCCGCGAGCACGCGCCCTGGGCGCTCCTCGATTTTGGCATCCGCTGTGTGATTGCTCAGAGCTTTGCCGACATTTTCTATAACAATTGCTTCAAGAACGGGCTCTTACCAATTGCATTACCTGAGAAAATTGTCTCTGAGCTGATGGCCGACGCGGAGCGCGGCGCCAACGCCGTGCTGACGGTCGACCTCGAAAACCAGACGATCTCGCGGCCCGACGGGCAGCTCGTCAGCTTCGAGATCGACCCCTTCCGCAAGCATTGCCTCCTGAACAGCCTCGACGACATTGGCCTCACCGAGGCAAAAGGCGCCGCGATCGCCGACTATGAACAAAGGCTCGCCGCGCAAAAGCCGTGGCAGGCGAGCCTGACCCGTCCGGGGGCGTGAGGGCGATGGTGCAAACCCGCTCGAACCGCAAGGTGCTGGTATTGCCGGGCGACGGCATCGGCCCGGAAATCATGAACGAGGTGCTGCGCATCGTCGATCTCTTCGAACGCCGCCGCATCGCCAGCTTCGAGGTCACCGAGGATCTCGTCGGCGGCGCCGCCTACGAGGCGTCGGGGACGCCGCTGACGAATGCGACGATGGCCCGCGCGCAGGCCGCGGACGCGGTCCTGTTCGGTGCCGTCGGCGGCCCGAAATGGGATGTGCTGCCCTTCGAATTGCGCCCGGAGCTCGGTATTCTGCGGCTGCGCAAGGAATTGGACCTGTTCGCGAATCTGCGCCCCGCGGTGGTTTTCGAGGCGCTCGCCGAGGCTTCCAGCCTCAAGCCCGAACTCGTCGCCGGGCTCGATTTGATGATCGTGCGCGAACTTACGGGTGGCATTTATTTCGGCGAGCCGCGCGGCGTCGAGACGCTCGCCGACGGTACGCGCCGCGGCATCAACACGGAAGTCTACAGCGAGGCCGAGATCGAGCGCGTCGTGCGCGTCGGCTTCGAGCTGGCGAAGAAGCGTGCGAAGCGGCTCTGCGAAGTCGACAAGGCGAACGTCATGGAATCGGGCAGGCTGTGGCGCGAGGTCGCCGAGCGCGTGCATGCCGACTACCCCGATGTCGAGCTCTCCTTCATGTACGCCGACAATTGCGCGATGCAGCTGGTGCGCGCGCCGAAGCAGTTCGACGTCCTCGTCACCGGCAATCTGTTCGGCGACATCCTCTCCGATTGCGCGGCGATGCTGACGGGCTCGCTCGGCATGCTGCCCTCGGCCTCGCTCGGGTCCCCCGACGCCTCGGGCCGCCGCAAGGCGCTCTACGAGCCGGTGCACGGCAGCGCCCCCGACATCGCCGGCCGCGGCCTCGCCAACCCGCTGGCCGCGATCCTCTCCTTCGCGATCATGCTGCGCTATTCCTTCGACATGGGCGAGGAAGCCGATCTCGTCGAAAGGGCGGTGCGCGGCGCGCTCGATAGGGGCTACCGCACCGGCGACATCGCCCGCGCGCCGACAACCGGCATCTCGACCCGCGAAATGGGCGACGCGGTGCTGCGCGAGATCGAAAAGGCGACTTGATAAGCGCGTGAGCGCTTCCTTTCTTGTCATGCCGGCGAAGGCCGGTATCAATGGCAGCCCTGGGTCCCGGCCGGCGCAGGGACGACTGAAAATTTTGCCTCGAATGGAAGCGACAGGGCCAGACAATCACGGGACGAGAAGGCGGCGGTGGTCGGCAGCAGCCGAACCGACCCCAGCCGAGGCGCTCGGCGCGGCGCGCCGGCTCGTCGTCAAGATCGGCTCCTCCCTCCTCGTCGCCGAGCGCGGCGAGGTTCGCTCGGCCTGGCTCGCGGCGCTCGCCGCCGACGTGGCGCGCTGCCGCGGGAAGGGCCAGGAGGTGATCCTCGTCTCCTCCGGCGCGATCGCGATCGGCCGGCGCCGTCTGGGGCTCCTCGGCCATCGGCTGCGGCTCGAAGAAAAGCAGGCCGCCGCCGCCACCGGCCAGATCCGCCTCGCGCACGCCTATCAGGAGGCGCTGGCGCGGCACCGCATCACCGTCGCGCAGATCCTCTTGACGCCCGAGGACACCGAAGAACGCCGGCGGCATCTGAATGCCCGCGCCACCTTTGCGCAGCTTCTCGCCTTGGGCGCGGTGCCGGTCGTCAACGAGAACGACACGATCGCGACGGCCGAGATCCGCTTCGGCGACAACGATCGCTTGGCCGCCCGCGTCGCGCAGATGGTGAGCGCCGACATGCTGGTGCTGTTGTCCGACA
>DASYYD010000464.1:0-17433 GCA_035934195.1 Allostellaceae bacterium | reverse complement strand
GCCACTCGCTCGGGCGGGCAAACCCCTCGACGCGCTCGACCAGCACCCGCCCGTACCAGGTCCGGTCGAAGATCGCGATATGGCCGGGCGCCGGCAGCCTTTCCCAGAAGCGCCACAGGTAATGCCGGCCCTGCTCTTGCGGGGTCGGCTTGCCGATCGACCAGACGCGCACCCAGCGCGGGTCGAGCTGCGCCACGAGGCGCTGGATCGCGCCGCCCTTCCCCGCCGCGTCCCAGCCTTCGACCGCGACGACGCCGCGGCGCCGCTCGACGCGATAGATCTGTTCGAGTTCGAGCATCGCGATCTGCTGCTTTTTGAGCGCGCGCAGATAGCTCTCCTTGTCGGGAAACCGCTTATCGAGGTCGATGGCGGCGAGCGAAAAACCCTTTTTGACCTTGACCGATTGCGCCATCTTGGCACCCTGCCCCTGCGACCTGCCCCTGCGACCTGCCGCGCGGCCGGCCGGCGGCAGGCTCGCACAATCCGGTTCCCGTCAGAACCCGTTTGTCGAGAACAGGGGCTTTCTCTTTTCGACCGGAGCGATCATGATCGCGTGGCGCGGAGAGTAGTGATGAAGCTCTGGTATCAAACCGTTTCCCGGCTGACCACTTGGGGCGCCTACGGGCGCGCGCTGCGCACGTTGCTCGACGGCGCCCGCGACCCGGAAACCGAGATCGAGCTGCACCCGATCACCGTCGGCATGGCCAATCCCTCGCCGCTCGATCCCGCGGTGGTGGGGGAAATCCTCGACAATCTGCGCATCGCCGTCGATCGTGGCTTCGACGCCTTTCTGATCGACAGCATCGTCGATCCCGGCCTCGAAGAGGGGCGCAAGATCGCCGACATACCGGTTCTCGGGTTGTGCGAATCCGCGTTGCGCTACGCCGCGATGATCGGCGGCAAGTTTTCGCTGATCGCGACCGACGAGAAGTTGCTGCCGCGGATCGCCGAGCGGGTGGCGGGCTACGGCTTCTCCGAGAGCCTCGTCAGCATCCGGCACATGGCGGTCGACCGGGGGCGCCAGATCGACCGCGGGTTCGACGATCTGGATGCCCGCCAGCGCGTGCTCGACGCCTTTCGCGAGGTGGCGATGGCGGCCGCGCGCGCCGGCGCGGATACCATCATCACCGCCGACAGCGCGCTGATGGCGCTGCTCGCCTATGCCGAGCTCGACGAGACCGGCGAGGGCATCGCCATCATCGACGGCATCAGCAATCTGGTGATGCTCGGGGAAATGGCGGTCAAGGTCGACCGCGTGGTCGGCGGGGCCTTCACCCCCGATCGGCTCGAGGTCGCGACGGAGCTGATCCGCTCCTATGAGGTGGCGCGCCGGCACCGCCCGATCAGACGCATACTTTCCGGGATGGTGACGACCGGGGTAGCCGCGCCGCCGCCGGCGGCCGAGCGCCGACGCTTCGGCGTCTGAGCCGCGCGCGCCAGCCGGCAGCGGCTCGGCAAATTTTTTCGCGTGCCGGCGAGAAAAATGCTTGTCACCGTGATCACGTTTTGTTCTACTCGGCAACGAGGCCCACCCGATATCAGGAGGCACGCCATGAGAGGATGGCTCTATCTCACCCCTGCCGCGCTCGTTACCGCGCTGTCGTGGCAATCGCCGGCCGCCGCGCAGGCGAGCGCCGCCGCGCCGCCGCCCATTGCGACACCACCCGCGCCCGCGACGCAGGCGCAAAAACCTGCCGCCGCGGCGGATCTGATCAGCTTCGACCAGTATCGCGCCTTTCGGCTGCGCCTGATCGCCAATCGCCGAGCGGCGCTCGAAAAGCGCCTCGCCGAGACCGACCTCACGCCGCTCTCGAGGGCCCGGCTCGAACGCATCAAGGGCTATTACGATTTCTACGCGGCGATGCCCGCGAGCGAGCGCGACCGGCGCTTCCGCGCCCGCTTCGAGGAGATCGACGCCGACCACGACGGCACGATCTCCGAGGCCGAGCGCGCCGCCTGGCGCGACAAGGAGCGGGCCCGCTACCGCCAGCTGGCGGCCCGGCGCGCGGCGGCGGCCCAGCAGGAAAAGTGACGCGCCGCGCGCCCGAACTCGCCAACCGAGCTCGCCAACCGCTGGCGTCCGCGGCCTTTGCGGCGGTATGCTGAGAGAAGCCGCCGAAGACTGGGCCATGGAGGGATCTCTCTGATGACGCGCTTCAAGGATTGGATGCCGCACGGCGTCATCCCGGCCGTGCTGTTGCCGTTCCGCCGCGATTTCAGCATCGACGAAGAGGCCTACCGCGACCATCTGCGCGACGTGACGGCGGTCGACGGGATCTCGGCGATCACCGTCAACGGCCATTCCTCGGAAGTGCACGCCTGCTCGCTCGACGAACAGGCCCGCGTCCTCGACCTCTCGATGGAGGAGGTCGGCGAGCGGGTTCCGGTGATCGCCGGCGTCTATGCCGACGGCAGTCTCGAGGCGGCGCGCATCGCGCGGCGGGCCGAGGGCGGCGGCGCCGCGGCGCTGCTCGTCTTCCCGCCGCAGAGCATGACGATGGGCGGGCAGCTGCGCCCGGAGATGGCGGCCGCGCATTTCGCGACGGTCGCGGCGGCGACGAGCCTGCCGCTCATCTGCTTCAACTATCCGCTCTCGGGCGGGCTCGGCTATCCGCACGAGACGCTTCTGCGCCTCGCCGAGGAAGTGCCCACGATCCGGGCCATCAAGGATTGGTCGGGCGACCCGGCGACGCATGAGCGCAACATCCGCGCGCTGCAGTCGCTGCCGCGCCCGGTCAACGTGCTGACGACGCACAGCGCCTGGCTCTTGAGTTCGCTGGTGCTGGGGTGCAACGGGCTGCTCTCGGGCGCCGGCAGCGTCATCGCCGACTTGCAGGTGGCGCTCTTCCGCGCCGTCAACTCGGGAGATCTCCCGCGCGCGCAGCGGATCAACGATCGCATGTATCCGATGGTGCAGGCCTTCTACGCGCCGCCCTTCCTCGACATGCACAACCGCATGAAGGAGGTGCTGGCGCTCATCGGCAAATTGCCGCCGGCGGTCGTCCGCCCGCCGCTCGTCAAGCTGCCGGCGCGCGAGATCTCGCGGTTGCGGGAAGCGATCGCCGCGTCCGGCCTCGCGGACCCCGAACAAAGAGCCGTCGCCGCCGAGTAGCCGCGCGGCCCTCCGGCCGGCGGATGCGCCGCCTCTTCACCCCGGGCCGGATCGGCGGCGTCGAGATCGGAAACCGCATCGTCATGCCGGCGATGACGACGCGGCTCGCCGACGCGGAGGGGTTCGTGACGCCGGCGACGCTCGCCTGGTTCGGGGCGCGCGCCGCGGGCGGCGCGGGGCTCGTCACCGTCGAGATGGCCGCCCCAGAAAAGGCCGGGCGCCACCGCCGGCACGAGCTCGGCATCTACGACGACCGCTTCCTGCCCGGGCTCGCGCGTCTGGTCGAGCGCCTGCACGCCGAAGGCGCGCGCGCCTCGATCCAGCTCGGCCACGGCGGCGGCCACACGCGGCTCGACGTCAGCGGCGAGGTCCCGATCGCGCCCTCGGCGATCCCGCACCGGGTCTTCGAGGCCACCGACGCCTGGGTCGTGCCGCTCGCCATGACGCAGGAGCGCATCGAAGCCGCGATCGCCGCGCACGTATCGGCGGCGCGGCGGGCGCTCGCCGCCGGCTTCGACATGGTCGAGCTGCACGCCTGCCACGGCTATCTGATCTCGCAGTTCCTCAATTGCTTCGAAAACCGGCGCCGCGACGCCTATGGCGGCTCGCTCGAAAACCGCGCCCGGTTTCTGCTCGAAATGCTGCGGCGCCTGCGGCGCGAGGCGCCGCAGCTTCCGGTGATCGTGCGCCTCGGCGCCGAGGATTTCTTTCCGGGCGGGCTCGTTCTGGAGGAAGCGGTCCGGGTTGCGCGCTGGGCGGCGGCGGCGGGCGCGGCGGCGGTGCACGTCTCGGCCGGCCACTACCGCTCGCTGCCTTCGGCCGAGCGGATGATCCCGCCGATGGCCTATCCGCAGGCGACCTTCCTCGCCCAGGCCGCGCGCATCCGATCAGAGATCGACGTGCCGGTCATCGCCGCCGGGCGGCTCGGCGACCCCCAACTCGCGGAAGCCGCGCTCGTCGCCGAGAAGGCCGATTTCGTCGCGCTCGGCCGGCCGCTCGTCGCCGATCCGCAGTGGCCGGCGCGGGTTGCCGCGGGCGAGCCGGTGCGCCGCTGCATCGCCTGCAACACTTGCGTCGACGGCATGCGCGGCGGCGCCTCGATCCATTGCCTCGTCAACCCGTGGGCCGGGCGCGAGCCGAGCCTCCCGCCGCGCTCGCCGCTCACGGGCGAGCGGATCTGCGTCATCGGCGCCGGGCCCGCCGGGCTCTCCTATGCGGCCGCCGTCGCGGGCGGCAACAGCGTCACCGTCCTGGAGCGGGCGCGGCAGGCGGGCGGCGCGCTCAGGCTGGCCGGCAAGGCGCCGATGTTTCAGGAGGTGCGGGCGGATTCCCGGCCGCTTCTCGCCTATGTCGCCGCCCTCGTCGAGCGTTGCCGCAGCGAAGGCGTGACGATCCGCTTCGGCGCCGACCCGCTCTCCGAGCCGCACACTCTCGCCCAATTCGACCGAATCGTCGTTGCGACCGGCGCCCGCTACCCGGCCGGAACGGGCGCGCTCGTCCACCTCGCTCTCGACAGCGGCCTCGGCCGCTTCGCGCCGCTCACGAAGCTCTTCTCGAACCACGCGCTGCGCCGCTGGTTCTATTACCGGGCGCGGCGGCCGAACGGCTCGGGCAGCGCAGCGCGCCTGCCCGCCGGCCCCGTCGTCGAGATCATCGGCGACGCGGCGCGGCCCGGGCGCGCGATCGAGGCGATCGAAGGCGCCGTCAGGGCGGCCCTCGACCCCATCCCCCCTCGGCAGACGCCCTCGTATTGACGCCCCAGTCGGCAAATCCTACCTAGAGCCGATTGCCATGGCTCTGCTTCCGATCATCACGGCTCCCGACCCGCGCCTCAAGGTGAGGGCGCGCCCCGTCGCGGCCGTCGACGACAAGGTGCGGCGGCTGATGGACGACATGCTCGAAACCATGTACCAGGCGATCGGCATCGGGCTGGCCGCGCCGCAGGTCGGGGTGGCGAGCCGCGTGCTCGTCGTCGACGTCGCCCGCGAAGGCGAGAAGCCGCAGCCGTTGCGGCTCGCCAACCCCGAGATCCTGTGGCGCTCGCAGGAACTGACGGCGAGCAGCGAGGGGTGTCTCTCGCTGCCCGAGCATTACGCCGACGTCACCCGCCCGGCGCGGGTGCGGCTGCGCTACCTCGATCACCAGAACGAAATCCGCGAGCTCGAGACGGACGGATTGCTCGCCACCTGCCTGCAGCACGAGATCGACCACCTCGACGGCATCCTCTTCGTCGACCACATCTCGCCGATCAAGCGGAGCATCATCCTGCGCAAGCTGGCGAAGGCGAAGCGCAGCCGCGTGCCGGCCTGAGCCCGGCGATGGCAATGGGCGCCGGGCACCAGCGGCCGGGCCTCGTCTTCATGGGGACGCCCGCCTTCGCGGCGAGGATCCTCGCCGCGCTGATCGGCGCCGGCTGGCCGATCCTCGCCGTCTACACGCAGCCGCCGCGCCCGGCCGGCCGCGGCCATCGCGTGCGACCTTCGCCGGTACAAGCGCTGGCCGAGCGACATGGCCTCGCCGTCCATTCCCCGGCGAGCCTGCGCAGCCCGGAGGCCGGCGCTGAATTCGCGCGCCTGCGGCCCGCCGCGGCGGTGGTCGCCGCCTACGGCCTCATCCTGCCGCGCCCGATGCTCGAAGTGCCGCCGCTCGGCTGCCTCAACGTGCACGCCTCGCTGTTGCCGCGCTGGCGCGGCGCCGCCCCGATCGAGCGGGCGATCCTCGCCGGCGACGAGGCGACCGGGATCACGATCATGCAGATGACGGAAGGCCTCGACAGCGGACCGATCCTGTTGCAGGCGAGCCTGCCGATCGGCCCCGAGGCGAATGCCGGCAGCCTCGCGGCCGAGCTGGCCGAGATCGGCGCGCGCCTGATCCTCGAGGCGCTCGCGGCCGCGCGCCACGGCCGCCTTGAGCCGCGCCCGCAGCCGCAAGAGGGCGTCACCTGCGCGCCCAAGGTCGGGCGCGCGGAAGGACGCCTCGATTGGCGCCACGAGGCGGCCTCGCTCGAACGCCGCGTGCGCGCCTTCACGCCGGCGCCTGGCGCCTTCTTCGAGGCGCTCGGCGAGCGCATCCGCGTCCTCGCCGCGGCGGCGCTGCCGATGACGGGCGAGGCCTCGCCCGGTGCCGTCCTCGACGACCGCCCGGCGATCGCCTGCGGCAACGGCGCGCTGCGCCTCATGCGCGTGCAGCGGGCCGGGCGCGCGCCGCTCGACGCGGCCGAGTTTCTGCGCGGCTTTCGCCTGCCCATCGGAACGGTGCTGCCGTGCCCCGCTACAGGCTGACGATCGAATACGACGGCAGGGGTCTGGTCGGCTGGCAGCGGCAGGCGAACGGGCTCTCGGTGCAGGAGGCGTTGGAGGCCGCGATCCTGCGCTTCTGCGGCGAGCGCGTCACGGTGCACGGCGCCGGGCGCACCGACGCGGGAGTGCACGCGCTCGCGCAGGTGGCGCATTGCGAGCTTGCGCGCGCCGCCCCGCCCGAGGTCGTCATGAGCGCGCTCAACCATCATCTGCGGCCGGCGGCGATTTCGGTTCTCGCCGTCGCGCCGGCGCCGGAGGGTTTCGACGCCCGGCTCTCGGCGATTCTGCGCGTCTATCGCTACCGCATCCTCAACCGCCGGGCGCCGCCGGCCGTCGAGCGCGGCCGGGTGTGGCACGTCGCGCCGCCGCTCGATCTGGCGGCGATGCAGGAGGGCGCGCGGCATCTTTTGGGACGGCACGACTTTTCCACCTTCCGCGATGCGCTGTGCCAGGCGAAGTCGCCGGTGAAGACGCTCGACGCGCTCGAACTCGCGCGCGCGGGCGAGGAGATCCACATCGAGGCGCGGGCGCGCTCGTTCCTGCATCACCAGGTGCGCAACATGGCCGGCACCTTGAAGCTCGTCGGGCTCGGCCGCTGGCGGCCCGAGGACGTGGCGCGCGCCCTCGCGGCGCGCGACCGCCGCGCCGGCGGCCCGACCGCGCCCGCCGAAGGGCTCTCTCTTGTCGAGGTCCGCTATCCGAAATAGCGCGACAGGCGGGTCGCGACGGCGACCCCGAAGCCGACGAGCGCGAGCAGCCACAAGCAGCCGAGGAGCCCGCAGAGAAGCCCCCAGCGCAGCGCCCGGCTATCCTCTTCGATGAGCCCCAATGCGAGGATCGAGATGCCGATCGCCACCGGCAAATTGCCGAGCGGCACCGGCAGCGACAGCCCAAAGCCAAAGACGACGAGCGCGAGGCCGAGAAGGCGGTGGCCGCGCGTCTCGGTCAGCCAGCCGGGATGCGGTCCGAGCCAGCTTTCGATGCGCCGCAGCAAGGGCGTCGCGCGGTCGATGAAGCGGGTAAAGCGCGCCCGCGTGAACGAGCGGCGCCGCACGAAGCCGGGCAGCCGCGGATGACTGAAGCCGAGCGCGAGCTGCAGGCCAAGCCACATGATCGGCAGCGCGAGGATCGCCGAAAATCCCGGAATGTAGGGTCCCGGCACCGCGTTCGGCAAAGCCAGGCACAACACCAGGATGCCGAAGGCGCGGTCTTCGAGGGCGGCGCCGAGTTCGCCGAGGCTGACGCGCTCGCCGGCCCCTTCGGCAAATTCGCGCAACAGCGCCGAGGTCCTGACGCGGGAATGGGCTCGCATCAAACGCAATGGCCGATCTTCAGGACCGGTCGAAATAGAGCGCGAGGAAGGTTCGGTAAATCTCGACGAGCCTGTCGATGTCGGCGAGCGGCACCGCTTCGTCCGCCTTGTGCATCGTCGTGCCGACGAGGCCGAATTCGGCGACCGGGCAGTAGGCCTGGATGAAGCGCGCGTCGGAAGTGCCGCCGGTCGTGCCGAGCTGCGGCTCGAGGCCGGTCACGCGGCGGATCGCTTCGCCGAGGGCGTCGCTGACCGGCCCCGGCGGAACGAGGAAGGATTCGCCGGAAACACTGAAATCGAGGCGATAGCGCCCGCCCGCCGCCGCCAGCTTTTCGCCGATCCAGCGCTGCAATTCCTGGCTCGTCCAGCAGTCGTTGAAACGGATGTTGAAGACCGCCTCGGCCTTGCCCGGGATGACGTTCGCGGCCGGATTGCCGATGTCGATCGTCGAGATCTGCAACGTCGAGGGTTGAAAATGCTCCGACCCTTGATCGAGCTCGGCGGCGGCCAGGAGGGCGAGCATGCGCACGAGGCGGTGCGCGGCGTTGTCGGCGAGGTGCGGATAGGCGGTGTGGCCCTGCACGCCGAAGACGGTCAGCCGCCCGGTCATGCTGCCGCGCCGGCCGATCTTGATCATGTCGCCGAGGCTCGCGGCCGAAGTCGGCTCGCCGACGATCGCGGCGTCGATCGCTTCGCCGCGCTGGGCGAGCCATTCGAGCACCTTTTTCGTGCCGTTTTCCGCGACCGCCTCCTCGTCGCCGGTGATGAGCAGGCTGATCGAGCCGGAAAAGCCCTCGCCCCGCTCCGCGAGGAAGCGCTCGGCGGCGGCGGCGAAGGCGGCGATCGCGCCCTTCATGTCGGCGGCGCCGCGCCCCCTCAGCATGCCGCCCTCGGCGCTGCCGCCGAAGGGGTCGAACGACCACGCCTCCTTGGGGCCGGTCGGCACCACGTCGGTATGGCCGGCAAAGCACAGATTGGGGCGGCCGGTGCCGATGCGGGCGTAGAGATTGTGGATCGGCTCGGCGCCGAACGCCAAGGGGTGGCAGGCGAAGCCGAGGCGGGCGAGCGCCTCGGCGACGATGCCGATCGCGCCCTCGTCCTTCGGCGTGACGCTCGGCGCGCGGATCAGCGCGGCGGCGAGCGAGGCCGCATCGACGGCGGAATTCCTCATTCGCGCAACAGCTCGTTGATCGAGGTGCGCGCGCGCGTCTTCTCATCGACCCGCTTGACGATGACCGCGCAATAAAGGCTCGGCCCCCAATTGCCGTCGGGCAGGTTGCGGCCGGGCAGCGAGCCCGGCACGACGACCGAATAGGGCGGCACGCGGCCCATGTGAATTTCGCCCGTCTCGCGATCGACGATCTTTGTCGAGGCGCCGAGAAAGACGCCCATCGCCAGAACCGCGCCCTCCTCGACGACGACCCCTTCGGCGACTTCGCTTCTCGCCCCGATGAAGCAGTTGTCCTCGATGATGACGGGTTCGGCCTGCACGGGCTCGAGCACGCCGCCGATGCCGACGCCGCCCGAGATGTGGCAGTTCTTGCCGATCTGGGCGCAGGAGCCGACCGTCGACCAGGTGTCGATCATCGTGCCGCTGTCGACATGGGCGCCGACGTTGACAAAGCTCGGCATCAAGACGACGCCGGGCGCGACATAGGCCGAGCGGCGCACGATCGCGCCGGGGACGGCGCGAAAGCCGGCGGCGCGGAATTCCGCTTCCGTCCAGCCGGCGAATTTCGAGGGCACCTTGTCCCACCAATGCGCGGGCCCGCGCGCGGGGTCGCCGGGGCCGCCCGGCGAGAGCGCCATGTCGTTGAAGCGGAACGACAGCAGCACCGCCTTTTTGAGCCATTGGTGGACCCGCCAGCCGGCGGCGGTCTTCTCGGCGACGCGCAGGCGGCCGCGGTCGAGCCCGTCGAGCGCCGCCTCGACCGCCTCGCGCCAAGCGCCGCGGGTCTGCGGCCCGATGCCGTCGCGCGCTTCCCAGGCGGCTTCGACGGTCGGGGCCAGGTCATCGCTCATCGCTGCGTCCGCAAAAGGGGAGGTTCGCGGCAACATGAGCGAGCCCACCCGGCAGTGTCAACCGAGAGGGCTCTCGTTGCGGCCGCGCCAGAGCCGAAGGAAGGACCGTCGTTCCGGGAGGGCCCGGAGGGTCGGGCCCGGAATCCAGGAACACGAACGTCGCCAGTCCTGCCGAGGTCGGTGTTCATGGATTCCGGGTTCGCGAGCCGCGCTCGCGCCCCGGAATGACCTTCTCGCTCATTTCTTCGGCGGTGGCGCGGAAGGCGGCGGCACGACGAGATCGGCGAGCTTCTTCTTCAGCGGCGTCGCCTTGTATGCCGGGATGCGGTAGCTCCACCCGCCGACCCGGCCGTCGATCTCCTTCGCTTCAGCCGCCGCCTTGCCGGAGCCCGAAGCGGCGACGGCGACCCAAGAATGCTTGTCGTGCTCGAAGAGGGTCAGCCTCACATCGAGGCCGTCGAAGGTATAGTAGGAGGCGAGCCACGCGCCGGTCGCCGGCGGCGGGAATTTCGCGGCCGGCGCGACGTCTTCGAGGTCGAAGGATTCGAGCGCGCCCGCCGGCTCGGCGATCTCCTCCTGACCTTTCAATTTGGCGCCGGCCGGGGCGTCGACGATGCCGAACGGGGCGGCGGCCGAGGCGCGCGCGATCACCAGCTTCGCCCCGTCGGGCGCGGTGAGGCTGACCCAGGCGACGCGGGCTCGGGGCACGTCGAGGATCTTGCGGTCGAGCCAGCGCGGCAGTTTGTCGGAAAGGTCGAGCGAGCCGCCGGCGAGCCAGGACTGCCGGTCTCCGGGCCTTCGGACATAGACGCCGTTCTTGCCGGTGCCGAGGCGGTCGTAGCGTTCCTTGCCGACGACGAGGGCGGCCAGGGTCGCGCCGGACTTGTCCTTTACCGTGATGAGCGTCGATTTGCCGGTCCCCGGCTTTTCCACCTCGAGCCGCGGATAGAGATAGCGGCGCCGCGTCTTCGGCTCGACCAGCCGCAGGTCGGCGAGGGCGATCGCGAGTTTGCCGATCTTGCCGGTATCGGCCGGGTAGTCGCCCTTTTCGGCGACGACCCAGCCAGTGCCGCGGCGCCGGAAGGTCACCTTCAGGTCCGGCCGGAAGAGCCCGATCGAGGCAATGTCCGGGAGCTTTTGCGCGAGCCCCGGCAGCGCCCGCGCGCCGCGCGGGGCGAGGCTCACCGCGCGATCGCCCGCGGTCAGCGCATAGGCCGCGAGCGCCGCCGATATGGCGGCGGCGGCGGCGAGAACGGCAAAGCCCTGGCGCTGCATGCCCGGCTCCTCAGGCCTCGCTCGCCCGCCGGCGGCGGCGCCGCAGGCGCACGATCCCGAGCACGATCGCGACGGCGGCGACGAGAATGGGCACGAGCGCGATGTCGAAGAATTCGAGCATCCCTTTAAGCCGCGCGATGTCGGCGCGCAGCGCCCGCTCGACGGCGCGCAATTGCCGGCGCGTCTGCAAGATGTCGGCGCGGAACTGCGCCATCGCCTGCGTCTGCTTCGGCGACAGGGTCACCGCCGCATCGGCGTTTTGCCCGGCGGTGACGTTCTGCAGTTTCGCCTCGGTCAGCTTCAGTTTCTGCTGCAGCCGCCGCTCTTCGGCGCTGTAGCGTTCGTCGGCGGCGCGCCGGATGCGGTCGACGAGCACGAAGGGGCGCGCCGAGGTGCCGCGGCTTCTGAGCCCGATCAGATCGTCGCCGCCGGCGAGCACGCCCAAGGCGTTCAAGACGAAATCGCCGTTGTCGGCAACCGGGACCAGCACCCGCCGGCCGAAGAAATTCTGCGGGCGCACCCAGAAACGATCGGCGAGCAGATCGCTGTCGGCGACGACGACGACGTTGATCGGCCGCGCCGATTGTTGCAGCCCGGGCGGTGGCGCCGCGGTTTGCGGCGCGCCCGGCTTCGACTGCTTTGCCGGCTGTTCCGGCGGCGGGCCCTTCGGGAACGCCGTCTTGGCGATCCCGGTGATGCGCGCGGCGAGAATGTAGCGGCGTCCCGAGGCCTTGAAATCGTCGAGCAGCCCCGCCACGTCGGGCAATCCTTGGACCTTGCCGACCGGGATCTGCATCGAATCGGGCGAGGTCGTGACGAGCGGCTCGACCGTCGTCGCCGCCCCTTTGCGCTTTTCGAGGATGCCCGCCGAGGCCAGCGTCAAATGATGCAGATCGGCGGTGATCGGGTCCTTGCGGTTCAGGTTTTCCGGCCCGAGGCCGAGCCAGGCGACATAGGCGAGGGTTGCTTCGCCGCGCCCCGGCACCGGCACGTTGACGCGCTCGGCGTCGCGCCGGTCGGCCGCCACGAGGCGCGGCAGCATGCGGATCCCCCAGGATTTGAAGAGCGGCTCGAGATCGCTGCCGCTGGGGCCGCCCGGCATGTTGGGGCGGTTCCGCAGCGCCGCCTCGAGTTCGGAATAGGGGTCGACGAAGACGAGCGCTTTGCCGCCCTTCAGCACGAACTGGTCGATGGCGTAGAGCGTCTTCGGCGGCAGTTTTTGCGGGTGCACGATCATCAGCACATCGACATCGGCCGGGATCTGCGCCGGTTCGCCCGGCAGCGGCTTCACCTCGTCCAGCTGCTCGATTTCGCTGACGACCGCCATCGGCTGGCTGGGCTCGCCCCGCATCATCGCCATCACGTTGCCTTCGAGCGGCAATGTCGTGATGAGCCCGATGACCGGCTTTTTCGGGAAGACGAGGTTGTGGACGAGCTTTGTCAGATCGTATTCGAGAAAGTGCTCGCGCTGCGGCGAGAAGAACGGGATCACCTGCTGGTCGTCGGTCGAGTTGGTGCCGGCGAGGCCGAAATAGACCTGGTCGCCCTGCTGGTCGAGCGGCACGCCTTGCAGACCGAAGGCCACGGCCTGGTCCTCGACCCGCGAGAACGGCTGCGGGTGGTAGATTTCGAGGCGCAATTTCCCGTGCGCGGCCGCGGCATATTGTTCGAGCAGCTCGCGAACGCGCTCGGCGTAGACGCCATAGGGCGGCAGCCGATCCCCCAATTCGGTCGAGTAGTAGAAGCGCAGCGTGATCGGCTCGTCGATCTTGGCGAGGGTGCGGCGCGTGCCGGAAGAAAGCGTATAGAGGCGGCCTTGCGTCAGATCGAGCCGCGCCGCCGAGAACCGCGCGGCGAGGACGTTGACCGACACCAGAATGACCGCGACGAGGACGAGCGCTGCGACGGCCACCCGTTGGCGCGAGGCGAAGAAGGCCGCGATCATCCTCGCCTCGCCTCTCAATCGGCCTTTTTGAGATCGACGAGGATCGCGTTGGCGCCGAGGAACGCGACGATGACCGACAGGAAATAGGCGACGTCGCGCAGATCGATGACGCCGCGCGTGATCGCCGTGAAGTGGTCGAGAAAGCTCAACGCGCCGACCGCGCGGATGACCGCCTCCGGCGCCCAGTCGCGCAACAGCCCGAGGACGACCGAGGAGCCCGCCGCGATGAAGAGAAAGGCGAGCGCGGCGGTGACGACGAAGGCGATGACCTGGTTCTTGGTCGTCGCCGAAACCGCGGCGCCGATCGCCAGCGTCGCCCCCGCCATCAGGAAGCTGCCGACATAGCTCGCCAGGATGACGCCGTTGTCGGGCGCCCCGAGCACGTTGACCGTCACCCAGAACGGAAAGGTCAAGACGAGCGCGATGCCGGCAAAGCACCAGGCGGCGAGGAATTTTCCGACGACCGCCTCGGTCATGCGGATCGGCAAGGTGAGAAACAGCTCGATCGTGCCGCTCTTGCGCTCCTCCGCCCACAGCCGCATCGACAATGCCGGGATCAGCACGAGGTAGAGCCAGGGATGAAAACCGAAGAAGGGAACGAGGTCGGCCTGTCCGCGTTCGAAGAAGTTTCCGAGAAAAAAGGTCAGGATGCCCGCCATGACGAGAAAAATGACGATGAACACATAGGCGAGCGGGGTTGCGAAATAGCTCTTCAGCTCGCGCCGGAAAATGGTCCAGACGTTGCGCATCTCGCTTCCTCAGGACCGATCCAAGGTTGTCATCGCGAGCGCAGCGAAGCGATCTCGGCGAGCGCAGCGAAGCGATCTCGCCGAGATTGCTTCGTCGGCCCTGTCGGCCTCCCCGCAATGACGAATCGGCGCCGGTGCATCTAGGCCGCCTCCGGCAGGGGGGCGGCGGTGATCTCGCGAAAGACTTCGTCGAGCCGGCCGTGCTCGACGGAAAGGCTCCTCACCCGCCAGCCGCGCGCCCGCGCGAGATCGGCGATCTCGCCGGCGATGGGCTCGCCGCCGCGGGGAAAGGCGATGACCGCCGCGGCCTCGCCCTCGCCCGCCGTCTCGACCGAAGCGACGCTCTTCAATCGCGCCAGCTCGGCCGCGATCTCCGGCGCGGCGCCGGGCGTGACGCCGAGCCGCACCGCATTGTGGTGGCGCGAGCGGGCGGCGAGCTCCTCGGGCGTCGCGTCGGCGAGGATGCGGCCGCGGGCGATGATGATCGCGCGGCTGCACACCGCCTCGACTTCCTCCAACAGATGCGTCGAAATGATGATCGTCTTGTCGCTGCGCATCGCCCTTATGATCTTGCGCATCTCGTATTTCTGGTTCGGGTCGAGCCCGTCGGTCGGCTCGTCGAGGATGACGACCGGCGGGTCGTGCAACAGCGCCTGCGCCACCCCGACGCGCCGCTTGAAGCCCTTCGACAAGGTCTCGATCGGTTGATGCAAAACTTCGGCGATATGGATCAATTCGACGATGCGGGCGATGCGCGCCTTCGCTTCCGTGCTGGAAAACCCTCGAATCCGTGCGATGAAGGCGAGAAAATCGGCGGGCGTCATGTCGGGATAGGCGGGCGCGCCTTCCGGCAGGTAGCCGATCTCGCGCTTGGCCGCGATCGGCTCCCGGCCGATGTCGTGGCCGCAGACGATCGCCGTCCCCGCCGTCGGCGCGAGAAAGCCGGTGATCATCTTCATCGTCGTCGATTTGCCGGCGCCGTTGGGCCCGAGAAACCCCAGCACCTCGCCGCGCCCGACCTCGAAGGAAACGCCGTCGACCGCCGCGAGCGCGCCGAAATGCTTGACGAGATGACGGATCTCCAACATCGAAGGCCCCTCCCGATGCCGCTATCTTGTGCCTTCTATCGCGGCCTTGCGCACCGCGACAGAGCGGCGCAGCACCGACCATGATGCCCGGCCGCGCCATGCTGCGGCGCCTGCGGCTCGTCGCGGGCCTGACGATGCTCGCCTATGTGACGATGCATCTCGTCAACCACGCCATGGGCCTCGTCTCGATCGAGGCGATGGAGCGCACGCTGACCCTCTTCGAGACCGTGTGGGGAAACCCGGCGGGGCAGTTCCTGCTCTACGGCGGCTTCGCCATGCATTACGCGCTCGCGCTCTGGGCATTGTGGCAGCGGCGCAGCCTCAAACTGCGCGGCCCCGAGCTGGCGCAGCTCCTGCTCGGCTTCGCGATCCCGTTCCTGTTGATCCGCCATGTCGCGGCGACACGGATCTCGGCCGACTTTCTCGGCACGAATGTCGGCTACTATCGCTACTTTCTGTGGGTCTATTTCGTCAATTCGCCCGGCCGCGGTTTCCTGCAGCTCCTCGTCCTCGTCGTCGCCTGGGCGCATGCGATGATCGGGCTGCACTATTGGCTCCGGGTCCGGCCGTGGTACGCGCGCGCAGAGTGGGCGGCCCTCGTCCTCGCCGTGCTCCTCCCCGTGCTGGCGCTGCTCGGCGCCGTCGAGGCGGGCCGGCAGGTGGCCGCGCTCGCCGCGCAGCCGGGCTGGAGGGGTGAGGCTTTCGCTGGCCTGACGCTGCCCACGCACGCCACCGGGCAGGCGATCGACACGATCAGCAATGCCGGCATCGCCTTCTTTGCCGTGGCGCTCACGCTCGTGCTGGCGGCGCGCCTCGTGCGGCAGGTGCACTGGCGCGCCCGCGGCCTCGTGCGGATCAGCTACCCCGACGGGCGCTCGATCGAGGTCGTGCGCGGCACCAGCGTCCTCGAGGCGAGCCGGCTCGCCAACATCCCGCACGCCTCGGTGTGCGGCGGCCGGGGCCGCTGCTCGACCTGCCGCATCCGGGTGCGCGCCGCGGCGGGCGCGCTCGATCCGCCGGGCGAGAGCGAGCTGCGGGTCCTGCGCCGCATCCGCGCCACCCCGGATGTCCGGCTCGCCTGCATGCTGCGGCCGACGGGCGCGATCACGGCGATGCCGCTGTTGCCGCCCTTCGCCGCCGCCGCCGACGGGCGGCGGCTGGCCGACATTGCGCAGGGCAGCGAGCGCGAGATCGCCATCATGTTCGTCGATATCCGCGGCTTCACCGCCTTTTCCGAAGGCCGGCTGCCCTACGATGTGGTGTTCGTCCTCAACCGCTATTTCGCGGCCGTCGGGCAGGCGATCGAGGCGGCCGGCGGGCGCGTCGACAAATTCATCGGCGACGGGGTGATGGCGCTCTTCGGCATCGCGGGCGACGGGGCGGCCGGTTGCCGCGCGGCGCTCGAGGCGGCGCGCCTTGTTTCCGAGCGCCTCGGCGAACTCAACCGATCCGTGCAAAGCGAACTCGACCGGCCGATCCGCATCGGCATCGGCATCCATGCGGGTCCCGTCATCGTCGGCGAGATGGGCTACGGCAGGGCGAGCGCGATGACGGCGATCGGCGACGCCGTCAACACCGCCAGCCGCCTCGAAAGCCTGACGAAGGAATACGGCTGCGAGCTGGTGGTCTCGGAGGAAGTCGTGGCGCGCGCCGGGATCGCTCTCGCGGCGGCGCCGCGCCACCAGATCGAGATCCGCGGCCGGCGCGAGGCGCTGGCGATCCGCGTCGTCGAAGTGGCCGCGAGCCTGCCGCCGCCGAACGGCTCGCCGCCGGCGCCGCGGCTCAGCCCCCTGGCAGCAGCCGTTCGATCTCTTCCGTGATCGGCGGGTCGGTCGGGCCGACGCGCGACGGCCAGCTGCCGATCAGATCGCCGTCGGGGCCGACGAGGTATTTGTGGAAGTTCCAGCGCGGCGTCCCGGCCTCGCCGAGCGATGCGGCGGCCCACCGGTAGAACGGGTGCGGGTCGGCGCCGACGACCGCGCATTTCTGCGCCAGCGGGAAATCGACGCCGTAATTCTTCGCGCAGAAGGCCTTGATCTCGGCGGCCGAGCCCGGCTCCTGCGCGCCGAAATCATTGGACGGCACACCGAGCACGACGAGCCCCTTGTCGCGATAGCGCCGCCACAATTCTTCGAGGCCCTGATATTGCGGCGTGTAGCCGCAATAGCTCGCCGTATTGACGACGAGCACCGGCCGGCCGCGCCAGGCGGCAAGCGGCAGCGGCTCGCCGTCGATCGAGACGAAGCCGAAACGGTGGGCGTCCTCGCTCGTCGTCATCGCCGGCACTCCTGCGGATCGCATCGCGGGAGGGAGCCTAGCAGGGCTCACTCAAAAAGCCGACCGCGCTGTCATTGCGACGCCCGGAGGGTTGCCCGGCGGGCGTTCCGGGGGGAAGCAATCCCGATCGAATTACCGCGTCCGAGATTGCCTCGCCGCTCCGCCCCTCGCTATGACACCGTCCTCACGACAGGAGGAGGCCATGCGCGCGCAGCTGTTGCGAAAGCCGGGCGGGCCGCTCGTCGCGGCGGAACTGGCGACACCGGAGCCGGGGCACGGCGAGGTGCGCATCGAAATCGGCGCCTGCGCCGTCTGCCGCACCGATCTGCATGTCGTCGACGGCGAGCTGCCCGA
>DASYYD010000461.1:0-1697 GCA_035934195.1 Allostellaceae bacterium | reverse complement strand
TTCGCGCTCAACGGCGCCTATTCGTTCAACGACAATTGGAAGCTGGGGCTGCGCGGCGAATACATCACCTCATCGGGCAATGCGACGGACGGCGCGCCGTCCCTGCTGGCCGGCGGTCCCGGCGCCGACAACTGGTCGCTCACGGTGACGCCGACCTACCAGTACAAGATCTTCTTCGCCCGCGCCGAGTTCTCCTATGTCGGGATCGGCAGCGGAACGGCCGGGTTCGCCTTCGGCAAAGCCGGCACCGAGGATTCGCAGGTGCGCGCATTGTTCGAGACCGGGGTGATCTTCTAGCCGGCCTCACTCAGCCGGCTCGCGGGCGCCCGACGGCTTGCCGCCGTAGAGCGCCTGCGCCCGCTTCTCGAAGGCGCCGACCATGCGGCGCACCGCTTCGCCGAACAAGACCTCGATCACCCGCTGCAAGACGCGCGACTTGAACTCGAAATCGACGAAGAAATCGACGCGGCAGCCGCCCGGCGCCGCCGCGAACGCCCAGTGGTTGTTGAGATAGCGGAACGGGCCCTCGGCATAGGCGACGTCGATGCGGCGCGGCGGGACGAGCGTGACGCGCGAGGTGAAGCGCTCGCGGAACATGCGGAAGCCGATGACGAGGTCGGCGACGATCAGATCGGCGCGGCGCTCGCGGATGCGCGCGCCCATGCACCAGGGCAGAAACTCGGGGTAGCGCTCGATATCGGCGACGAGGGCGAAGAGCTGCTCGGGCGTATAGGGCAGGATCCGCGTCTCGGCGTGCGTCGGCATCAGGCGTCCGGCGCGGCGGCGAGCTTTTCGGCGCGGGCGGCGCGCAAGCGGGCGAAATCATCCCCGGCGTGATAGGAGGACCGCGTCAAGGGCGAGGCCGACACCATCAGGAAGCCCTTCGCCCGGGCGAAGCTGCGATAGGCGGCGAACTCGTCCGGTGCGACGAAGCGCGCCACCGGGTGATGCTTCGGCGTCGGCTGCAGATATTGCCCGATCGTCAGGAAATCGACCCCTGCCGCGCGCAGATCGTCCATGACCTGCAACACTTCGCCCTTGTCTTCGCCGAGCCCGACCATGATGCCCGATTTGGTGAACATCGCCGGGTCGAGCCCCTTCACCCGGTCGAGCAGCCGCAGCGAATGGAAATAGCGGGCGCCGGGGCGCACCTCGGCATAGAGCCGCGGCACCGTTTCGAGATTGTGGTTGAGGACGTCGGGGCGCGCCGCGACGACGGTTTCGAGCGCCCCCTCCTTGCGCAGGAAATCGGGGATCAGGACCTCGATCGTCGTCGCCGGCGCGGCCGCGCGAATAGCGGAGATCGAGCGGGCGAACTGCCCTGCCCCGCCATCGGGAAGATCGTCGCGATCGACCGAGGTGACGACGACATGGGCGAGGCCGAGCCGGGCCACCGCCTCGCCCAGATGTTGCGGCTCTTGCGCATCGACCGGGCCCGGCCGCCCGGTCGCGACATTGCAGAACGTGCAGGCGCGGGTGCACACCGGCCCCAGGATCATCACCGTCGCGTGCCCCGACTTCCAGCACTCGCCGATATTGGGGCAGGCCGCTTCCTCGCAGACGGTATGCAGCTGCAATTCGCGCATCAGGCGCCGCGTCGCGTGATATTCGGGCGAGCCCGGCGCCTTGACGCGGATCCAGTCGGGCTTGCGCGGGATCGGGCTGTCGGGTTTGCCGGCCTTCTCGGGATGGCGAGC
>DASYYD010000457.1:0-24752 GCA_035934195.1 Allostellaceae bacterium | reverse complement strand
AAGGCCGGGTCGAAGAGCGGGTGCGGCTTGAGGCCCTGCGCGCTCCCCGCCTCGGCATAGTCGAGGAGGGGGTTCCCGGCGGCCGCAGGTTTCTGCGCGCAGTAATATTCGGGGTCGAAGAAGGGGTGCGGCCGGCGCCCTTCCCGCGCCCCGTCGGTGAGATCGTGGAGGAGCGGGTTGGTGCCGGCGAGCGCCACGTCGGGATGTTCGGCGAGGTAGAAGAGGGGGTCGAAGAGGTCGGCGAGCTTCGCCGCCGCCGCCTTCAGCTCGGGTGAGGGATCGGGGTCGGCTTCGATATCGGCGCGCATCAGCATCGCGTAGAGCCGGCGCGGGGCGTATGACACGCGCTCGGCATAGGCGGCGAAATCGGGCAAGTCGGCGAGAAACGGCGCGAGGCTCCAGAATGCCTCGTTCTTCGCCCGGTTGCGGCTCGCCGTGAGGGCCGCGCGATCAGCCGCGCCGTCGCGGGCTTCGCGGTCGAGCGCGGTCTTGTCGCGAGAAAGCTCCGCGAGCTTTTCCTCGAGCCCGGCTTTTTCCGCGCGCAATTCCCGCAGCTGGTCCTGGAGGTGGGCGAGCTGCGCCGCCTTTACCTCGTTTGCGCGGCTCGCCTCGCGCAGTTCCTCGCTGAGCCCGCCGATCCGCCGCGTCGCGCGGCCGAGCGTCTCGGAGAGGATCCGCGCCGGGTCGAGCGCGTCCGCGCCCGGCGCCGCGAGCCCGTCGAGAGATGCGAGCGCGCGCGCGACCCGCTCGGCGGCGCCGTCGAGGCCCTCTTTCAGGCGCGCGCGGTCGGCGCTCGCCTGCGTGCCGGCCCCCTCGATGCGCTCGAGGCGCCGGGCGATGCGGTCGAGCCGGAGCGGCGATAGGCGCGTCGCGCGCGGGGTGCGGCTCACATCATCGGGCATAGAGCGCCTCGTAATAGCGGACGAAGGCGTCCCAGGCGGCCGGCTCGCTCCAACCGAGCGCCGCCCGATCGGGAAAGTCGGTATTGATGCGGATCTCGGGCTCCATAAATTCCGTCTGCACGGCCAAGTCGAGCGCGCAATCGAGATCGAGCCGCGCGCGCACTTCGCGGGCGACGCGCTCGGCAAAGGCGCCCTGCGTCTCGGCGTAGCAGCTGGGCCCGAGCCGCCGGCCGCCGCAGCCGCTTGCGAGAAAAGCGGCATACGCCTTGGCGAGGAGATCGACCGGCACGTTGTCGCGGACATAGCGGGGGGTGGCGACCCGCGCCGTCTCGCCCTTCATCCAGGTCTTCACCAGGTAGTCGGTGAAGCGCGGCTCTTCGTAAGGGCCGAACGGGTTGGCGATGACGAAGCGGTCGAGGGGCACGCCCTCGCCCGCACAATAATATTCGACGAGCCGGCGCGTGAGGCCCTTCGAAAGGCCGTAGGGGCTGAATGGCTTGAGCGGCGGGTTGCCGATGCCCTCGTCGGGCTCGAAGACACTGTCGGTCAGGACAACGGCGCCGCAGCCCGCCTCGCGCATCGCCCGCAATATGGGGACGAGCCGGCGGGTGTTGGCGGCGAGCGCCGCGACGACTTCGAAATCCGGGCTGCGGTAGTCGCGCACTTCCGCCCAGTGATGGCAGAGCCGGTCGGGCCTCGCCTCGCGCAAGGCCGCCAAGAACGTGTCACTGCCGAACGGAGCGGCGAAGACGATGCGGCAATGTCCCTGCAACAGCGCCAGGCGCTTTCCCCGTACGCCCGCATAGGCGGCCCTATCCTCGCTCGCCAAGGCGGCGGTGACCTGGTGACCAGCTTCGGCTAAGGATTTCGCGAACCAGAAGCCGGTGAAGGAGCTGGCGCCGGTCAAGAGGATGCGCATTGTCACACCAAATGCGTCGCGGGGTCGAAATCGGCGCGGTCGCGGTCCTTGTCGGAGATGACGACCGGCTGCAACGGCCATTCGATGGCAAAGCGCGGGTCGCTCCAGCGTACGCCGCGCTCGAGTTCCGGAGCGTAAAAGGCCGAGACGAGGTAGAACGCCTCGGTGTCGTCCGCGAGCGTCACAAAGCCGTGCGCCAAGCCCTTGGGCGCGTACATCATGCGCCGGTTCTGCGCCGAGAGCTCGGCGCCGAACCAGCGCCCGTAGGTCGGCGATTGTGGCCGCAGATCGAGGACCACGTCCCAGAGCGCGCCGGCGAGACACCGCACCACCTTTACTTCGGCCGCGGGCGCCAGCTGGTAATGCATGCCGCGCAGCGTGCCCTTCGCCGCCGACAGCGAATTGTTGATCTGCACAAACTCGGTCTCGAGGCCATACGCGGCGAATTCGTTCTTGCAAAAAGCGCGGGCGAAAAAGCCGCGCTCGTCGCCGCGCTTTTCGAGGTCGATCAGATAGGCGCCCTCAACCGGCGTCTCGGTAAAGATCATCGCGGCGACGCCCTAATCGGCCAGGCGGTCGAGGCGGTGGCGCAAGGTGCGCAGCCGCACGAACTGCTCGCCGTCGAAATCCTCGGCATTGAAGCCGTGGTCGATGAAGGAGCGATGCAGTTCCTCCATCCCCGAGCGCAGATCGTATTCGAGCTGGAACTGTGGCAGCAATTCGCCGAGCAGCTCGAACTTCACGCGGTAATTGCGCGGGTCGTTGCCGACTTCGCCGGTGTAGACGATGTTGGCGCTCGGCACCAGCTCGCGCACGATGTCGGCCACGTCGCGGACCTGGAAATTCTCCTTGTTGGCGCCGACATTGACGGCGCGGTTGTGCACCCGCTCGCGCGGCGCCTCCATGAAGGCGACGAAGGCGCGCGCGATGTCCTTGCAGTGGATGAGCGGGCGCCAGGGCGTGCCGTCCGACATGATGCGGATGTCGCCCTTGGCGACGGCGCAGCCCAACAGGTTGTTGACGACGAGGTCGATGCGCAGCATCGGCGAATAGCCGTAGGCCGTTGCATTGCGCAGATAGCTCGGGCTGAAATTCGGGCCGGCGAGGCGCGAGATCGCCTGCTCGGCGGCGATCTTCGATTCGGCATAGCCGGAGACCGGCGACAATGCGGCCCATTCGTCGAGGTCGAGCGAGGCCGCCTTGCCGTAGATCGAGCAACTCGAGGCGAACAGAAAGCGCGGCACCTGCGCGCGCGCGCAGGTCTCGGCGAGCTTGACGGAGCCGCGCGCATTGACGCGGCGGGTGATCTCGGGATCGAGGTCCCCCATCGGGTCGTTCGAGATCGCGCCCAGATGCATGACGCAGTCGAACGGCGTGAGGTCCTTTTCGCCGAGCGCGCGGTAGTCGCATTGGATTTCGCGGTCGGGCGGGACGAGCGGATCCCAGCCGCAGCCTTCGAAGAGCCCGAGATCGCAGCCGGTGACGCCGTCGCCGCGCTCTTTCAGGAGCGCCACGAGATGGCTGCCGATATAGCCCTTATGCCCGGTGACCAGAACCTTCATGACCCATTATCCCCTTGTCACCCCGGCGCCGGCATCCCCTTGTCACCCCGGCGCCGGCCCGGGTCCACCTCTCCACTGCCCGACCGGCAGGAACGATGGATTTCGGGTTTCGCCGGAATGACAACCGAGACCTCTCCCAAGCTGGGTCCCGACTGCGCTTTTCGCGTCACGCCAGCGCGCGCGCCGCCGCCTGCGCGGCGCGCGCCCAGGGCGCCTCGCCGCTCTGCCAGATCTTGGTCAATTCCTCATGGTCGCGCTGCGTGTCCATGCACGCCCAATAACCTTCGTGGCGCCACACTTCAAGCTGGCCGTCGCCGGCGAGATCGACGAGCGGAGCGCGTTCCAATACGCAGCCCTCGTCCTCGGACAGATAGGGGAGGAATTCGCGGCGGAAAAAGAAATAGCCGCCATTGATCCAGGCGGTGCGGATTTCTGGTTTTTCGACAAAGGCCACGAGCTGCTCGCCCTGCATCTGGAATTCGCCGAAGCGCGAGGGCGGGTTGACGCCCAATACCGTGCCGATCTTGCCGTGCGCGGCGTGAAACGCGAACTCCGCCGAAAGATCGGCGTCGGTCAGCCCGTCGCCGTAGGTCACCGCGAAATGCTCGGCGTCCTTCAGATAGCGCGCCGCCGCCCGCGCCACCCGGCCGCCGGTCATCGTCATCTCGCCCGTATAGGCGAGCGTCACTTCCCAGTCGCAGCGATGGTCGACGCTGTGCACGGTCAGGTTGTTGCTGGCGAGATTGACGGTGACGTCGGCGTTCATCTCGTAAAATCTGAGGAAATATTCGCGAATTACTTCGCTGCGATAACCCATGCACAAGATGAACCGATTAAAGCCGTAGCTCGAATACGTGTTCATGATGTGCCAGACGATCGGGTATTTGCCGAGCGGCAGCATCGGCTTGGGGCGGAATTCAGTCTGTTCTTTTAGCCGGGTCCCGAGCCCCCCGCACAAGATGAATATCGGAACGTCCTCCTTCCGCATCGAGTGACTCCAGATTGTCGCTTGGCAAGCCCCATGAGCCTCTTTAATCAATCCCAAATATCGCAAAATGTCGAGCACCTTCTTTATCGGCGCCGGCGGCGCGCTCGGCCGCGGAATACGAGCGCAAGCGGGCCCTCACTATGAGGCGCGCGACCGCCTCGCGCACGAAGTCGATAAGGCTCGAGCCGCGAGCTCGCGGCCTGGAACGGCACGCTCCATACCCGGCTTTGCCGCCTGGCGAGTAGCCTTGCGCGGCGCCGGGGATAGTGCGAAAGGTGGGTTCGCACAGACCTTCCGCCGAGAAAAGAAAATGGCCCTCCTCCCCGAGCTGAGCGACGATCAGGCCGAGCTGGCGGCGATCCGGCACGACATCCACGCCCATCCCGAACTCGCCTTCAGCGAAGAGCGCACCGCCGACATCGTCGCGAGAAAGCTCGCCGAATACGGCTGCGAGGTTTACCGCGGCCTCGCCAAGACCGGCGTCGTCGGCACGTTGCGGCGGGGCAACGCGACCCGCGCGATCGGCTTGCGCGCCGACATGGACGCGCTGCCGATGCAGGAGCTGAACGAGTTCGCGCACCGCTCGACCAACGAGGGCCGAATGCATGCCTGCGGCCATGACGGGCATACGACGATGCTGCTCGGCGCCGCGAAGCACCTCTCGCGCACGCGCGATTTCGAGGGCACCGTGCATTTCATCTTTCAGCCGGCCGAGGAGGGCCACGGCGGCGGCCGCAAGATGGTCGAGGAGGGCCTCTTCGACAAATTCCCGTGCGATGCGGTCTTCGCGATCCACAACAAGCCGGGCCTGCCGGTCGGCGCGATCGCAACCCGGCCGGGGCCGCTGCTCGCCGCCGCCGACCGCTTCGACATTCGCGTCAAGGGGCATGGCACGCACGCCGCCCACCCGCATTTCGGCGTGGACCCGTTTGTCGCCGGCGCCGAGATCGTGCTCGCTCTGCAGACGATCGCGAGCCGCAACGTCGATCCACTCGATTCGGCGGTCGTCAGCATCGGCTTCATGCGCGGCGGCACGGCCTACAACGTGATCCCGGACGAGGTCCACATCGGCGGCACGTCGCGCAGCTTTCGCTCGGAAGTGCGCGACCTGATCGAGCGGCGCCTCGGCGAGATCGCGCGCGGCGTCGCGAGCCTGCACGGCGCCGAAGCGAGTGTCGAATATCGCCGCGGCTATCCACCGACCGTCAACCACGCGGCGGAAGCGAAATTCGCCAGCGAGGTCGCGGCCGAGATCTTCGGCGACGAGATGGTGGTGCCGAACACGATGCCCTCGATGGGGGCGGAGGATTTCTCCTACATGCTGAATGCGCGGCCCGGCGCGATGGTGTGGCTCGGCAACGGCCCGGGCGAAGGCGGCTGCTTCCTGCACAATGCGCGCTACGACTTCAACGACGCCGCCATTCCCTACGGCGTCAACTTCTTCGTGCGCCTCGCTGAACGTTTTCTCGCCGAGGGCTGAGCGATAAACACACTCCCGCCCCGGCGGGCATCTGATACGATCCTCGCCTCCCCTCGGCCAATCTGAATAGGGAGTCTGACCGTGCGGATTTCTCATCCCTTCTCGATCATCGCCTTGTGGTTGGTCATGGCATTTTCGGCGGCGGGCCCGCTCGTCCACCGGACGGCAGCGGCCGAAACCGCAAAGCCGCTCGTCGTCTTCATCGGCCCGATCCCGGCGCTCGATCCGGTGTGGATGGCCGACGCCCAAGGCTATTTCAAAGAGGCAGGGCTCGACGTCCAACTACGCACCTTCCCCTCCGGCACGACGGCGTTGCAGACCTTCAAGACGGGGGCCGGCGACATCGTCTATAACGGCGACCTGCCGGGCGTCTCCTACTGGGCCAACACGGGGAGGGACTATCGCATCGTCGCCATCAACGACCGTGACGCCAAGGGCTATACGGCGATGGCACGCAACGCGATCAAGACGCCGCAGGATTTGAAGGGCAAGACGATCGCGACCCGCGTCGGCTCGACCGGCTCCTGGTTCATCTCCGTATTCCTCGCCAAGAATGGCCTCAAGCCGACCGATGTGACGGTGAAAAACCTCGATACCCAGGTGCTGCCGATCGCGCTGTGCAAGGGCGACATCGACGGATTTTTCATCTGGCAGCCATTCGGGCAGCGCGCGAGCGAGATCTGCCCCAAAGAGGTGCACGAGCTGTCGACCGCGGAGGGATACATCGACGGCTACGGCATGTTCGGCGTGCGGCCGCAATGGCTCGCACAGCCCGCCAACCGTGACAAACTGGTCCGCTTCCTGCGCGCCCTCGTCAAGGGCAAGGCCTATGCCAAAAGCCACCTCGACGCCGTCATTGCCTATGGCAAGGAGAAATACGGGGTCAGTGCCGAGCTGACGCGGTTCAGCATGAAGACCGCGGAAACCCCGATCGGCTTCGACCCGCTGTTCTACAAGGATTTTTGCAGCCTGTCGGCGTGGATGCAGCAACAGCGATTGTTGACGGCGCCGATCGACTTCAGCCAGTTGATCGACGCTGGGCCGCTGCGCCAGATCGGTGCGAAATACGACAACATGCCGGCGATGGCCTGCAAACCCGCTTCGTGAGCCGGGCTCCCCGATGTTTCGCGCCGTGAGCCTCGGCAAGAGCTTTGGCGGCGAAGATCGGCCGTACGTCGCGCTGCGCGGCGTGTCGCTGACGATCGAAGCCGGCGAGTTCTTCTGTCTTCTCGGCGCCTCGGGCTGCGGCAAGACGACGCTGCTCAACATGCTCGCCGGGTTCGAGAGGGTCGGCTCGGGCAGCCTGAGCTACAACGGGATGCCGGTGCGCGGGCCTGGGCGAGAGCGCGTCATGTTCTTTCAGGACGCGGGCTCGACGCTCTTGCCTTGGCTCACGGTCGAGCAGAACGTCGAGTTCGGATTGCGCATCCAGCGGGCCAGTGCGCCGCTGCGGCGCGAGCGCGTCGAGCAGTATCTGCGCATGGTCGGGCTCGTCGAGCATCGCACGAAGCTCCCTTCGGAAATCTCCGGCGGCATGAAGCAGCGCTTGCAGATCGCCCGCGCCCTGGCCGTCGAGCCGGAGGTCTTGCTGATGGACGAGCCCTTCGGCGCCCTCGACGCGATCACGCGGCGCCGCATGCACCTCCGGCTTCTCGAAATTTGGGCCGCGACCGGCAAGACCATCGTCTTCGTCACGCACGACATCATTGAGGCGCTCGTGCTCGCCGACCGCATCGCGGTCATGACGCCCGGCCCCGCGGCCACGATCGGCAATGTGATCCGGGTCGAGGTGCCGCGGCCGCGCGATCCGGGAGACCCGGCGGTGGGCCGCCTCTATCGCGAGATCGAGAAGGAGCTGCAGGGGACAGAGACCGACTGATGCCCGAGCATGGCTGAAATCTTCAAAACCGATCCGCCGATCGCGCCGCCGGGCCGCAGGGCCGGCGCTGCGGCGGACAGGCAGGCCGCTGCCGCACTCGTATCGAGGCGGCAATTGCGGCGGCTCGCCCGGCACTGCCGCACGGCGGCGATGATCCTCCTCTCGCTCGCGCTCTTCCTCGCGATCTGGTCTTTGCTCAGCCGGTTTCTCTTCAATCCCTTCCTGATCCCGCCGCCCGGCAAGGTGCTCGAGACGGCCGTGCCGATGGCGCTCTCGGGCGAGCTCGGCGTCAACATCCTGGCGAGCATCTCACGTGTCGCCGTCGGTTTCGTGAGCGGCTCCGTCGTCGCCATTCTGGTCGGGCTCGCGATGGGGCGGCTGCGGCTCGTCAACGAGCTCTTCGATCCGATCATCGAATTCATGCGCTTCCTATCGCCGACGGCGATGATCCCGATCGCCGTCATCTGGTTCGGCATCGGCGAGAGCTCCAAGTATTTCCTGATTTTCTGGGGGACGGTGTTCATCGTTCTCATCAATACGATCGCCGGGGTCATGCGCACGCCGCTGCCGCGGCAGAATGCGGCCCTTTGCTTCGGCGCCTCGCAGCTCCAGATATTCCGGCTGATCGTCTTGCCGTCCGCCGTCCCGTACATCGTCACGGGAATGCGCGTCGCGCTCGCCTCCTCCTATATGAGCATCATTCCGGCCGAGCTGCTCGCCGCCGATCGAGGCCTCGGCTATCTGCTGCAATCTTCTTCGCTGATGCTGCAGACGGACCGCATCTTCGTCGCGCTGATCACGATCAGCCTCGTCGGCTTCCTCTCCGATCGCCTGTTCCGGCTGCTTGTCAACACGGTGGGGCGCCGCTACGTCGCGGTCTCTTGAAACGGGGATATGATTGATGGCCGAAGTCGAACCGCTTTCCGTCGTCAGGCTGCTCGGGACCGACATCCTCTATGCACCGGGGGTGCGCGCCGGCAATTGGATCTTTCTGACCGGCCACGAAGCTTTCGATTTCGAGAAGGGCGTGCCGGCGGAGGTGGCCGGGCCGGTCAACTTCCCGCTCTGGGGATTGCCCCGCCACCGCCGCGAGGGCGACTTCATCCTCCGCCGCTTTCGCGACATGCTGGCGCCCTTTGGGGCGAGCCTTGCGACCGCCGTCCGGCTCGACCAGTATTATCCCACCCCGGAAGCCGTCGACCCCTATCACCTGTCGCGCCGCGCCTATTTCGGCGACTACATCCCGCCGAGCACCTCGGTCGTCATGGACCGCTGCCTCGGCGAGCGGATGAGCATGAATGTTTCGTTGCTCGCCGTGCTGCCACGAGAGGACTGGAGAATCGAAAAAGTGTATCCGGCCGACGTCGAGGCGCCGAGTTGGTCGGGCTTCGTGCCGGCGATCACCTGCAACGACTACGTCTTCGTCGCGGGGCAGATGGCGAGCGGCGGCGACCGGGCCCTCGATCCCGAGGCGCATGTGCCCGATTACGCGCGCTGGGGCGGCTCGGAGATCCGCAAGCAGACGGAATACTTGATCACCCGCAAGCTCGAGCCGGCGCTGAAAACGGCGGGTTCCTCGCTGCCGCTGTCGCTGAAGGCGCAGGTCTATATCGAGGGGCTCGAGCACTTTCCCGATTTCATCGATGTATGGAACAAATACTTCGCCAAATCGCCCTGCGCGCTGACGGTGGTGCCGACGCGTTCCTTCGCGACGGTCGGCGGGATCATCGAGATCAATCTGCTTGCCCTGAAGGGAGATGCTCGAACCAAGAAGGAGATCATCGAGGCGGGCTTGCCGGCGATGGCGGCCTATGGGCCGGCGGCCGTCCGTGCCGGCGATCTTCTGCTGCTGTCCGGGTTGATGCCGATCGACGCGAACGGCAGTGTGCCCGGCCAGTCGCTCGGCGAGGATTTTACCGCGCTGCGCCCGCGCGCATATCGCCAGATGCGCCACCTCCTCGAGATGGCGGAAGAGACTTGCCGGGCCGCCGGCACCTCATTGCGCAATGTACTGCGCGCCCATCAATTCCACCGGGATCTGGGCGACCTGGGGGCGACGCAGCACGCCTGGCAGGAGCATTGTCCCGGTTTGCCCATACCGTTCGCGGCGGTCGGCATCCCGGCCCCGCTACCGGTAACCGAGGCCGATCTGATACTCGACTTGTGGGTCCACATCTAGCCTCGGCCGCCCTCGCCCAGGAGCCGGCGGGCGAGCGAGAGGTGCGGCTTGTCGATCATCCTGCCGTCGAGCGCGACCGTGCCCGCCTCGGGGTTCGCCGCAAACGCGGCGATCACCTTGCGCGCCCATGACAGCTCGTCCTCGCCGGGCGTAAAGGCGGCGTTAATGAGCGGAATCTGCGCCGGGTGGATCGCCATCTTGGCCGCAAAGCCGGCATGCCGCGCGGCGCGCGCCTCGGCCTCGAGACCGGCCGCGTCCTTGAAATCGGTGTAGATCGTGTCGATCGCCGCGACCCCCGCCGCGGCGGCCCCCAAGAGGCACAGCGAGCGGGCGAGACGGTAGGCGTCCTCATAAACCCCGTCGAGGCGGCGGTTGTTGCCGCCGACCCCGGCCGCGAGGTCTTCGGCGCCCCAGGTGATGGCTTCGAGACGCGGCGACACCCCGGCATAGCCGCCGAGCGTAAACATCGCCGCCGGCGTCTCCGTCGCGATCGCGATAATCCGGATCTCGCCCCGCGGCACCGCGAAGGCCGCTTCGAGCGCCGCGAGATGATGATCGAGCGCGAGAAGGTCGGCGGGCACGCATTTCGGCAACAGGATGCCATGCGGCCGCCCGGCGACCGCTGCGGCGAGGTCGTCGAGCGCGTCCTCGCTCGACAATGGGTTGATCCGCACATAGCGGCGGTAGGGCGCCGACCGGCTCTCGTCGAGAAAGGCGCGCGCGAGGCGCCGCGCCGCCGGCCGGTTCGCCGGCACGACCGAATCCTCGAAGTCGAGGATGAGCGCGTCCGCCCCCGATTGCGGTCCGCGCGCGAGCTTCCGCTCGCTGTCGGCAGGAACGAACAGATACGAGCGGGTCATTGGCCGGCTGGCCGACAGCGCATCAGCCCGGCGCGGCGGCAGATCGCCACCACCTCGCCGCGCTGGTTGATGCCCTGGTGCTCGAATTCGACGATGCCGGCGTCGCCGCGCGACCGGCTCCGGCGTTTCGCCTTGACGATCGTCTTCGCCTTCAGCGTGTCGCCGTGGAATACCGGCTTTGGAAAGCGCACCTCGGTCATCCCGAGATTGGCGATCGTCGTGCCGAGCGTCGTCTCGCCGACGCTGATGCCGATGACGAGCCCCAAGGTGAAGAGGCTGTTGACGAGGCGCTGGCCGAATTCGGTCGTCTTGGCGAACTCCTCGTCGAGATGCAGCGGCTGCGGGTTCATCGTCAGCGCGCAGAAGAGGACGTTGTCCATCTCGGTGACGGTGCGGGCCGTCGCGTGCTCAAAAACCTGCCCCTCCTCGAATTCCTCGAAATAGAGTCCCGCCATCGCCCCTCCCCTCCGTCGAGCCGGAGTTATCCGGACCGCGAGATTGCTTCGTCGCCGCGCTCTTCGCAATGACGGGATCCACCCTGTCATTGCGAACGACGCGAAGCAATCTCGCTCGAAGCGCCGACGAAAGGCCCTATTCGACTTTGCGCGCTACCCGTGCGGATGCACCATCAGTTCGGGGCGCGTCCAAAGAGCGAATTCCTCGGCCGTCACATAGCCGAGCCGCAATGCCGCTTCTCTGAGGCTGATCCCCTCGCGATAGGCGGTCAACGAAATCTCGGCCGCCTTCGCGTGCCCGATATGCGGCGAGAGGGCGGTCACCAGCATCAGCGAATTTTCGAGATGCTCCCTGATGCGCTCTTCATTCGGCACGAGGCCGCGGGCGCAGCGCTCGTCGAACGAGCGGCAGGCGTCGGCCAAGAGCTCGGCCGATTCGAGCACGTTGTGCAGGATGACCGGCTTGTAGGCGTTCAACTGAAAGGCGCCTTGCGAGCCGGCGAAGGCGACCGCGTGGTCGTTGCCGAAGACCTGCACCGCGACCATCGTCAAGGCCTCGCATTGCGTCGGGTTGATCTTGCCCGGCATGATCGAGGAGCCGGGCTCGTTCTCGGGGATCTTCAGCTCGGCAAAGCCGGCGCGCGGCCCGCAGGCGTATAGCCGGATGTCGTTGGCGAGTTTGAGGAGCGCGCCGGCGAGGGTGCGCATCGCCGCGCTCGCGTCGACCATCGCGTCATGCGCCGACAGCGCGGCGAATTTGTTCGGTGCCGAGAGATAGGGCTTCCCCGTCTCCTCGGCGATCAGCGCCGCCGCCACCTCGCCGAAGCGCGGATGCGCGTTGAGCCCGGTGCCGACCGCGGTGCCGCCGATCGCCAGCGGCAACAGGCCGGCGACCGCCCGCTCGACGCCGGCCATCGCCTGGTCGAGCTGGCCGACCCAGCCCGAGATGACCTGGCCCAATGTTATCGGCGTCGCATCCTGCAGATGCGTCCGCCCGACCATGACGATCGCGTCATAGGCGCGGGATTTTTCGCCGAGCGTGTCGCGCAGCGCGCGGACCGCAGGCAACAGCTCGCCCGTCATGGCCTCGACCGAGGCGAGGTGCATGACCGTCGGAAAAGCGTCGTTCGAAGACTGGCCGCGGTTCACGTCGTCGTTCGGGTGGATCGGCGATTTGCGGCCGGCGAGCGCGGTGGCGCGGCGGGCAATGACCTCGTTCGCGTTCATGTTGGTCTGCGTCCCGGACCCGGTCTGAAAGACGACGAGCGGGAATTCGTCGTCGAGCCGGCCCGCGATGACCTCCTCGGCGGCGCGGATGATGAGCGCCGCCTTCTCGGGATCGAGCTCGCCCAGTTCCCGATTCGCGCGCGCTGCGCTCTTTTTGAGAACACCGAGCGCCTTGATGACCCGCCGTCCCCAGTGAAACCGGGCGCCGCCGATCGGAAAATTGACGCGCGAGCGCTCGGTTTCGGCGCCCCACAGGTGCCGCGCCGGGACGCGCACTTCGCCGAGCGCATCGCTTTCGACGCGCCAGCGGCCGTTCGGGTCCTTTCCTTCGCGCATTCTTCAGCCTCGCCGCCGCAGATTTTCCTCCCATATGGGAGGGTTGCTGGGAAATCGCGACGGCCCAGGGCGATATCCGGCGGCAATATCGGCTCGACCCGCGGCATCGAAAGCCCTAGACAGAAGCTCTGCCGGGGAGCGATGCGCTCCGCTGCGGTCGCCATGGATTGCCAACCGCGGAGGCTAGTATCGGAAATGGATGTTAAGCAGCTGATCGCCGCGCACGGCGCCTATTTTTATCTGATTGCCTTCGCCTGGACCTTTCTCGAAGGCGAGACAATTGTTCTGTTGGCCGGCTTTGCGGCGGCGCAAGGGCTGCTGAGCCCGGCTCTGTTGTTGCTTGCCACCTGGTTCGGCAGCTTCAGCGGCGACCAATGCTATTTCTGGATCGGCCGCTTCGGCGGGGTGCGCCTCTTGCGCCGCTATCCGCTGTGGCGGCGCGGCGTCGCGGTGCCGCTCGCCTGGGTCGAACGGCACAGCACCGGCTTCATCCTGTCGTTCCGCTTCGTCTACGGCGTCCGCAACCTGTCGTCCTTCGCCTGCGGCTTGAGCGCCATCGACTGGCGGCGGTTTTTGGGGTTGAACCTGCTCGCGGCCCTGCTGTGGGCGGCGAGTTTCATCGCCGTCGGCTATTTCCTCGGCCATGCGTTCAAGGCCGTGCTCGGCGACATCGCCCGCTCCGTCGGCCTGGTGATGCTCGGGGCGCTCGTCACCTTCGCGCTCGGCATGCGGCTCCTCGGCCGCTGGCAGAAACGCCGGCATGGCGCGCCGCCGCGCGGCGGCGTCGAGATCGTGCTGCCGCCTTCCTGAGTTCAGGCGAGGACCGCGACCGGGTTGCCGATTTCGAGCCCGAGCGCGACCGCGGCACGAGCCCGATTGACCGCGATCTCGGCCAGCCCGTTGGCATTCTCGTACCAGAACGCCGTACCCGGAGGCACGTCGGAAAAGGTGCGGGCGCGTGTCAGCACCCGGCCGCCGGCCTCGAGCCGGGCCGCGGCCGGCAGAAGCGCCGCGCGCAGCCCGGTCATTGCGTTGCCGTAATGGTCGAGATAGACGATCTCGGCGAGATCGTCGGGCCAATCCGGCCGGCGCCCGCTTTCCGGCGGGCGCGGCGGGGATTGCGGCAGCTCGCCGCGGGCGATCGCGGCCGCCGCCGGCGCGAACAGGTCGCGCCCGTGAAAGCTCGCCGACAACGCCGGCGCCGAGGGCGCGATAGCCCAGCTTCGCTGATCCCGGGCGCGCCGCCGCACCAGTTCGAAAAGCCCGTTTTCGGGGCCCACATACCAGCGCCCGTCGCACTCGGCGACGACGGCGCCGCGGGCGCTGCCGACCCCCGGATCGACGACCGCGAGGATGACGCTTCCCGGCGGAAACCAGACCGCGTAGGCGGCCAGCAGATAGGCCGAGGGTTTGGGCTTTCCGGCCGGCGCATCGGCGAAGAGGTCGATGACCGGAACCCCGGGGGCCGCCTGCGCCAGCACCGCCTTCACTTGCCCGGTATAGGGTCCGGCGAGGCCGAAATCGGTGAACAGCACGATCATTTCGCCTACCCCGCCGCCGAGCGCCGCCGGCGCGGGGCGACCGCCGCAGCGGCGGCAAGGCTTTCCGCCGTGGCGCGCGGCAACAGAATCACCACTCGCGTGCCCTTCTCCGGCGCGCTGTCGAGCACGACCTGCCCGACCGATTGACGCACGAAGCCATAGACCTGGCTCAAGCCGAGGCCGCTGGCGCGGCCGAGGTCCTTCGTCGTAAAAAACGGCTCGAAGGCGCTCGCCTTGACGTCCTCGCTCATGCCGAGCCCGTCGTCGCGAACCGTGATCTCGACGAATTCGCCGGGCCCGATCTGGCCCTCCGCCGTGGCGCTCGCGTCGAGGCGGCGGTTGCGCGTCAGGATGACGATGCGGCCGCCGCCCGGCATCGCGTCGCGCGCGTTGACGATCAGGTTGAGGAGTGCCACTTCGAACTCGCTTTCATCGACCATCGAAGGCCACAGATCTGCGGCGAGGTCCAGCTCGACGGTAATTGCTTCGCCGGCGGAGTGGCGGATCAGCGGCTCGATCTGCCGGACGACCGCGTTGATCTCGACGGTTTTCGGCCGCAGCAATTGCCGGCGGCCAAAGGCGAGGAGATGGCTCGTCAGTCGTTCGCCGCGTTCGGCGGCACGCCTGGCGGCGGCGGCATAGCGGCGGTAAGGCTCGCTCGCCGCCGCCTCCTCGATCAAGGTCAGGTTGCCGAGCACGACCGTCAACAGGTTGTTGAAATCATGCGCGAGGCCCCCGGTCAACTGGCCGACGGCTTCCATCCGCTGCGCCTGCAGCAGCTGCCGTTCGAGGCGCAACCGTTCGGAGATGTCGCGCGCGGTGACGGCGAATAATGCCTGCCCGCCGAACTCGAACGCCGTCAGGCGCAGTTCGAGCGGGAATTCGCCACCGTCGCGGCGCCGTCCGGTGGCGATCAGCTCGCTCGGCGGCAGCCTCGGATCGGCGCGGTGCCGCGCCAGGATCTCGGCGAGCGCCACCTGGTCCGGTTCGGGAAGGAACGTCGCGAAAGGCAGCCCGATCGTGGCGGCGCGCGGTGCGTCGAAAAGTGCTTCCGCGGCTTTGTTCAAGCTCGCGACGAGCCCCCCTTCGTCGAGCATCAGAATGCCGTCGGCGGCGTTGTTGGCGATCGCGCGGCTGCGGCTTTCGCTCAGTTCCAGCGCCGCGCGGCTGCGCTCCAATTCGCGGTTGCGCGCGGCGATGTCGAACAGCTGGCTTTCGGCCTCGAGACGGCGGACCTGCTCCTCGGCCCGCTTGCGGCGGGTCAGCGCGCGGCCGAGGACGAACGCGATCACCGCCGCCGCCGCCAAGGCGATGAGGCCGGCGCCGCCGATCATCAGATAGAGTTGCTCGGGCGGCAGGTCGATGATCCGCGCCGGCGCGGCGGCGAGGACCGTCCAGGGCGCCAGGCGCGAGCGGCGATAGGCCGTATAGAGCGCGGCGCCGTTCGCCGCCCTCGCATGGAACGAGCCCTGCGGCGAGAAGGCGAGATGACCGATGAGCGCCGGCATCGCGAGCGCGGCTTCCGGCAGCCGCCGGGAACGCGCGAGAACGCCGCGCCGGGCATCGAGAAGGGCGCCGTTCCAGCCATGCGGCAGGCGGTCGAGCAGCCGATCCAGCAATTGCGGCCGCAGCGACGCCGAAAGCACGGCGCGGACCTCGCCGGCGCGGATCACCGGAACACGGATCGCGATCAACTTTTGGCCTTCGCTCCCGGCGGCAAACGCCTCGCTCGAGAGCTGCGGGGCGTGGGTTCGCGCCGCCTCGAAGATGCTCTGGCGATGCCGCGCACCGTCGAACCGGTTGCCGTCCGCGCCGGAGGTGGTGAAGAGCTGGGCGCCGGTGTGCGGATCGAACAGCCCGACCGAGACCCATCCCGGCACCGTCGCGGTGATGCGTTCGGCTTGCGTGCGGAACTTGGCGAGATCCGGGCGGTCGAGGCTCGGGGAGGCGGCGAGCACCTCGAGCGCGTTGGTTTCGGCGGCAATTCGCGCGTCGAGCCGGGCGCGCAGCCGGTCGGCCCGCCGGCCGATGGCCGCCTCGAGCCCCGCCCGCTGGCGCTCGCCATAAAGAACGGCGATCGTTGCCGAGAACACGAGCACCGGGAGCACGGCGGCGGCGACGAGCGCGACGAGCTGCGAGACCTCTCTGCGCGTCCGCTCTTCGGGCCGTGCCGTCGGTGGCGTCATGACGCCGCTCCGACGGTGCCCAGCGCAGCAACGGCAAACCTCGAAACTGCCGAAATTATCATGCGACAATAACGCCCGGGAAAGGCTTGCCGGGCATTCGCGTCACAGCAGAGCCGCCCTTGCAAATATTCGACGGGCAGGTATCGTGTCGGTATCGGGGACGTTGATTTGGGGGACTCGTCATGACGAGAGTCGGGCTGGCCGTGGCGTTCCTCGCCGCCGCCGCATTGCAGGCCGCGCCGGCGGCAAGCCGAAGCTGCTATTCGAAGGCAGAGCTGGAGGCCGAGCAGGCGATCCTGTGGCAAACCAATTTGATGGTCATCAGCTCGGCTTGCCACGATGCCAGCTATGCCAATTTCCGGATGCATAACACGCGATTGATCATCGAGTACCAGCACCGAATGATCGATTATTTCAGGCATACCGGAGCGCGCCAGCCGGCCCGCAACTTCGAAACTTGGATCACGCACCTCGCCAATGAAGCCGCCGACAAGGAAACGGGCACCCCGACGCCCCAGATATGTCAGCAGGCGGCAAGCCTGTTGAAGCTCGCCGGGGCCCTCGGTCCGAAGCAATTTCATCAGCTTGTCGTCGCCCGGGCGGCCGCCGATCCCGATCCCGCCCACCCGCTGTGCAAGCGGTGAGGAGAGATCGCTTACGCGCTGCAATCCCGCCGCTCTCCGCCCGCCGGTCTGTCGCACCGTAGCGGTGACCGGCCGGCGCAATTTATATAACGTCGCGCAATGGCCGGGGTTCCGGGCTACCTCGGCGCGATGCGGACCCCTAGCCTTCCCGCCCGCGGCGACGGGTCAGAGTGGGTGCAAGCCTCGACCGCGGGCAGGACAATGCTTATGTGGCGCAGGTGCCGATTAGCCTCTCGCAGCTGAGCGCCTTCGTTTCCGTCGTCGTCATCGATATCGTCCTGGCCGGCGACAATGCCATCGTCGTCGGTCTCGCGGCCTCGCGGCTGGCGGTCGAGAAACGGCGGCGGGTCGTTCTGCTCGGCATCGCGATCGCCACGCTGCTGCGGATCTTCTTCGCCTATTTTACCGCGCGGCTGCTCGCGATCATCGGCCTGACGCTCGCCGGCGGGCTGTTGCTGCTGTGGGTCGCGTGGAAGCTCTATCGCGAGCTCGCGGCCGCGCCCAGCGCCGCGATGCCACCCTCGGCCGATGACGGCCGCGGGGCCCGGCGCACTCTCCTGCGCATCGTTATCGCCGACGTGTCGATGTCGCTCGACAACGTGCTGGCGCTCGCCGGCACGGCGCGGCAGCACTTCTGGATCCTGAGCTTCGGGCTGGTGTTGTCGGTCGCGCTGATGGGGCTCGCCTCAAACTATATCGCGCGCCTGCTCGACCGGCATTTCTGGATTTCCTGGGTCGGGCTCGCGATCGTCACCTTTGTCGCGTTGCGCATGATCTGGGACGGCTCGGCTACGATCATCTCCGAGGCTGCGGCGCTCCCCTTGCCGGCGCTCTGAGCGCTCAGAGCGGCAATTCCCAGTTTTCGCCGACGAGGTCGTGCCCGAAGCTGCGATGCGGCTGCGCCTCGACGAGCGAGAACCCCGCCCGCTCGTAGATCCGCCGGGCGGCGACGAGCACGCTGTTGGTCCACAGCGTGATCTTGCGATAGCCGCGCTCGCCGGCAAAGCGGCTGCATTCCTCGACCAGCCGCGACCCGATGCCGAGGCCGCGCGCCTGCGGCTCGACCAGGAGCAGGCGCAGCTTGGCGAGGCGCGGCGACTGCGCCACGAGCATCACCGAACCCAGCCGCTCGCCGTCCCGCTCGGCGATCCAGCAGCGTTCGCGGCGCGGATCGTAATGGCGGATGAATTTCGCGGCGATCTCGGCGACGAGCGCCTCGAACTCCTCGTTCCAGCCGTATTCCTGCGCGTAGAGGAGGCCGTGGCGATGCACGATCCAGCCCATGTCGCCGGCGCGGTGCGGCCGCAGCGCATAAGCGGCGGCGCTGCGATCGGGCGCCGCGAGCAGGCCGGCGATGCCGTCCATCGCGGCGACGAGCCGAGCCTGCTGTTCCGCCGACAGCGCGCCAAGAAGGGTGCCGGTTTCCTCGGCCGAGCGCGCGTCGAGCGCGGCGAAGGCCGCCCGCCCTGGCTCGGTCAGCACGAGGAGGCTCTGCCGCCCGTCGCGTTCGCAGGGCATGCGGGCGAGCAATCCGCGTTTTTCGAAGCCCGCGAGGATGCGGCTCAGATAGCCGGGGTCGAGCCCCAGCTGATGGGCGAGCCGCGCCGCGGTCGCGCTTTCGCCTTGCGCCAATTCATAGAGAACGCGCGCCTCGGTCAGTGAGAACGGGCTTTCGAGGAGCCCCTCTTCGAGCACCCCGATCCGGCGGGTGTAGAAGCGGTTGAACAGCCGCACCGCGGCGACGCGGTCGGCTAAATCCCCGGCCATCATGATCGGCACCTCGACTCGGCGAGACCCAGTGCCAGAGTCAATCAGCTATTTGACTGAGTCAAGAATAAGCTGCGTTTGCGTAATGAGCGCGACGAGCCGCCCGGCGGCCGTCGAGACGCGGGTCTGCCAGATCATCGTGCGCCGGCCGCGATGGATCGGGGTGGTCTCGCCGATCACCTCGCTGCCCTCGGGCGCCGGCGCGACGAAGTTGGTCTTGCTCTCGATCGTCGTCGTCCAGGCGCCTTCGGGCAGGTTGAGGACCGTGCCGGCGGCGCCGAGCGTATCGGCAAAGGCCATCACCGCCCCGCCATGGAGGACGGCCGGGCGGGTGCACAAATCCGGCCGGACGCGCAGCCGCGCGACGATCTTGTCGGGCGCGGCTTCGACGAACTCGACCCCCATCAGCGCCGCGAAAGGCAGCATGTCCTTGGCGAGGCGCGCGAGCGCATCCATGGCGATATCTCCTATTGCCGGCTACACCCCGCGGAAATGGGGCTTGCGCTTCTGATGAAAGGCTTCGACCCCCTCGCGGAAATCTTCCGAGCCGCGTAGCCGGGCGTAGCATTGGCCCTCGAGCTCGATCGCCAGCGGCAGGGAAGCGTCCTCGATGTCATTCAAGAGCTTCTTCGCGGTGCGCTGCGCGAGCGGCGGCATCGACCGCAATTCCTCGACGAGGGCGTCCGTCGCCGCCTCGAGTTCGCCATCGGCGACGCACATCGCCGCAATCCCCCAATCGAGCGCCTCTCGCCCGGAAATCCGCCGCCCGCGCATGACGAGGTCCTTGGCGCGGCCGATCCCGACCATCTTTTGCAGCCGCGCCGCGCCGCCCGACCCCGGGATCTGCGCCAGCCGCTGCTCGGGAAGGGCAAAGAGACTCGTTTGGCAGGCGATGCGGAAATCGCAGGCGAGCACGAGTTCGAAGCCGACCCCGAAACAATAGCCGCGGCTCGCCGCGACGACCGGCTTTTTGCAGCGCGCCGGCACGGCGATGTTGAACGCGAGGCGTGAGACGTGCTCGGGCGAGGCTTCGAGAAAGCCCTTGATCTCGCCGCCGCTGGAAAAGTGCTCACCCGCCCCGCGCAATACGATGACGCGCACCGCCGGGTCGGCATCGAGCGTCTCGAAGGCGGCGCGCAATTCCTCGCGCTGACGCAGCGTCACGACATTGAGCGGCGGGCGGTCGAGAATGATGTCGGCGCGCTCGCGCGCTGCGTCGCGCTCGATGCGGAAGCCGTCGAGCGTTGCCGGCAGCGGCGCGAGAAGCGGGGAGGGATCGGTCACGGCGGGCTTTCTCTTTCGTATTCGCCGGCGAGGAGCTTGCGGCGCAGGATCTTGCCGACCGGCGATTTCGGGATCTCGGCGACAAAGACATACTCGCGGGGCCGCTTGTAGCGGGCGAGCGCGGAGTTGCGGCACCAGGCGTCGAGCGCGGCGGCGTCAACGGCGGCGGCGCGCTTGACGAAGGCGGTGACGCGCCGGCCCCAGCGCTCGTCGGGGAGGCCGGCGACCGCGACCTCGGCCACCGCTGGGTGCAGCGACAAGGCGCTCTCGATCTCGCCGGGCGAGATGTTCTCGCCCCCGGAGACGATCATGTCGTCGACCCGGCCGGTGACGTACAGGTCGCCCGCGGCGTCGAGCCAGCCGGTGTCGCCGGTGAAATACCACCCCTCGCGCAGCGCCCTCGCGTCGACGTCGGGGCGGCGCCAATAGCCTTCGAAGGCTTCGTCGCTCGAAAGATCGCAAGCGATCTCGCCTTCTTCGCCCACCGCCGCGCGCTCTTCGGCGCTCGCCGCGCCGAGCTTCACGACCCGGATGCGCTCGTTGAGGCCCGCCTTGCCGGCCGAGCCGGGCTTCGCTGCGGCGTTCTGCTCGATCGTGAAGGTGTAGATCTCGGACGAGCCGTAATGGTTGACGAACAGCTCGGGGGCAAAGGCTTTCTCGACCCGGCGCAGCAGCCCTTCGGGCATCGCCGCGCCGGCGAAGCCGAGCTTCCTGACCGAGGAGACATCGCTCGCCGCGAACTGCCGTGCGGCGAGGAGATCGTGATAAAGCGTCGGCACGAGATAGAGGTTGGTGATCCGCTCGCGGGCGATGAGGCCGAGCGCCGCCGCGGCGTCGAAGCGCGGCAGGCAGACGAAGAGGCCGTCGATAAGCGCCATCGCGATCAGCGAGCGCACGCCCATCGTGTGGTAGAGCGGCATCACGCCGAGCGTCCGCTCGCCGGCGCGGTAGAGGTTTTGCGCGAGGTGCGCGATGGCCGCGGCGCGCTCGGCGCGGTGCCGGCGCGGCACGCCCTTCGGGCGCCCGGTCGTCCCCGAAGTATAGAGAAGGAGCGACAGATCCTCGGGGCCGGCCCGCGGATTCGCCGGCGGGGCGGCGGGAAAGCTCTCGAAATCGCAGCTGCCGCCGCCGGCGCCGCCGACCGCGACGCGCGGCAAGGCGGCGGCCGCCGCCGACCCGGCCACCGCCGGTGCGCCGACCTCTTCGAAGACGATCGCCCGCGCCCCGCTGTCGGCGAGACAGTAGTCGAGCTCCTCCGCGCCGATCCGCCAGTTCAGCGGCGTCACGACGAGGCCCGAGATTTGCGCCGCCCAATGCAGGCTCGCGGCGGCGAGGCGGTTCTGCAGCATGCTCGCGACGCGGTCGCCTTTTTTCAAGCCCTGCGCGGCGAGCCCTCCGGCGACCCGCGAGATTTCGGCGTACCATTCCGCGTAGGAGAGCCGCCGCCCGCCGTCGACGACGGCGAGCGCCGATGGGTTGCGCTCGACGCTCGCGAGAAAGCTGGTGCCGAGGTCAAACATCGCGGCCGATCAGCGCCGCGAGCTTGGCCGGGGTCAGCGGCAATTCGAGATCGGCAACCCCGAGCGCGTCGGCGACGGCGTTGGCGATGCACACGGGCGTGCTCATCGCGTTCCCTTCGGCGACCCCCTTGGCGCCGAGCGGGGTGACGGCGGAGGGGCTCTCCATATGGAGCATGACCGGCTCCGGCACGTCGTAGGCGGTCGGCAACGCGTAATCGGCGAAGCTGCCCGAGAGAAAGGCGCCGCCTTCGTCGTAGTCGAGGCTCTCGTAGAGCGCGGCGCCCAAACCTTGCGCAAAGCCGCCCTGCACCTGCCCTTCGAAGAGCGCGCGGTTGAGGATGCGGCCGGCGTCATGCATCGTCACGTATTTGTCGATGCGGACATGCCCGGTGCCGCGGTCGATCTCGACGCCGCAGAAATCGAAGACGAAGCCGTAGGCGGCCGCGGCGTTGACCTCGTCCGCTTCGTTCGGGGCGGCGAGCGTGGGGGGCGACCAGAACACCGTCTCGCGCAAGGCCGCCGCCGCGGGGTTGGGCAGCGTCTCGGGCGACCAGTGGCTCGCCCCGGCCATACGGGCAAAGGAAACGCCGTTGTCGGGGTTGCCGGCGGCGAAAATGCGACCGCCGGCGAAGGCGAGTTCGCCCGGCGGCAGGTTGAGGGCGGCGGCGGCGATGCGCGCAAGCTTGTCGCGCAGGCGCATGGCGGCCAGATAGGCGGCGCCGGCGGCGGCGCCGGCAAAGCGGCTCGAATAATTGCCGGCGGCGATCGACCAGGCGTCCTTGGCGGTGTCGAGCTCGGCCGCGACGGCGATTGCGCCGGGGGCCAAGCCGAAGACGTCGCCGACGATTTGCGCGACGGCCGTCCTGTGGCCCTGCCCCTGCGGCAGCGAATCGATCGCGACGTTGACGCCGCCGAGCGGGTCGAAAAAGACGGTCGCGGCGGCGAGCGCGCCGCTCTTCGGGCCGCCGCGCCGGCGCTCGTCGGGGCTCGAGGCCGTCGTCACATAGCCCATGTTCGAGATCGACGGCTCGACGATGGCGGCGAAGCCGACGCCATAGAGCCGGCGCTCGCATCGCGCCTCGTCGCGCCGGGCGAGGAGTTCGGCGAGCCCGCCCGCGGCGGCCGCGCGCTCGACGGCGGCGGGGTAATCGCCGGAATCGAGGAGTGCCCCGGCTGGGCAGCGATAGGGGAAAACGCCGGACGGCACGAGGTTCTTCTTGATGACGGCGAGCGGGTCGAGGTGGAGTTCGACGGCGATCCGCTGCATCAGCCGCTCGAGCGCGAAATAGACCTGCGGGCCGCCGAAGCCGCGAACGAGGCCGCTCGGCGTCTTGTTGGTCAGCACGACGCGGTTGCGGATCGCGAGGTTTTCGACCCGATAGGCGCCCGACATGTTGCCGTGCATGCGGTAGAGCGTCGCCGGCGCCGGGGCGCGCAGATAGGCGCCGCAATCCTCGATCTGGTCCCAGGCGAGCGCGAGCACCTCGCCGTCCTCGCCGACCGCCGCCTCGAGCCGGCTCACCCGGCCCGGCGCGGCGGTCGCAGCGCTGAGGTGCTCGAGCCGGTCCTCGACCCATTTGACCGGCGCCCCGGCCTTCTTCGCCGCGATCGCGGCGAGCGGGACGGCGCTGAAGAGCGCGTGCTTCGCGCCGAAGCTGCCGCCCGAATTGGGCGGCGTCTTCAATCGCAGCTTATTGGCGGGAACCCCGAGCGCCAGCGCCATGACCGGGTGCAGGCTCATCGGTCCCTGAAAATTCGCCGTCACCTCGTAGGCGCCCTCGCCCGGGTCGTATTCGGCGATGACGACGCAACACTCGATCGGGCAGCCGGCGTTGCGCGGATAGTTCACCTCGACCGAGATCCGGTGCCTGGCCTCGGCGAAGGCGCTCTCGGGGTCGCCATAGCGGAACGAGCGGTCGCTGACGACGATGCCCTGGCGCGGCTTGACGATCGGCGGCAGCGGGCGGTATTCGACGGCGATCGCCGCCGCCGCATCTTCGGCCAGATAGCGGTCGGCGGCGGCGACGAGCGCCACCGGCTCGCCGACATGGCGCACGCGATCGAGCGCGAGGCACCAGTGTTCGGCAGGGGTCGGCAGGACGGCGGTGAAGGGGTGCGTCCAGGCCCGCGCGTTCTCGCCGGTGACGACGCAGGCGACGCCCGGCAGCGCGAGCGCGGCCGTCGCGTCGAGCGACAGGATCTCGGCATGCGCGTGCGGCGAGCGCAGAACCGCGGCATGCAGTGTGCGCCGGCTTACCGGCAGATCGTCGGCGTAGCGCCCGCGGCCTGCGAGCAGCGGCAAATCCTCGAAGCGTTCGAGCGGCTCGCCGAGCGATCCCTTGGGCGTGGTCCCGGCTGCGCCTTTCTTCATGGCGGGCGATCATAATGGAGGCCGGCGGGGTTCGAAACCGTCCGGCCTCGGACAATAAATCTCTCGCCCCGCTACATCTGTGTTGCACAGACGCCTTACTGCCGCCGCATCTCGGCCGGCATCATCGGCGCATCAGGCACTTTCCGCCGCCGGCGCTAAGCCGGCGGATAAGCGAGTCGGGCGGCCGCGGCCGCCCGGCGGAACACTCATATTTACGAGGAGATTAAGCATGAGCGAGGCGAGACACAGAAACGGCGGGAGCGCTGCGGCGATGGGAACCCTTTTGGGTTCGGCCCTTCTCAAGGAGGCCGAGCTGTTGATCAGCGCCCAGGGCGAGCTGTTGGACAATGTCGAGACCGCGGTCGGCAACTGGGTGCGGCGGCAGCGCCAGGCGCTCGACAGTTCGAGCCGCTCGATCCAGAAGATCTACGAATGCCGCAACCTGCTGGATCTGCTGCAGATCCAGCAGCAATTCGTCACCGATTGCCTGCACTGGACGGCGGCCGAGGTGCGCGCCCTCGGCAGCGATGCGGCAGCGGTGACGCGAACTGCGGCGGGGCGGGCCGGCGAGATCGCCCGCGGCGCCGCCGAAGACGCCCGCCATACCGCCAGAGCGGCCCGGGAGAGCGCGCCGAACCGGCCGCCGCAGGAG
>DASYYD010000455.1:0-2729 GCA_035934195.1 Allostellaceae bacterium | reverse complement strand
GGCAGCAGCGCGAACCTCGCCGACAGCCAGGCGGCGGCGCTGGCGAACAGCGAGCCGCCGGCCCAGATCAGCGCCGGCTTGACGAGCGCCTCGTTCTGGCACACCCAATCGAGGGCCTGGCCTGGATCGACCATGATTTTCTCCTGTGTTTGTCTGGCTGAAAAACGGGGAAACTATCAGCTGCAGCCGGAGCACGCCCCGTTGCAGCCGCCGGTGCCGCCCTGGCAGGTAGCGCAGCGCCACGCTAGGTCGGCGGCTTCGGCCTGCATTTCGCGCAGCCGCGCGCCGATTGCGTCAAAGTCGTCGGCCGCCATGATGCGGCGCCGCGACGCCCGTTCCTCGCCGCTTTCCGCCCGGTCGCGCCACAGGCAGCTATGGCCGCCGGCGGCGAGTTGCACAGGGCTCGCGCCACAGTGAACGCAGCTCCCGTCGAGACCGGGCGCGCGCTCGCGGATCCTCATGCGTTCGCCCCCCTCGCCCAGGCCGAGAGTTCTGCCGCCGTCCCCGCATAGCGCGAGCGGTCAACCGGTCCCGAGATGCCGGGGAAATCGCCGCTCGACGTGTATTGCCAGAAGGTCCAACTCGCCCAGCCGGGCGGACAGACCGGAGCCCTGCCGTGTTCCGGCAACCACAGCGACAGGCGCGCCAAACGCTCATTCGGCAGGCCGTCGAACCAGCGGCCGACATAGATCAGCAGCGGCGAGGCCGGCAGGCCGTCGAGCATCGCGGCGGCAATTTCCGCCGTGCCGCCCTCGCCGCGCTCGAGGTCGAGGGCGAGGAAATCCGGCTTGATATCCTCGATCGCCGCAAGGAAATTGCCGCACTGCCGCCCGGCGCCGCCGCCCGAAACGAAATGATAGGCGCCGAGGAAGAGGCCGGAATTCCGCGCCGACAGCGCGCGCACCTCAAAGGCCGGATCACGGTCGGCGACGCCATCGCTCGCCTTCAGAGCGACCGCGAGCGTCCCGGCTGCCTTTGCCGCCGCAAAATCCGGCTTTCCCCTGTTCCAATGGCTCAGATCGGCGAGGCAGTCGATCACTTTTTTTCACCCTCGCTCGGGATGAGGCACAACATCACGACGACGAGCGCGACGACGAGGCAAAGGATCGCGAAGCCGATCCGCCCGTCCATGAGGCCGGGCGCCGCCGCGACGATGGTGCCGGGATTGATTGGCGCGGCCTCGGGCGGCATTACTGCCCGCTTCTTGCCGGCGTCGTCATCGTGTCGATCCGGCCGCGCAGCGCGTCGATCTCGCCCTGTATCTCCCACAAGGTCTTGCGCCGTGCCGGCGGCGGCGCGTGGACTATGATGCGCCGCTCCATCTGCACCGCCGGGGCCGGGATCGGGGCTGCGGCGGGCGATGCGGGCGCGGGGCATACCGCGGCACGTATTCGCGCGCAGCCGGCAAGGCTGAGGAGCAGCGCAGCGGCGGCGAAGGCCACGCGCGCGGCGCTCAACGCGCCTTCTTCTGCGGCAGGTCGTCGATCTGCTGCGAAATCCGGGCGAGCGACTGGTTGATCTGGCCGAGCTGCACTGTCGTCGTGCTCTCATAGGCGGAATTGCCTTGCTCGTCGCGCAGCAGCCGGGCCTCGAATTCCGCCTTCCACTGGCCCCAGCTCGTCTCGTCGCGGATCTGGATTTCCTGCAAATAGTCGAGCTTGCCGTTGATCGCCGCCTCTTGCCCCGCGAGATACCACAGGCCGCCGATGACGACGGCCAGGATGCTGATGACCTGCACGACATGCCCCAGCCAATCGCGCGGCGGCCGGCCGACCGGGATTTCATCGGAGATTTCGGGCATCACAGGTGGCAATCATCGGTGGTGACGACCCGGTATTCGTGCCCGGCCACCGAGGTAAACGAGATGGTCGCGCCGCCCATGCCTACGTTTGCCGCCGTGGCGGCGACATCGGCGAGCCCGGTCACATCGTACACCATGTTTATCGCGCCGCTGTTCGGCGAATAGGGCGTCACGGCCGGGTCGGCGCGGCAAATTCCTGGAAACGTCACGTGCAAGACGCCGGTCGTGCCCGACATGACTGCGTCGGCCTGCGCATTCGCCGCCACCGCGCCGGGTGCGACGCCCTGATCGTAGCCCTTGCCGTAGTAGCGCTGCGCGATGGCGAGGCGCTGAGCCGGCGAGCGCGGCGTATAGGCGTGGGCGGCGCTTCCCGGCTCCAGCCGGACGAGGCCGAGGTCGCAAGTTGCCCCGCTGGTGGCCATCATGTGAACGCCGCCCAGGGCGCCGGTGCCCGAGCCCGACGCCCATGTAAATGGCGTTATGGCCGCCGGCACGCCCCAGTCAAACGAGAATACCACTTCAAGCCCGGCGCCGGTTCCCGAGAAGCCCCACGACCCGGACGTGTCGCCGGGAATGAGAAAGCTCTCCTGCGCCTGAGTGTTCGATGCCAGATAGTACGGCATCTGATAGGACAGCCCTGATGTGCTGCCATCCAGCCAGACCGTATACACTCCCGGCACCGAGCAGCTCTGCGGGAACGAGAGCGTCGCCGGCTGCGCGTTCGGTGTTCCCCACCCCAGCGACGACAGCCAGCTCCCCTCGATGCGGCCTTTGAGCACAAAGAAGTTGCCGGACCCGAACGTGGCCGCTCCAGTCACAGCTATATGCAGGTCATCCACCGCGTTGGGCAGCGTGCTGCTGGTGCTGCGCGTGATCGTCGCCGCAGCACCAGCGGCAGGGTTCCAGTTCGTAAACCACTGATCGACCA
>DASYYD010000453.1:0-5964 GCA_035934195.1 Allostellaceae bacterium | reverse complement strand
GCGGCCCTTGTCGCGCGGCTATGTCGAGGCGCGCTCGAACCGGCCCGGCGAGCCGCCGGCGATCAACCCGCGCTATTTCTCCGAGGGGGCCGACCGGCGCGCCGTCGTCGGCGGATTGAGATTCGCGCGCCGGCTCTTCGCCGCGCCGGCGCTCGCCCGCCATGTCGCGGCCGAAACCGTGCCCGGCCCGGATGTCGAAAGCGACGAGGCGCTGCTCGACTATGCGCGGGCCAACGGCTCGACCGTCTTTCACGCGACTTGCAGCTGCAAGATGGGGCAGGACGCGATGGCGGTCGTCGATGACCGGCTGCGGGTGCGCGGCCTCGACCGCCTGCGCGTCGTCGATGCCTCGGTAATGCCGGCCGTCACCTCGACCAACACCAACGCGCCGACGATCATGATCGCCGAAAAGGGGGCGCAGATGATCCGCGAGGCGGCGCGGCAAAGGGCGGGCTGAGCGTTACCGCCGGACCGCGATGTCGCAGTACATTTCCTTGTGCAGCGCGAGGCCGAAGACGCGCCAACCCTCGCCGACCAGCAATTCGTTGACCGCCCGAACGACGCCGCAGGGTTCGTTCGACAGGTGGTCGAAGGCCATATAGCCGGCGAACATCAAGATGCCGTCCCGCTTGATCTTCTCTTTCACCAATTCGAGGTCGCGCTTGACGATTTCGTAGTCGTGCCCGGAATCGAGGCAGATCAGGTCCAAGCTGTGGTCGGGATAGCGGGCGAGCCCGATATGGCTCCAGCCGCGCTCGATGACGAGCTGCTCGCCGCGGTCGGAAAACCGCCGGCGGTAGAAGTCGAGATGGGTTTCGCCATGGAACAGTACTTCCGCCGGCCGGCCCCAGGCGTAGGGGTATTCGTGCATCGTGAAGGTGTCGAAGGCGACGAGGCGCGACGGCTCTAGGCGGTCGAGCAGCAGTTCGGACAGGTCGCCCCGGCCGACGCCGACCTCGCCGATGACGCCGCCCGCGGCGAAGGGCAAGGCGGCGATCATGTCTTCTCGGCTGGCGAAGAGCCGTGCATCCCGAACGTGCGCGGCGGCGATAGCCGGGTAATCGGCGGGCTGATCGGCCATGGGTGGCCCCCGGTTCAGCGTCGGCGGCGAGACCGCGATCATATCAAAACAGGCGTGTCGGCGCAATGAAACCGCCCGGTGGAAATCTGTGTATTAGAAAAACCAGCGATCGTGAAGAGGCCGAGAAACGGCCCTCTCCAGAAGGTGTGCGGCATTGCTCCGGGTCAGTTCCGCCCGTAGCTGTCCTCGAGCCGCACGATGTCGTCTTCGCCCAGATAGCTGCCCGATTGCACTTCGATCAGATGCAAGGGGATCTTGCCGGGGTTCTCGAGGCGGTGCGGCGTGCCGAGCGGTATGTAGCTCGACTGGTTCTCGCCGAGGATCATCGCCTCCTCGCCGCGCACGATCTTCGCGGTCCCCTGCACGACGACCCAATGCTCGGCGCGATGATGGTGCAATTGCAGCGACAGCTTGCCGCCGGGCTTGACGACGATGTGCTTGACCTGCACCCGGTGGCCCATATGCAGCGTCTTGAAGCTGCCCCACGGGCGGTGCACGGTCGGCGGCGCGTTCGCTTCCTCGCGGCCTTCGCGGGTGAGGCGCGCGACGAGGTCCCTCACCTGTTGCGTGCGGTTGCGCGGCGCGATCATCACCGCGTCGTCGGTCGCGACGACGACAAGATCCTCGACACCGATCGCCGCGATGAGCCCCGCGGTCGAGCGCAGGTAGCAATTGCGCGTCGCTTCGGCGACGACGTTGCCGTCGATCGCGTTGCCCGCTTCGTCCTTGGCGCTCATCTCCCACAGCGCGTCCCATGATCCGACGTCGCTCCAACCCATGGCGACCGGGACGACGGCGGCGTGCGCGGTTTTTTCCATCACCGCGTAGTCGATGGAATCGCCGACGCAGGCGGAGAACGCCTCCTTGCCGAGGCGGATGAAATCGCTGTCGCGGCGGGCTTTTTCGAGCGCCTTCTTGCAGGCCGCCACCATGTCGGGGCGCAGCCGCTCGAGCTCGGCGAGATAGAGCCGCGCCGGAAAGAGGAAAATGCCGCTGTTCCAGCAATGTTCGCCGGAGGCGAGAAAGCGCTCGGCGGCCTCGGCGTCGGGCTTCTCGACGAATTCGGCGATCGCAAAGGCGCCATCGGCGCCCTCGATCGCCGCGCCCTGCCGGATGTAGCCGTAGCCGGTCTCCGCCCGCTGCGGCGCGATGCCGAAGCTGACGAGCATGCCCGAGCGCGCCGCGGCGGCGCCGCGCTCGACCGCGGCACGAAAGGCCTCCTCGTCGGCGATCGCGTGATCGGAGGGGAGCACCAGCATCAAGGGATCTTCTTCATCGGCGGCGAGCGCCAATGCGGCGACGCAGGCGGCGGGTGCGGTGTTGCGCCCGACCGGCTCCAGCAAGAGCGCGCGCGGCGCCGCCCCGATCTCGCGCAGCTGCTCGGCGATGATGAAGCGGTGCTCCTCGTTGGCGATCAAGAGCGGCGCCGCGAAGCGGGCCGCATCCGCGACCCGCAGCACGGTTTGCTGCAACAGGCTGCCGCTGCCGGCGAGGTTCAACAGCTGCTTCGGGTAGAGCATGCGCGACATCGGCCACAGCCGAGTTCCGGAGCCGCCGGACAGGATGACCGGGTGAATCATCGACTTTTCCTCGACAGGCGCCTTTCGACATACCCGGTTTTTGCCGGCGGGCCAAACGGCGCGCGCCGCTCTGCGCCTCAGAACGAGAGCGGCCCGAACAGATAGACGAGCCAGATGGCGAGCGCGAGCGGCGGCCCGAACGGCAAGGCCGAGTGGCGGCGCAGGCGGCCGCCTCCCGCGGCTGCGGCGCCGGCGGCGGCGAGCGCGAAGAGCGCGGCGAGGAGGAGGACGCTCGGCAGCGCCAGGGCGCCGACCCAGGCGCCGGCGGCGGCGAACAGCTTCGGGTCGCCGCCGCCCAGCCCCTCGCGCCGGCGCAGGCGGCGGTAGAGAAGGGCGATTGCCGCGAGGCCCAGATAGCCGAGGACGGCGCCGAGCGCGCGGGCCTCGAGGTCCTCCGGTGACCACAGGAGGGCGGCGGCGAGACCGGCGACGATCAGCGGCAGGTTCAGCGCGTCGGGCAGGACGAGGCGCCGCAGATCGATCCAGCCGAGGGCGAGAAGCCACCAGCCGAGCACGCAGTCGAGCCAGCCCCAGAGGCCGCGATCGACCGCGAATGAGACGACAGCGACGGCGAGCGCGGCCAATTCGACCCCCGGATAGAACCAGCCGAGAGGCTCCCCGCAATAGCGGCAGCGGCCGCGCGCCGCGAGCCAGCTGAAGAGCGGGACGAGATCGCGGGGCCGCAATCGCGTGCCGCATTTCTCGCAGCGCGAGCGCGTCCAGGAAAGCCCGACCGCGTCGGGCAGGCGCCGGATCACCACTCCGAGAAAGCTGCCGATAAAAGGGGCGGCGGCGACCGCGCTCCATCCGGCCACCCCGAAACCGGCGAAGCGTCCCGGCAAGTCGGCGAGAAATTGCATAGTGAATCCGCGCTCTCGCCCCACCGCTCTTCTTCGGTTATCATGTAGACCATGTCGGCGACACGCGAAAAGACAAGACCTTTGCTCCCGGACGGCCCTTCGGGACCGGACCCGCAATCGATGAACACGGACCAAACCGCCGACGCGGTCGCCAAGCTCGGCGCGACGCTCGTCGAATCGGGCGCCCTCGACGGCCGCACGCTCGACCGCGCCCGGCGGGTCGCCGCGGAAACCGGCGGCCGGCTCGACCGGGTGTTGACCCAGCTCGGCCTCGTCAGCGAGCGCTCGCTCGCCGAGGCCTTGGCGCGACTGATCGGGGCGCCGCTGGTGGCGGCGGCGGATTATCCCGAATCGCCGCTCTTCGCCGACGAGCTCAAGGCGAAATTCCTGCGCCGGGTGCGGGCGATGCCGCTCGCCGCGCCCGACGGCTACACCGTGCTGGCCATGGCCGATCCGCTCGACGGTTTTACCCGGGATGCGGTGGCGGCCGCCCTCGGCCGCCCCGTCGGCATCGCCGTCGCCGTGCCGATCGAGCTGGAGGCGGCCTTCGACCGCCTCTATGCCGAGCCGGACGACAATGACGAGGCCGCTTCGCTGCTCGACGAGGTGGTTTCGGACGATGCGCCGATGGAGGAGGACGCCGAGCGATTGAAGGATCTGGCGAGCGAGGCGCCGGTCATCCGGCTCGTCAATCAGCTGATCACGCGGGCCGTCGAAACGCAGGCCTCCGACGTCCACCTCGAACCGTTCCCGGACCGCCTGCGGGTGCGCTATCGCTATGACGGCGTGTTGCACGAGGTCGAATCGGCACCGTCGCGGCTGCAGGCCGCGATCATCTCGCGGGTCAAGATCATGGCGCGGCTCGACATCGCCGAGCGTCGGCTGCCGCAGGACGGCCGCATCAAATTGACGGTACGCGGCCACGAAATCGATTTCCGCGTCTCGACGGTCCCCTCGCTGCACGGCGAAAGCGTGGTGCTGCGCGTCCTCGACCGCACCGCGGTCGAGTTCGACTACGAAAAGCTCGGCCTGCCACAGGATATCCGGCACGGCGTCGAACATGCCCTTAACCTGCCGAACGGCATGGTGCTGGTCACCGGGCCGACGGGCAGCGGCAAGACGACGACGCTCTATACCGGGCTCTTGCAGCTCAACTCGGTCGTGCGCAAGATCGTCACGGTCGAGGACCCGATCGAATACCAGCTGGCCGGCATCAACCAGATCCAGGTCAAGCCGCAGATCGGGCTCAGCTTCGCCAATTTGTTGCGCTCGATACTGCGACAGGATCCCGACGTCATCATGATCGGCGAGATCCGCGACCTCGAGACCGCGCAGATCGCGGTGCAGGCGGCGCTGACCGGGCACCTGGTCCTTTCGACCCTGCATACCAACTCGGCCGCCGCGACGGTGACGCGGCTGCGCGACATGGGGCTCGAGGATTACCTGTTGACCGCGACCCTGAAGGCGGTGCTGGCGCAGCGGCTGGTGCGCCGACTGTGCCCGGAGTGCAAGCGGGCCGAGGAGGCGCCGGCCGCGCTCGTCGAGCGCTTTCGGCTCGCTCGCCTGGCCGGCAACCACGCGATCGTGCTGCAGCACCCGGTCGGCTGCCCGCAATGCCGAGGCACCGGCTATCGCGGGCGCCGCGCGATCGCCGAGCTGCTGGTGCCGAGCCGGGAGATCGACCGGCTGATCTACAGCCGTGCCGACGAAGCGGCGATCGAAGAGGCTGCCGTCAAGGGCGGGATGCGACCGATTTTCGACAGCGGGCTATTGGCGGTGCTGGAAGGCGACACGGCGATCGAGGAGGTCGTGCGCTGCATCCGCAGCGAGGCCTTGTGAGCAGACGCCCCGCCCGCGGTCCTTTTTGACGCTCTTTTGACGCCGGCCGCCACGCCCTGTTGACGCCCGCGCCCTATCCTCGCCCGCCGTTGGGGGGGGACCGGCCATCAAGACCGGAATTGTCATCGCGATCACCGCTGCCGCCGGGCTTGTCCTTTTGGCGGCGTTCGTCGGCACCGCCAGCCTGCCGCTGACGCTCGGCGGGACCGGCTTGGCGCTCTGCGCGCTCGTCGCCGCGATGGCGACAGGCTGGCGCGAATGACGCGTTGCGCCGCAACAGGTCCCGACTATTGATTTCTTCTGCGCCGCGGATAAGCTGAACAACACCCGCGATGCACAACCTGTCGATGTCCGGCGCGGCCTCCGGGATGGCGGGACGCTTCGCGTCCGAGTTTCCGCCGGCGGGGACCGCGATGTTGAAGCTTCTCGGCACGGTGGGGTCGATGGCGCTCGCGGCGGGTATGTGGGCGAGCGCCGCGTATGCCGATTCGGGCGAGCTCTCGATGCCGCTTTTGGGAACCGCGCTCGACTCGCGCGGCAGCGTGTCGCTCGGCGAGCTCGCGGCGAGCGCGGCCAATATCGAGGCCCTCGCAGCGGCGCGTCG
>DASYYD010000433.1:0-2614 GCA_035934195.1 Allostellaceae bacterium | reverse complement strand
ATAGCCGCCGCGCTCGTCGCCGGTGTCGCCCCAGGGGACGCTGAGGCTCGCCACCATCGCGCCGGGATAGGTCTTGTCGAGATGCGCCCGCAGCACGATCGTCGAGACGAGGAACTCCTCGTCGAGCGCCTGCGGCACGTCGAGCGGCAGGGCAGAGCGGGCGCTGCGCTGCGCCTGCCATTCCTGCCAATCGGCCATCTGCCACTGCAGCATCGCGTCGAACGGCTGCAACAGGCTCGAGATGGCGAGCGTCGCCGCCGATTCGCCGCTGCTGCCAAAGCCGAGCGCCAAGACGGCGCGGCGCGGCAATTCCGCCATCATCGCGACATTGCCGGGCCCGGCGTTCGAGTATTCCCAGCTCATCCGGCCGTTGCGCGCGAAATCCTGCCAGCCGTCGCTGTCGCCGACGTAGCCGACGCTCGCCCGGCCGACGGCATCCTCCTGCTTGGCGCCGACGGCGGCCAGCGCAAGCCCGAACGGCCCCTGCTCGGCGAGCAGCACACGCCGCTTGCGATAATTCGCGATCCAGGCGGTGTTGCCGTTTCCGGTCGCGCCAAGATGCGGCGCAAGCAACGCATAGAGCCGCAATTCCGGCTGGCCCTCGAGCTGGCATTCGATCGCCAATACGTCGCGCTGCTGGTCCGGGGTGATGCGCAGGCGCAGCGAAAAGCGCTCGTGCTCGTGCACGATCTCGACGGCCGGCACGCCGGGCGCGAGCAGGCGCAGGCGATAGTTGTAGACGCGCTTGACCTCGATCCAAAACTCTTTGCCGTCGGCGACGATGAAGCCGAGGTCGCGGATCTGCGGCAGGTCGACACGCGGGTAATAGATCTCGTTGATGATGCCGTAGCCGAGCGTGAACCACAGCCGCGAGGTGCCGAGCGAGGTGCCGACCATGTCCTTGGCGCTGCTCGTCCAGGTCGGTGGAATCCCCGGCCCGCCGGGGGCATGTTCGGTCATTGCCAGCGCCCTATCGAGTTATTCGCCGCCGCTCACTCGGCGGGGCCGAAGACGGGGAGCCCCTCGGTGCGGTCGTCGAGCGCCGCCGCGCCCTCGGTCGGCAACGGCGCCGCCAAATCGAGCGCGGCATCCGGCCCCGGCGTTTGTTGCGGCATCGTCTCCTCCCTCGCTCTGCGGCGCGGTAGGATAGAGAGATAAACCAGGTTCGGACGCAGTTCCATAGACATGGCCGCGCACCCCGCCGCCCTTCTCGCCGCCGTCGTGCTCGCCGTCCACTTGGCGGTCGTCTTCTTCAACCTCTTCGGCGTCGTCGCGGTGCCGCTCGGCGGCTGGTACGGCTGGCGCTTTGTCCGGGTCCGCTGGTGGCGGGCGCTGCACGTCGCGGCGCTGGCGGCGGTCGCGCTGCAGGCGCTCTTCGGCCGCGCCTGCTTTCTGACGCTGTGGCAGGACGCGCTGCTCGGCGGCGGGAGCAGGGCGCTGCTGATCATGAGCTGGGTCGACCGGCTCCTCTTCTGGCCGCTGCCGATGTGGTTTTTCGTCGCCCTTTACGCGCTCGTCTTCCTCTACGCGCTGTTGCTCTGGCGCCTCGTGCCGCCCGACGTCAGGCCCGCTCCTCGGGCTCCGGCTCCTCGGATTTGAGGATCTCGTAGACCTGCGCGGCGGCGCCGCGCGGCCGGCGCTCGAGGTCGGTGCCGATCTGGTCGTCGGCGTTCGCCCAAGTGAAGGCTTCGAGCACCTCCGCCGCGCTCGCCCCCGTCGCGAGGATGCGCGTCACCAGATCGTCGTCGAGCGCTCCGAGGATCTCGACGATCTCGGAGACGGTGGCCGGGCGCGGTATCTCTTTCATCGAATGCCTCCTCGGTCGGGTAATCGGGATCGGGGCTCGATCCATCGCAAAGGAGCGGGCGAGCCACGATTTACGTTTGAGCCTTCGCCGTTCAACCCCGGAGCCCTCGCGACATGTCGGTGCGCAATCTCGACAGGCTGTTCCGGCCCCGCTCGATCGCGCTTCTCGGCGCGAGCCCGCGGCGCGGCTCGGTCGGGGCGGTGCTCGCCCGCAACCTGCGGCGCGCCGGTTTCGCGGGCCCCTTCATGCTGGTCAATCCGCACCATAAACGCATCGGCGGGGCGGCGGTGTTCCCCGACGTGGCGAGCCTGCCCGAAGTTCCCGACCTCGCGGTGATCGCGACGCCGCCGCCGAGCGCCCCCGGCCTCGTCGCCGAATTGGGCGGGCGCGGCTGCCGGGCGGCGGTCGTCATCTCGGCCGGGTTCGGCGAATTGGGCGAAGAGGGAAAGCGGCTGCAGGATTTGGCGCTCGCCGCGGCGCGGCCCAATCTCCTGCGCCTCGTCGGGCCAAACTGCGTCGGCATCATGGTGCCGGGCGTGAAGCTCGACGCCACCTTTTCGCACATCGCCGCGCGCCCGGGCGACCTCGGCTTCGTCAGCCAGTCGGGGGCGATGATCACCGCCGTGCTCGACTGGGCGGCGCCGCGCGGCATCGGTTTCTCGCATGTCGTCTCGCTCGGCGACATGGCGGATGTCGATTTCGGCGACATGCTCGATTACCTCGCGGCCGAGGCCGGAACCCGCGCCATCCTCCTCTATGTCGAGGCGGTGACGCATGCGCGCAAGTTCATGTCGGCGGCGCGGGCGG
>DASYYD010000427.1:0-10083 GCA_035934195.1 Allostellaceae bacterium | reverse complement strand
ATGCGCCGGCCGGTGGCGCAGTTCGATCGCCGCCGGCATCTCGATCCGCGCGAGGAACGCGTGCTCGAAAGCCTCGATGTCGAAGCCTTCGCTCCACTCCCGCCGGTGCAGCTCCATGTCGATCAGCGCCGCGGCGGTGTATTCGACCGTCGCGAAGCCCTGGTTGAAGGTGCGCGCCTTCAGCAAGCGCTCGATGACCTCCTCCGGCAACGCCGCGCCGGTTGCGGCGTGGCGGGCGAAGCGGCGCAGCACTCGCGGCTGCGCGATCCAGTGCTCCAACAGCTGCGAGGGGAACTCGACGAAGTCGCGCTTGACCGCGGTGCCCGATTGCGTCGGGAAGCGCACCCGGCTCAGGAGGCCGTGCAGCCCATGCCCGAATTCGTGGAAGAGCGTCCTCGCGTCGTCGAACGAGAGAAGGGTCGGCGCGCCCTTCGCGAAATTGTTGTTGTTGACGACGATCGGCAAAACCTCGCCCGCGAAATTCTCCTGGTCGCGGTAGCTCGACATCCAGGCGCCCGAATGCTTCCTCGACCGCGCGAAATCGTCGCGCAGGAAAAGCCCGACCGGGCGCCCCGCGCGGTCGCGCACCTCGAAGGCGCGCACATCCGGATGATAGAGCGCGAGGTCCTTGCGCTCGGCGAAGGCGAGCCCGAAGAGCCGCCCGGCGGTGTCGAAGGCGGCTTCGATGATGTTGTCGAGGACGAAGTACGGCTTGAGCGCCGCCTCGTCGAGATCGAAGCGGCGCTGCCGCACCTTTTCGGCGTAGTAGCGCCAATCCCACGGCATGATGGGCTCGTTGAGCCCTTCCTCGCGAGCGATGCCTTCGAGCTCGGCGCGCTCGGCCGCCGCCTTGCCTTTCGCCGGCCGCCATACCTCGTCGAGGAGGCGCTCGGCGGCCTCGGGCGTCTTCGCCATCGTGTCGTCGAGCCGGTAATCGGCGTAGCTCGAAAAGCCGAGAAGCCGCGCCTTCTCGGCGCGCAAGGCGAGGATTTCCGGGATCAGCGGCCGGTTGTCGTGCTCGCCTTCGTGCGCGCCGCGCCGGGTCCAGGCCTCGTAGATCAGGCGGCGCAGGTCGCGGCGCCTGGAAAAGGTCAGGAACGGCTCGACCGCCGAGCGCGCAAGCGTCACGGCATAGCGACCCTCCTGTCCCCGCTCCTTCGCCGCCTCGGCCGCCGCCGCGCGGGCGAAATCCGGCAGCCCGTCGAGGTCCTCCTCGTCGAGGACGAGCGCGAAATCGCTCTCGTCATGGAGGACGTTCTGCCCGAACTGCGTCTCCAGGGTCGCCAGCCGCTCGGCGATCGCCGCCAGCCTCGCCTTTTCCGCCGCGCCGAGTTGCGCGCCGGCGCGCACCAGGTCGGAGTGGCGGCGCTCGAGGAGGCGCAATTCGTCCGGCGCGGGCGCCAATTCGCCGCACCGCCGGTAGAGCGCGTCGAGGCGCGCGAAGAGCCCCTCGTCGAGCGCGATCGCCATGCGGTGCCGCGCCAGCTTCGGCGCGAGGTCGCGGGCGACCCTTTCGATCTCCTCGCTGCTGTTGCTGCCTTCGAGGTTGAAGAAGACGGCGCCGACCCGGTCCAGGAGGCGCGCCGATTTTTCGAGCGCCGCGACCGTGTTCGCGAAACTCGCCGGCTCGGGGTTCGCCGCGATCGCCGCGACGGCCGCCTTTTCCTCTTCCATGCCGCGCGCGAAGGCCGGCGGGAAATGCTCCGGCCGGATGCGGTCGAAAGGCGGCAGGCCCCAGGGGGTCGTCCAGGTCGCGAAAAACGGGTTGTCGGTCATTCTCACAGCCGCGCGTTGGTGATCGAGGGTCGCCGCATTACTATCCTCTGCGATGACACTCTCGGGAAGGGACGGGAACGATGCGCACGAGCTTTGCCGTCGACGACATGACGATCCACCGCATCGTCGAACAGGAGCAGGGGTTCACGCCGGTGCTCGAATTCCTGCCGACCTTGTCGCCCGCGCTGCTCGACGAGAACCGCTCGTGGCTCGAACCGGCGGCGCTCGATCCGGCGACCGACAAGCTCGTCCTCTGCTTCCAATCCTACGTCGTCAAGACGCCCTCTCACACGATCCTCGTCGACGCCTGCATCGGCAACGACAAATCGCGGCCGCTGCGCGAGGCCTGGCACCACAAGCAGGACGACCATTACATGCGCGCCCTCAGAGCCGCCGGGATCGCGGTCGAGGACATCGACTACGTCATGTGCACGCATCTGCACGCCGACCACGTCGGCTGGAACACGCGGCTCTCGAACGGGCGCTGGGTCCCGACCTTCCCCAATGCGCGCTATCTCTTCTCGCGCCGCGAATACGGCTATTGGCTGGAGGAGCACCAGAAGAACCCGATCGAGGCCATGGCCGACAGCGTATTGCCGGTCGTCGAGGCGCAGCGCGCCGATTTCGTCGCGAGCGAATGGGCGCTCGACGACCATGTGCGCCTCTTCCCGACCCCGGGGCACACGCCCGACCATTTCGCGGTATGCGTCGGGCGCGGCGGCGACAAGGCGGTGCTGACGGGCGACCTTATTCATTCGCCGCTGCAGGCGCGCTATCCGGACCTGGTGATGCGGGTCGATTACGACCGCGCGCAGGCGTCCGACACGCGCCGGCGCTTTCTCGAGCGCTACTGCGACACGCAGACGCTCTGCTGCACGATGCACTTCCCCTCGCCCTCGGTCGGCCACATCCGGCGCTGGGGCGAGGGCTTCCGGCTGGAAACGGTTGAATAAACTGCTCTGCTGCTCCGATCAACGCCGTGCGTCCTTCGACACGGCGCTGCGCTCCGGCTCAGGATGATGGGCTTTCTTCATGCAATAAACGGTCCCCGTCATGCTGAGGAGCGCCCCAAAGGGCGCGTCTCGAAGTACGCACGGCCGCGATGCAATCCGGTCGGTGCGATAAATCACACGCCTTCGAGCGTCACCGCGTGGTCGAGGATCACGAGGCGGCGCTCGAAGAGCCAGGCGCCGCCTTGCTTGACGAGGTCGCATTCGTAATGGCCGGGCGCGAGCAGCCGGCTCTGCCCGTTCTGCGTGATGACATTCAACAGGTAGCAGGTGGCGCGCGCCCGCTCGCCCGCGATCTCGACCGCGAGGTTCGAGATGACGTGGCGCAACTGCGCGCCCTCTTCGTGAAAGCGGGCGAAGCGGCGGGCGAATTCGCGCACGCCGTCGCGGCCGCGATAGGCGCCGACGGCCGGGCTTTCGAGCGAGCCCTCCTCGGTGAAGCAGCCGACGATCCCCTCGACGTCGCCTCCATCGAGCGCCCTCGTATAGCGCACGAAGAGGTCGTTGATCAGGAGCCGGTCGATCATCGTCGCCATGTCCATCGCCGCTTCCTCCATCAGCCGCGCGCCGGCTTCCTGCCGACCGCGCAATGCAGCGGATGCGCCATGAAGAGAAGCCCCTGCGCGGCCGCCCGCTCGCGCGCCTCTTGCCACAGCGCCGTCTCCTCGGGATCGAGGCGGGAGAGCGCGTGCTCCTCGCGGTTGCGCCAGATCGGCCCCGCCGGGTTGTCGAGCGTCACCAGATAGGGGAAGGCGACGAGGTCCTCGAGGCCGGCGCGGCGCATGCGCGGATAAAGGCTCCTGTCGGCGACGCCCTCTTTCCCGACCGATTGCGGCGGCATCGCCACCTTGGCGCGGACGCTCTCCGGCAGGTCGAGGTTCCACCATTGCGAGAGATCGAGGGCGCGCACCGCGACCGCCACCCGGCCGCCCGGCCGCGTCACGCGCAACATTTCGGCGATCGCCCGGTCGGCGTCGCATTCTTCCAGCACGGTCACCGAATAGACGCACTCGAAGAGGGCGTCCTCGATCGGCAGGCGCTCGGCGTTCCCCTCGACGAAGCGGATGCGCGAAGCCAACCCCTCGGCTTCGGCGAGGAGCCCCGCTTCGCGCAGCAGGAACGGGTTGAGGTCGGCGGCGGTGATCGGGTTGTCCTCGCCGAGGCGCCGCGCCAAAAGACGCACGAGCGACCCCGCGCCGCAGCCGACTTCGAGAATGCGTTCGCCCGGCAGCGGCGCCAGGCAATCGACGAGGCTGTTGAACATCGCCCGATAGGAGGGCGCCCGGGCCCGGTCCTCGAGCGAGGCGACGCCACCCAGATGCGGCCCCCCGAGCATGACGACGGTGAAACGCCGGGCGAGCAGCGGCACCGCCGGCGCCCATTGCGAGGGCGCGAGAAAGAACGGCAGGAGAAGGAGCGCCGGCCCCGAGCCTTCGACCCGCCAGGAAATGCCGGCGTGGCTGCCCTCGCGCGCCGGCGGGCGCGGCGGCTCGGCGTGATGCTCGGCGAGAAAGCCCGTCATCGCCTCGGCGACCTCGGCCGTCCGCTCGGCGGCGACATCGGTCCAGGTCCAGGCTTGGTAACCGGCGAGGACGTGCCGGCGGGCGGCCGGCAGCAGCCGCGCGGCGCGGGCGGCGACTTCCGCCGACTCGCCGCGCTCGCCGGCGATCAGCAAGAGCCGGCCGGCGAAGGGCGCAAAAGGCGCCGGATCGCGCCGGCTCGGCGCGCACAGGCCGATGCCGGCGATGCGGTCGGGGCATGCCGCGACGAAATCGGCCGCTTCGGCGGCGATCTGCGCCGCCAGATGCGTCCGGCCGATGCCGAGATGATCGAGGAGCGCGGCGAGCCGCGCCGCGGGCGTCATGCGATGACGCCCGCGGCGCGAAGCTCCTCGATCTCGCCGCCGCCGAAACCCCACTGGCGCAAGACTGCCTCGCTGTGCTCGCCGACCTTGGGCGGGCGGCGCGGCCGCGCCTTCTCTTGCCCCGCGATCCAGAACGGGCTGTCGAGCGTCAGCGCCTCGTCGTCTTCATAGGGCACCAGCGCCCCGATCGCGCGGATCTGCGCGTCGTTCGGGATGTCGTCCATCTCGGCGATGATGCCGAAGACAAGGCCGGCGCGGTCGAGGATCAAGCGCCACTCGGCGAGGTCGCGGCGCGCGAAAGCCTTGTCGAGAACGGCGATCAGCTCCTTCGCATGGGCTTCGCGCGAGGCCGCGGCGGCGAAGCGGTCGTCGTCGAGGGCCGGATCTTCAATGGCGCGCTTGAACACGTCCCAGCGGCGCTCCTCGGCGACGATCGAGAGCAAGAGCCAGCGCCCGTCGCGGCAGCGGTAATGCATCCGCAGCGCATTGAGCCCTTCTTCGCGCGCCGGCTGCGGCTCGACCCGCTCGCCGAGGAGCGTCGCCTGCAGATGGCAGCCATTGGCCCACAGGCCATTGGCGAGCAGCGAGGAGCCGACGAGCGCGCCCTTGCCCGTCTTCTCGCGCTGATAGAGCGCGGTGACGATCGCGCCGTAGGTCGCCATCGCCGAGGGGTGGTCGCCCATTCCGGGGAGCGAGCGCGCCGGCGTCGCCTGCTTGCCGGCGCGCACCAGATGCATGAGCCCCGTGCGCGCCCACCAGGCGGTCGCGTCGAAGCCCGGCTTCTCCGCCTCGGGGCCGACCTCGCCATAGGCGGTGAAGGAGACATAGACGAGGCGCCCGTTCAATGGCGCCAGATCCTCCCAACCGATCGCGAGCCGGCGGCGCACCGGCAGCGGGTAATTGGTGATGAAGACGTCGGCCGCGCGCACGAGGCGATAAAGGACGGCGCGCCCGGCCGGCGTCGAAAGATCGAGCGCAAGGCTCTTCTTGTTGCGCGAGTCGAGGATGAAGCCGGGGTTTTCGGCGCTCCCTGGCCCGAGCGGCGGGGTGGCGCGGCGGCGGTAGGGGTCGCCCGCGCCGGGCGGCTCGATCTTCACGACCTCGGCGCCGAAATCCGACATCACCGTCGCCGCCGCCGGCCCGGCGATGTAGCTCGCGCAGTCGATCACCTTGAGGCCGTCGAAGACGCGCTCGCCCATTCCCTTCCCTCTCGCGTCAAGCGACGGCGAGCCGGAAAGCCACGCCGTCGCGCAGGATATAGCCCGCCGTCGCACCCGCGAAATGCGTGCCGATGACGAGAATCGGCGTCTCGGCGAGCCGGGTCAACATCCGCTCGCGCGTCGCCCGCGCCACTTGCGCGTCGCTGTCGGCGGCCGAGGACCATTCGGGATGCGCGATCTGGCAGGGATGGTGCATGAAGTCGCCGGTGATCAGCGCGTCCTCGCCCGCCGAGGAAATGCGCACGCTGACATGCCCCGGCGTGTGCCCCGGCGTCGGCACGAGGCTGACCTCCTCGCAGACCCGGTGCTCGGCTTCGACGAGATCGACGAGCCCGGCCTCGACGACCGGGCGCACCGAGTCCGCCAATACGAACGCCATGTCTTCGCGCTCGTGCTGCGCGCTCCAATGCTCGTATTCGACGCGGCCGAAGAGGTAACGCGCATTGGGGAAACTCGGGACCCACCGGCCACTTTCGAGCATCGTGTTCCAGCCGACGTGGTCGACATGCAGATGCGTGCAGAGGACCGTGTCGATCGATCGGCGCGCATAGCCCGCCCGTTCGAGATCGGCGAGGAACGGCCCCTGCAAGTTGTTCCAGCCGGGGATGCGGCGGTTCTCCTTGTCGTTGCCGAGGCAGGTGTCGACGAGGATGCGGCGAGCGGGCGTTTCGACGACCAGGCGTGAATGCTCATCTTCAATCGGCCCCGCTCGTCGGCGAAATGCGGGCAGAGCCAGCCGATCGGCAGGATCGTCTCGGGCACCGCCTGCGGCAGGATGAAGCGGCTGCCGCCGGTCACCTCGAGCTCGACGACCTTCGTGACGACGACCTTGCCGATCCGCCATTGCGTCATCGCTTTCCGCTCGCCTCCTTGCGCGGCCGCCCGCCTTTGCGGCCGTTGGCACGCGAGCTCGCAGCCTTCGCCGGGCTTCGCGCCCTACCGCCTACCGCCCCGAGTTGCGCGGCCAGCCACCGCCGCGAACCGAAAACACCCTGCAACAGAGCGGGAATGTACAGATCGGCATCGAGCTTTCGCCAGTGCAGCCCGAGGCCGGACGGGCTGATTTCAATATCGGCCAGATCCGATGGTGCCGCTCCCACCAATCCTTCGGCAAGCCGCGGCGGAAAGGCTAACTCGACTCCGGTGCTGAGGCGCACGACAATCCGCGACCTCCGCCGGTCATAGCGCACCGATACCGCGTGGCCCGCCTGCCGCAGCGCCTCCATGCGTCGCTCGGCCCGGACGAATTCTCGCTCACTCACGGTCATGGATCCTGCTTCACTCGTTGCACAGGTCGGCAATTTTCTCGCCGAGTGCGCGCTGCATCCGGGTCAGTTCGCCCCGATCGTATGCGTAGCTCTCTCGTAATTCCGGCGGCCCCTGCGGACAGTTCAGAATGAAGACGGCCTCTCCACCACCTCCGAAGACATGGACGTGCGCGGGCCGGTGATCGTTCGGATAGACGACTACCCGCCAGCCATGGAACCGAACAACAGTCGGCATATAACCCAACCGCCTGGGATAAGCCAAGCCAACGACATGCGAAATCCACAATCCATCCCCGCGTGGCGGCGGAACCCTATCGGCGCTAGCATAGAGTGAGGAAGCGCAGAGGAGGAGACGCGAGATGCCCGACAGCGTGCGCGCCGTCGTCGTCGATCCGTCGGCCGATGAAAGGCTCGTGCTGCGGCCGGTCGCGATCATGCCGCCGAAGAGCGACGAGGTCCGGGTGAAGGTCGGCGCCATCTCGCTGAACCGGGGCGAGGTGCGGCGCGCCCTGTCGCAAGCCGAAGCGGGGGCGCGGCCGGGCTGGGACTTCGTCGGCACCGTCGAAAGCGAGGCCGCGGACGGCACCGGGCCCGGCCGCGGCGCGCGCGTCGTCGGCCTGTTGCCGTCCGGCGCCTGGGCCGAGATCGTCAACTGCCGCAGCCATGCCGTCGCCACGCTCCCCGCCAACGTCACGGACGCGCAGGCCGCGACCCTCCCGGTCGCCGGTTTGACGGCGCTGCACGCGCTGCGCCAGGGCGGGCTCCTCCTTGGCCGCAAGGTGTTGATCGACGGCGCCTCGGGCGGGGTCGGGCACCTCGCCTGCCAGTTGGCGCGGCGTTCGGGGGCGCTCGTCTGGGGCCATGTGCGGCGGAGGGAGCTGCAACCGATCGTCGCGGAATGGTGCGGCGAGCGCACCGTGCTCGGCCCCGACCTCGGCGCCGCCGCCGCGCACGGGCCCTTTCACCTGATCCTCGATTCGGTCGGCGGCTCGGCATTGCGCGCCGCGCTCAAGATGCTGCGGCCGGACGGTACTTGTGTGCATTTCGGGGCTTCCGAAGCGGCCGAGAGCACGATCGCCAGCCGCGACTTTTTTCAGGCGGGCGGGGCAAGGCTCTATGGCCTCACGCTCTTCCACGAATTGCGGCGTGTCGAGCCGGCGTCGGAAGGGTTGGCGATCCTTGCCGGCCTCATCGCCGAGGGCGCGCTCAGGCCGCTCGTCGCGGTCGAGGCGCCTTGGAGCGAGATCGGCGCCATCGCCCGGCGCCTCGTCGATCGCGATTTCGCCGGCAAGGCGGTCCTGCATCTCTGGTGACGGAGAAGAAAGCGATGAAGGTCGGCATTGCTCTCAACATGCTGTCGGAGGCCGGCCGGCCCGACGTGGCGGTCGTCGGCGACCATCTGGCGATGGGCGACCTCGCCGAGCCGCTCGGCTTCGATTCGCTGTTCGCGCTCGAACACCATTTCACCGGCTATGCGATGTCGCCGGCGCCGACCCAGCTTTTGGCCTACTTCGCCGGCCGCACCAAGCGGCTGCTCCTGGGGACGGCGGTCATCGTGCTGCCCTGGCACGACCCGATCCGCGTCGCCGAAGAGATCGCGCTGCTCGACATCCTTTGCGGCGGGCGCTGCCTCTTCGGTTTCGGCCGCGGCGCGGCTAGCGTCGAATATGCGGGGTTCCGCGTGCCCATGGGCGAAGCGCGGGCACGCTTCGCCGAGGCGGCGCAATTGATCCGCAAGGCGCTCGCCGAGCCCGAATTCGAATGGCAGGGCGAGTTCTACCAGATCCCGCGCACGGCGATCCGCCCGCGCCCGATCTCGCACCCGGAAGAGCGCTTCTACGCCTCCTCGGTAAGCCCGGAATCGGCCGAGATCATGGCCAAGCTCGGCTTCGGCATCCTCGTCGTCATGCAGAACGAATGGGCGAAGGCGGCCGAGAGCATCACCAGCTATCGCGAGATCGCGCTCGGCGTCGGCCACCACCCGCCGCCGCCGATCGTCCTGACCAACGTCTCCTGCGCGGAAAGCCGCGACGAGGCGCAACAGCGGGCGATGCAATGGCTCGGCCGCAAATGGCAGTCGATCGACGACCACTACCATTTCTCGGACGGCCATCTCGCCACCGTCAAAGGGTATGAATCCTACGGCAAGATGGCGAAGACCTACGCCCGCTTGCAGGACGAGGAGGAGCGGCAGCGGGCCACCGAATTCTACGTCAAGATCCAGATCGTCGGCACGCCGCAGGACTGCCTCGGACAGATCGCCGAACTGCAGCGGCTGACGGGGCTCGACCATCTGGTCACCGAATTCTCGTTCGGCGGGCTGCCGCATGCCGACGGCGAAAAGAACATGCGGCTCTTCGCCGAGCGGGTATTGCCCGTCTTGCAGCAGGATCGCGCCTTTGCCGCGCCGGCCGCAGCCTTGCCGCGGCAGGGCGCGGCCGCCCCCGATTTGTTCGCCCCGGCCTAGGCCCTATTCGGCGAATTGCGCGGCGCGCCAGCGCACCGCCGCCGGGACGCCCTCGCGTTCGACGATCTCGCGGAATTTGCCGCCCATCTCGGTCTGGCTTGCGTAGAGCGGGGCGACGACGTCGAGCCCGGCATATATGGCGTTGCGAAAACCCCTGAGGTCGGCGCCGCGATTGATCGCGAGCTTCGTCGCGAACAGCGCCTCGGGCGAGATCAGCGCCAGGCGCTTCGCATAGGCAAGGCTCGCCGAGTGCAGCTCTGCCACCGGCACGATGCGGTTGATCATGCCGAGATCGAGCGCCGTCTCGGCATCGATCGCGTCGCCGAAATACAAGAGTTCGCGGGCCTTTTTGTAGCCGATGATCATCGGCATGACGAGCGCCGGGCCGACGGCGGAGAACCTGACTTCCGGCTCGGCGAAGGTGGCGTCCTCGGCGGCGATCGTCAGGTCGCACAGCATGACGAGCTCGCAGCCGCCG
>DASYYD010000392.1:0-1700 GCA_035934195.1 Allostellaceae bacterium | reverse complement strand
CTCGCGGCATTGCGGGTATTCGTCGCGCAGATAGATGTAGATTCCGGCCGCCTCGATCGCCCAGGCGGCGATCAGCATGCCTTCGAGAAAGCGGTGCGGGTCGGTTTCGAGAAACCAGCGGTCCTTGAAGGTGCCGGGCTCGCCCTCGTCGGCATTGACCGCGAGCATCCGCGGCCCCGGCTCGGCGCACACGAAGCGCCATTTGCGCCCGGTCGGAAAGCCGGCGCCGCCCAAACCCCGCAGCCCCGAATTTTCGAGCGCCGCGATAATCTCCTCCACCCGCCGCGCGCCCTTGCGGCAGGAATCGAGCAGCCGGTAGCCGCCCTTCGCGCGGTATTGCGCGAGCTCGATATAGGAGGGGATCGCGGGGTGCGTCCCGCCGGCCGCGACTGCGGCGGCGACGCTCTCCGGGCTCGCATGCTCGTGCAGCGCGTGCCCGATCGCGACGACGGGGGCGTTGTGGCAGCCGCCCATGCAAGGCGCGCGGACGACGCGCGCCTTGTCCCCGAGCCGGGCCCGCAAGCCCTGGATGAGGTCGAGCGCGCCCGCCAGCTCGCAGGAGAGCGAGTCGCACACCCGCACGGTCAATGGCGGCGTGGCCTCGTCCTCCATGACGATGTCGAAATGGGCGTAGAAGGAGGCGACCTCGTAGACCTCGACGAGGGCCAATCGCATCTCCTCGGCGAGCGCCGCCAGATGGCGCGCATGGAGGCAGCCGAAACGGTCCTGCAGCAGGTGCAGGTGCTCGATCAGCAGATCGCGCCGGCGCTCGCGCGGCCCCAGCAGTTCCCGCACCTCGGCGAGCGCCGCGGGATCGACCTGCCGGCCCTTCGGATGATCGAGCCCGCGCCGGCGCCCCGAGCCGGGGTGGATGCGGCGGTCGTGCTGCGGGGCGCCGTGCTGCATACCCGTCCTACGTCCTTCGAGACGCGCCCTGCGGGCGCTCCCCAGGATGAGGATAGGCTTTTGATGGCATTAAGGAAAATCTCCTCATCCTGAGGAGCCGGCGAAGCCGGCGTTTCGAAGGACGCACAGCTACCGATCCGGCCTCGCTACACCGCGCCTTCCTTGCGCAGCGTCTCGATCTCCGTCGCCGCGTAGCCGAGCCAGCCGAGCACCTCGTCGGTGTGCTCGCCAAGGAGCGGCGAGCGCTTCACCTCGACCGGCGAATCCGACAGGTTGATCGGCATGCCGAGCTGCACATAGCGGCCGCGCGTCGGGTGGTCGAGTTCGACGAGATAACCGCGCTCGTAAAGCGAGGTATCCTCGTAGATGTCCTTCATCGACAGGATCGGGCCGGAGGGCACGTCGACATCGTTCAGTGTCCGCATGACCTCGAACTTGGTCTTCGTCAGCGTCCATTTCTCGATGATCGCGAAGCATTCCGGGATGCGCGGCAGGCGCGCCTCGGGCGTCGCGAAATCGGGGTGTTCGATCAGTTCCTCGCGGCCGCAGAGCTTCATCAAAGGCGCCCAGCAAGGCGGCTGGATGATCACGTAGACCCAGTCGTTCGGGCCGCCGGGGGCGCAGCGCAAGGCGGCGCCGGGCTGGCCGCCGCCGGAAGCGTTGCCGGCGCGCGGCACCGCATCGCCGAAGCTCTTGTTCGGGTATTCGGCGAGCGGCCCCTTCATGATCCGCTGCTGGTCGCGCATCTTGACGCGGCAGAGGTTCAAGACCGCGTCGGTCATCGCGACCTCGAC
>DASYYD010000377.1:0-9927 GCA_035934195.1 Allostellaceae bacterium | reverse complement strand
CGAAGTCGACGACATGCGCGCCGACTGGATGCTGGCGGCGGAAGCGGCGGCCGGCAAGGAGTTCGCGCAGCGCACGCCATAACAGTTGCTCGGCGTCGGTGGAATCGCGACGCAACCGCCTGGCGGTCAAAGTTCGCCGTCGCAGCCGCATCTCTCCCCCACCTCACCCTGCCCTCTCCGCCCCCAGGGGCGGAGAGGGTTTTTTTCACCCGAGCACTTCCTTGTTGACGCAGTTCTCGCGGTTGGGTTTGCCGTCGAGGACGCCGAGGATGTTTTCGACGGCGGCGACCCCCATGCGGTCGACCGCCTCGCGGGTGACGCCGGCGACGTGCGGCGCGGCGATGAAATTGTCGAGGCTGAGGAGCGGGTTGTCGCTGGGGGTCGGCTCCTTTTCGAAGACGTCGAGGGCGGCGCCGGCGATGCGGCGCTCCTTCAGCGCGTCGTAGAGCGCCCGCTCGTCGATGATGCCGCCGCGCGCCGTGTTGACGAGATAGGCGGAGCGCTTCATGTGCGCGAGCCGGGCGGCGTCGAAGAGGCCCGTCGTCTCGGGGGTCTTCGGGCAGTGGACCGTGATGAAGTCGGCGCGCGCGACGGCGGCGTCGAGATCGCCGACCGGCTCGTAGCCCATGCCGCGGATCGTCTCGGAATAGAGATAGGGGTCGTAGACGAGGACGCGCATCTCCATCGCGGCGTAGCGCCGCGCCGCGCGCGTGCCGATCTTGCCGAAGCCGACGATGAGGACCGTCTTGCCGTAGAGATCGACCGGCATGTCCTTGTAGCGGTCGTGCCAGCGGCCTTCGCGCACCATCCGGTCCATCGCCGCGCCCTTCCTGGCGAGCGACATGACGAGAAAGACGCCGGCCTCGGCGACGGAGACCGAATTGGCGGTGCCGCCGATCATCAGCGGGATTCGGCGCCGCGTCAGCGCCGGCACATCGACCGCGTCGTAGCCGACGCCGATGCGCGAGACGACTTCGAGCCTGGGCGCCGCGTCGAGTTCGGGATCGCTGAACGGCTGCACGCCGAGCGCGACGCCTGAGATGTCGGCGAGCAATTCGCGCAATTCCGCCTTCGCGACGGTCGGCGCGAAGGAGACGCCTTCGACATCCTCGCGCGCCTCGACGAGCGCCCAGCCGGCCTTCGACATCGTCGTCGGCAGCAGCAGTTTCTTTCTGTTCGGCGCCATTTTTCTCCCCTCGGGTCGATCGTTGCGGCGGACGAGCCTACAATGCCCGAAGAGCCAGCGCCAACGCCGGAGATTGCCGATGCCCGTCCGCTTTCTGATGCTGCCGCCGCAGAGCGGGAAGACGCGCGACTGGGCGCCCGGCTCGCCGCCGCGCTGCCGGAGATGGAGGTCGTTCTCGCCGAGGATGCCGCCGCCGCCGAGCGGGCGATCTGCGAGGCGGCGGCGGCCTACGGCACGATCCCGCCCGAGATGTTGGCCCGGGCGCGGCGGCTCAAATGGCTGCAGGCGCCGCAGGCCGCCCCGCCGGCCGGCTACTACTACCCGGCGCTGGTCGCTCATCCCGTCGAGATCACCAATTTCCGCGAGATCTACAACGACCATATCGGGGCGCACGTGATGGCCTTCGTCTTGGCTTTCGCGCGCGGGCTCGACCGCTACATCCCGCAGCAGCTGCGCCGCGAATGGAGGAAGCCGGAGGAGGATGCGGGCGTCGTGCACCTGCCGGAGGCGACCCTCCTCGTCGTCGGGGTCGGCGGCATCGGCGGCGAGGTGGCGCGGCTCGCCGCCGCCTTCGGGATGCGCGTCCTCGGCGTCGACGAGCGCCGCCGCGAGAAGCCGCCGGGGGTCGCCGAGCTGCACCGCGCCGACGAGTTGGACGCGCTCTTGCCGCAGGCGGACTTCGTCGTGCTGACCGTGCCGCACACGCCCGAGACCGAAGGCTTGATGAACCGGGCGCGGTTCCGGGCAATGAAGCGCCAAGCCTATTTCATCAACATCGGGCGCGGCATGACGACCCGGCTCGACGACCTCGCCGCCGCCCTCGAGGCCGGCGAGATCGCCGGCGCCGGGCTCGATGTCTTCGAAGAGGAGCCGCTGCCCGCCGGCCACAAGCTGTGGACGATGCCGGGGGTGCTCCTGACGCCGCACGTCGCCGGCTACGGCCCCTATCTCGACGAGCGCCGCTTCGCGATCATCCTCGACAATTGCCGCCGCTTTCTCGCCGGGCAGGAACTGCGCAACCGGGTCGACAAGGCGCGCTGGTTCTAGACGACGGGGTCGGCGGCGCTGTGCGAATTGTGCGCCCGGCTTTCCTCCCCGCTCTGCGATGCGAGGCTGAGGACGCGGTGGCGCAGATGGACGGGATCGACGCCGGCGGCGTCGCACGCCATCTGATAGTCGCGGCCGCCTTCGACAAACCAGTTGAGCGCATCCTGCCGCTCGCGGCGGCGCGCCTCGCAGCGGTCCAATGCCGCGTTCAGCCCGACCGCATCCTGCATCGCCCGCTCGACGACCGCGCACCAGAGCTGGCGTTCCGCGGAGCCGTTGAATAGCAGGGTCATCGGGGGACCTCCTCTCGTCGCACGTCGCCCGGCGGTCCAGGCTCACCCCCTTGAGCCGGGAACAGGCCGCAGCCTTGCGCTGGCCGCGCTACCTTAAGATTTCGGCCGGGCCGATACAAGGTACCAGTCGAGGATCTCTTCGCCGGTCCACCACAAGACGCCGGGGCGCTCGCGCAGCTCGGCGATGACGCGCGCGAAATGCCTGAGGCGGTGCGCCGCCCCCATGATGTAGGGATGCACGACGAGCGCCATGATGCGCGCCGAAGCCGCGGCGTCGGCGTAGATCTGCTCGAACTGATCGAGCGCGCGGTCGTAGTATTCGCCGGCCTTGTGATGCTGGATCAGCATCATCGCGACGTCGTTGCATTCCTGCGTATAGGGGATGTTGACGATCGGCTTCGCCCGGGTTTCGAGGGTGACCGGCTCGTCGTCGAGCACCCAGTCGCAGACATAGTCGTAGCCCTCCTCGGCGAGGAGGTCGGGGGTCTCCCAGGTCTCGGTCAGGCCGGGGCCGAGCCAGCCCCTGGGGCGCCTGCCGGTGAAGCCCTCGATCGCCGCCGCGGTCATCCGGATGTCGGCGCGCTCGTCGGCGACCTTCTGCATGTTCTTCTGGCCGAAGCCGTGGCCGATGAATTCCCATTTCCGCTCGAGAGCGGCGCGGGCGATCGGCAGATAGCGGGCGATGGCGCTGCCGTTGACCGCGAGAACCGCGCGCACGGCGTGCCGGTCGAAGACTTCGAGCATCCGCCAGAAGCCGACCCGGTTGCCGTATTCGTGCCAGGCCCAGTTCGGAATATCCGGCATCGGCGAGCCGCCGGCGGGTGGGCTGAGGACGGTGCGCGGCATCGTCTCGTTGATGTCCCACTCCTCGACGTTGACGATGACCCACACGGCCATGCGCGCGCCCTCCGGCAGGGTGAGGCGCGGGCGCTCGGATATGGCGGAATACGGCAGCCGCTCGGTCGGCAGCATCAGCTTCCTCCCTTCCGGGCGCGGTACCAGTCGAGGATCTCGAGGCCGTTCCAGTGGAGGACGCCGGCGAAGCGGTTGACGTGGTCGTAGACGGCTTCGAGGTATTTGATGCGGTGCGGCTGGCCGCTGAGATAGGGGTGGATGGCGATCGCCATGATCTTGGCGCGGCTTTCGCCCTCGCGGTAGAGCCGCTCGAAGCTGTCGAGGCAGCGCTGCGTGAAATAGCCCGATTCGTGGTGCTGCACGAGCATCATCGGGATGTCGTTGAGCTCGACCGAATAAGGCAGCGTCACGAGCGGCCCGTGCGCGGTCGCGATCTCGGTCGGCTCGTCGTCATAGACCCAGTCGCCGAGATATTCGACGCCGGCGGCGGCGAGGAGGTCGGGGGTGTCCTCGGTCTCGGTCAAGCCCGGGCCGAGCCAGCCCTTCGGGCGCGTGCCGGTGAAGCGTTCGAGCGTCGAAAGCGAGCGCTCGATCATCGCCCGCTGGTCCTCGACGCGGTGGATCGGCATCTGCTCCCAGGCGTGGCCCATGAACTCCCAGCCCGCCTCGCGCGCGGCCCCCGCCACCCGCTCGTATTCCTCGCAGACGCGCGCGTTGATCGACAAAGTCGGGCGGATGCCGAGGCGGGCGAAGAGGTCGAAGAAGCGCCACACGCCGACCCGCATCCCATATTCGTGCCAGGCCCAGTTCGGCACGTCCGGCAACAGCACCTGGCCGGTCGGCGCCGGGATCACCTGCCGCGCCATCGGCCGCGCGATGTCCCAGAATTCGAGGTTGACGATCGTCCACAGGACGAGCCGGGCGCCGCCGGGCAGCTTCAGTGGCGGCCGGTCGGGAAGCGCCGAATAGCGGGCGCGCTCGCGCGGCGTCATGCCGCTCTCCCCGTCATCGGCTGCGTCATATCGCCCTCCCGCCGTTGCGGCCCGCCCAATGCTGCCGAGATGAAGGGCGCGTGGCAAATCCCTTTTCCGCGCCCGTTATCCGCCCGGGGGGATCCGCGAGCCCGTTGCAAGGCAGCAGTGCAAAGTCAACATTCCCCAAATCGGGGAGGCAAAGACATTTTGCTCCGCAACATAGCGGGGCTCGAGAACAAATCGGACGAGGCGAGGCTGATGCGAGCAAAACACACCCGGGGCAACGTCTTTGTCGCCAACCTGCCGCCGGAGTTCAGCGACGACGAACTGGCCGACGCCTTCGATCCGCACGGCATCGTGCTCAGCGCCTACATCGCCCGCGACCCGGGGAGCGGCCGGAAGTTGCGCTACGGCTTTGTCGACATCGCGACCGAGAAGGCCGCCGACCGCGCCGTCGCGGCGATGAACGGCGCCTCCCTGCACGGCTATCACCTCGACGTGCGCCGCGCCGAGCGCCCGGCCGAGAAGCCGCCGCGGAAGCTTGGTGCGCCGCCGCTGCGTCGCGCTGCCGCGCGCGCCGCAACACCGGCTGCCGACATCGAGGAATTTGCCCCGCCGCCGCGCAAGACGCCGGGCTTCGTCGTCGAGCGCCGGCCGCTGCCGCGCCGGGCCTGAGGCTGGATCGGCTCGGCGCGTCCTTCGACACGGCGCTTCGCGCCGGCTCAGGATGACGATCTTCTTAATGTCACCAAGAAGGTTCCTCATGGGGAGCACGCGCAGCGCGCGTCTCGAACCACGCACGGCGCGCGTGCAGCCCAGCTAGACGAACCGCACCCCCGCCTGCCGCATCGCCTCGAGCGCGCGGGCGAGCGAGCCGTCCATATCGATGCCGGCGCAGGCGCCGGGCGCCACCTCGACCGTGAAGCCGGCCGCGACCGCATCGAGCGCCGAATAGAGGACGCAGAAATCGGTGGCGATGCCGCACAGCACGAGGCGCTCGAAGCCGCGCTCGCGGAGATAGGCGGCAAGCCCAGTCGGGGTCTTATGGTCGTTTTCGCGAAACGCCGAATAGGAATCGATTCGGCGGTCATATCCCTTGCGCAGCACGAGTTCCGCGTGCGGCACCTCGAGGGCGGGGTGGAAGGCCGCCCCGCGCGTGCCCTGGACGCAATGGTCGGGCCACAGGATCTGCGGCCCGTAGGCGGCCTCGACCGTCTCGAACGGCGCCTTGCCCGGGTGCGAGCCGGCGAAGGAAAGGTGGCCCGGCGGATGCCAATCCTGGGTCAGCGCGACATGCGCGAAGGAGCGCGCGAGGCGGTTGACCGCTGGGACGATCCTGTCGGCCCCGGGCGCGGCGAGCGCGCCGCCGGGGCAGAAATCGTTCTGCACATCGACGACGAGGAGGATCCGGCGGTCGGATGAGCCGTTCATCGATTGCCGCGCCATTCTCGTTCCGCTCCTGTTTATCGAGGTCGGACGACCAGGATATCGGCATCCCCATGCCCGGCGCACAAGGCGGAACGAACGTGACAGAAGAAGAGAGCCGGACTGCCCCGGGCGGCCTCGGCGCGCTTGCCGCGCTCCTCGACGCGCTCTCGCGACCGCGCGAGCGGCGATATGGCCTGTTCGGCTGGCTCGCGGCGTGGCGCGAGCGGCGCCTTATCGGGCGGCTCGCGCGGGAGTGGCCGGGCCGCTATTTCCTGCATCGCACGGGCGACCTCCTCTTCGTGCCGGCGCCGCTCGATGCGGCCGGCCGAGAGGCCCTGCTCGCGCCGCCGCGCGCCCATCCGGCCGCCCTCGGCTATTTGCGGCCCGGCGCGGTGGCGATCGAGGTCGGCGCCGAGCTCGGGAAATGGGCCTTGCCGCTCGCCCGCGCGGTCGGGGCGGCCGGGCGGGTGCTCGCCACCGAGCCCGAAGCCGAGCGCGCCGAGGCGCCCAGGAAGACGCTCGCCGCCAATGCGCTGCGGCAGGCCCAGCTCGCGCACTGCACGATCGGCCGCGAGGACATGCCGGGCGCCGCGGTCCGCAGCCTCGATTCGCTCGTCGCCGAGCATCGCCTGTTGCGCCTCGACCCGTTGCGCATCGCCGGCGACGGCCGCGCCGCGGTCGAGGGCGCCCTCGACAGCCTCGGCCGGTTTCGCCCGGTCGTCGTGCTCAGGGTCGGCGACGAACCCGAGAGCGACCGCCCGGCGATCCACTACCATCTGCGCGGCACCGGCTACCGCATGATCGGCGTTCTTTTGCCGCACGGCATGGCGGAGGCGCACTGGCCGCAATATGCCGCGCGCGAGCCGCCCTTCGCGGCGGCAGAGCCGCGCGAGGTGCTGCTCGTTCCGGAGGAATTCCGCTAGCCCGCGGCGGCGGCGGCGTCGTCGATGACGAGCTCCACCCGGTCGCCGCCGCGCCAAGTATCGCGCCGCAGATGGCCCGCGATATGGATCGCCGCGCCGCGCGTCTCGCACAGGAAGCGGCCGAGCGCGGTGTCGGCGGCGCGGAAGGCGATCGCTTCCAGCCTCCCTTCGCCCAATGGCTCGGCGAGGCGGCAGCGCAAATGGCTGCCGCCGACCGGGGCGGCCGCGGCGACCTGCACGCCGCAAAACAGAAAGCGCGGCTCGGGGTTGCCGGCGCCGAAGGGCGCGAGCCGATCGAGGTGGTCGATGAGGCCCGCCTGCGCGGCGCCGAGCGACAAGGCGCCGTCGATGACGAGGCGCGGTTCGAGCGGCTCGCCGCCGCGGCCGTCGCCGAGGCGCTCGGCGAGAAAGGTGCGCAGCGCCTCGAGTTTGACCGCGGCGACCGTGAAGCCGGCCGCCATCGCGTGGCCGCCGCCATCGAGCAGGAGCCCCGCCTGGCATGCCGCGATGACCGCCGGGCCGAGCGCCAAACCTTCGACCGACCGGCCGGAACCCTTGCCGATCCCGCCATTGAGCGCGACGACGCAGGCCGGCCGGCCGTAGCGCTCTTTGAGGCGCGCCGCGACGATGCCGATGACCCCGGGGTGCCAGCCCTCGGCCGCCGCGAAGACGAGGGAAGGCGATTGCGGCGCCGCCTCGACCGCCTCGATCGCTGCCGCCAAGGTGCGCGCCTCGATGTCGCGGCGCTCACGGTTGTATTCGTCGAGGCGGCGGGCGAGATCCTCGGCCAGGGCGGGGTCCTCGGTCGCGAGCAGGCGCGCCCCGAGATCGGCTTCGCCGACGCGGCCGCCGGCGTTGACCCGCGGGCCCAGGACAAAGCCGAGGTGATAGGCCGAGATCGGCTCCTTTATCCCGGCGACGGCGGCGAGCGCGGCGAGGCCGCGATTCTGGCCGCGCCGCGCCACCTTGATCCCCTGCGCGACGAGCGCGCGGTTGAGCCCCGAGAGCGGCACCACATCGGCGACCGTGCCGAGCGCCACGAGGTCGAGCCATTGCAGGAGATCGGGCTCGGCGCGGCCACCCCGATACCACCCCGCCTCGCGCAAAGCCCGGTTGAGGGCGACGACCAAGAGGAACGCCACCCCGACCGCCGCCAGCGCGCCATGCGGGCTCGTCTCGTCGAGCCGGTTCGGGTTGAGGATCGCGGCGGCGCGCGGCAAGCGCGGCTCGGCGATATGGTGGTCGACGACGACGACATCGAGCCCGGCCGCTGCCGCCGCCGCCAGCGCGTCATAGGCGAGCGTGCCGCAATCGACCGTGACGACGACGGCCGCGCCCTCGGCTTTGAGCCGCAACAGCGCCGGCCCGTTGGGCCCATAGCCTTCGCGCTGGCGGTCGGGCACATAGACGCGGGCGGGCGCCCCGGCAGAGGCGAAAAACCGCGCCAGCAATGCCGCCGAAGTAGCGCCGTCGACATCGTAATCGCCGAAGACGGCGATGCCCTCGCCGCCGCGGATCGCGCGGGCGAGGCGCTCGACCGCCCGCTCCATGTCGATCAGATGGCGCGGATCGGAGAGCTGGTCGCGCAGCCGCGGCGCCAGGAAAACCGGTGCCGCATCGAGATCGACGCCGCGCTGGGCGAGCAGCCGCGCGACGATCTCGGGCAGTCCGAGCCCGGCGGCGAGCGCCGCCGTGGCGCCGGGGTCGGCCTCGCGCACCACCCAGCGGCGGCCGCAAGCCGATTTATCGACCCCCGCAAACAGGCCGGCGCCCCCCGCGCCGTCCATCGTCAGCGCGCCAGCGAGGCGAAGGCCGGCTTGCGCGCGAAGTGGTGCTGCGCCTCGACATAGCGCACGGTGCCGGTCTTCGAGCGCATGACGACCGAATGCGTGACCGCGCCGCCGGGGAAGCGGCGCACGCCGCGCAGCATCGTGCCGCCGGTGACGCCGGTCGCGGCGAACATCACGTCGCCGGCCGCCAAATCGAGGAGCTTGTATTTGCGGTCGAGGTCGGTGACGCCGATGCGGCGGGCGCGGCCGCGCTCGTCGTCGTTGCGGAAAAGCAGGCGCCCCTGCATCTGCCCGCCGATGCAGCGCAATGCCGCCGCCGCCAGCACGCCCTCCGGGGCGCCGCCCGAGCCGAGATACATGTCGACCCCGCTCTCCGGGCTCGAGGTGGCGATGACGCCCGACACGTCGCCGTCGGAGATCAGCATGATGCGCGCCCCCGCAGCGCGCACCTTGGCGATGAGGTCGGCGTGGCGCGGCCGGTCGAGGATGCACACGACCAGGTCGCTGACCTCGCCGCCCTTGGCGCGCGCCAGGTTCCGGAGGTTGACGGCGGGCTCCGCGTCGAGATCGACGAGCTCCTCGGGCAGCCCGGCGCCGACCGCGATCTTGTCCATATAGACGTCGGGCGCGTTGAGAAAGCCGCCCGCGTCGGCCATGGCGACGACCGCGAGCGCGTTGGCGCCGCCCTTCGCCGTGATCGTCGTGCCTTCGAGCGGGTCGAGCGCGATGTCGATCTTCGGCCCGGCGCCGCTGCCGACGCGCTCGCCGATATAGAGCATCGGCGCCTCGTCGCGCTCGCCCTCGCCGATGACTACGGTGCCGTCGATGGCGAGGCCGTTCAGCGCTTCGCGCATCGCGTCGACGGCGGCCTGGTCGGCCGCCTTCTCGTCGCCCCGCCCCATCAGGCGCGAGGCCGAGAGCGCCGCGGCCTCGGTCACCCGCACCGCTTCGAGCGCCAGATTGCGGTCCATTTTCGATGTCTCGGGCACGCACTCCTCCCTCTGCTGTCCGTCAGATCGCCGGCCGAGCCACTTGGCCGCGATATTTCTTCAACGTCGTCCCGGCGAAGGCCGGAACCCATTTCTACGCTGGCCCGCACATGCAAACGCTGGCGAGGACGAGCCACAGCTTTTTCTTATCTTATCGTGCGGCGGATCGGTGGACCTCGGCCTTCGTCGGGGTGACAGGATCAGGGTCATTGTCGTTCCGTGACTTCAGTGCCTCCGTGGCGATCTAAAAATCCTCGATGCGGATCATGCGCGGCGGTTCGAGGACGGTGTCGAAGGCCGTGATCTTGGCGAGCGCGCGGCGCATCGCCGCCTCGAGCGTGACATGCGTCGTCAGCACGACCGGCACCGCCTCGCCCGGGGCGCGGCCGCGCTGGATCATCGATTCCATCGACACCTGCTCGTCGCGCAAGGCGGCCGCGAC
>DASYYD010000348.1:0-17037 GCA_035934195.1 Allostellaceae bacterium | reverse complement strand
CCCTCGCGGTCGGGGTCGGTCGCGAGAAAGAGGCTGTCGGCCTGCCGCGCCGCCTGCACGATCGCCGACAGATGCTTTCCCGCCTTGCCGTCGATCTCCCACGACATCGCGAAATCGGCATCCGGCAGGACCGAGCCGTCCTTCGCCGGCAGATCGCGCACATGCCCATAGCTGGCGAGGACGTGGTAATCGCGCCCCAGATACTTGCCGATGGTTTTCGCCTTGGCCGGCGATTCGACGACGACGACTTTCATGAACCCGTTCAAATAGGGCCGCTAAGGGGCGCGGCCAAGGGTCAGCGCAGCGAGACGAGGTTGCCGGGATGGCGTTCGACCCTGCCGCTCAGCTCCAACTCCAAGAGCAGCGTGGCGACGGCCGCGGCGGACAATTGGCATTGCCGGATCAGTTCGTCAACCGCGACCGGGCTCGGCCCGAGCCGTTCGAGAATGAGCGCGAGCCCGTCCTCCTCCGACATCGGCGCCGCCATCGCGGGCGGGAACACCGCGGGCGGCGCCGGGGCCGCCGGCAGCGGCTCCGGAATAGCGGGGCGCGGCAGCGGCAGGGGGCCGCGCAACAGCGGCGCAAGCGGGGCGAGGATGTCCTGCGCGGTTTCGGTCAAGTTCGCGCCGTTGCGGATTAATTCGTTGGTGCCGCGGCAACGCGGATCGAGCGGCGAGCCCGGCACTGCGAAGACATCGCGCCCCTGTTCCAGGGCATAGCGGGCGGTGATCAGCGAGCCCGAGCGGGCCGCCGCCTCGACCACCAGGACGGCGAGCGCCATCCCCGAGATGATGCGGTTGCGGCGCGGGAAATGTCGCGCCAGCGGCTCGGTGCCGGGCGGCAATTCGGCGACGATCGCGCCGTCGCGGGCAATCGCCTCGTAGAGGCCGCGGTTCTCCTCCGGGTAGACGACGTCGATGCCGCCGGCGACGACGGCGACGGTGCCGGCCGCAAGCGCCCCCGCATGGGCGGCGGCGTCGATGCCGCGCGCCAGGCCCGAGGCCACGACGAGGCCGCCCTCGCCCAGCCCCGCGGCGAGTTCGCGGGCGAGGCGCCGGCCGTTGGCCGAGGCGTTGCGGGCGCCGACGATGGCGACCATCGGCCGTCGGAGCAACTCGAGGCGGCCCATGACCGCGAGGACCGGCGGCGCGTCCTCGATGGCGGCGAGAGCCTCGGGGTATTCGGGCTCGCCCCAGCAGAGGATCTTCGCGTCCATCCGCTCGAGCGCAAGCAGCTCGGCCTCGGCCTCGGCGCGGGGAAGCGCGGCGACGGGGCGGGCGCGCTCGCTCTTGCGGGCAAGGCGCGGCAGCGCGTCGAGCGCGGCGGCGGCCGAGCCGAAGCGCCGCAGCAGCGCATAAAAGGTGATCGGGCCAATCGTCTCGGTGCGCGAGAGGCGCAGCCAGTCGAGCCGCTCCTGCGGATCGAGCGCGCGGCCGGCCAAAGGGCCTCAGCCCTTGCGGAACGAGATCCGGCTCTCCTCGCCCGCGACGAGGCGCCGGATGTTGGCGTGGTGCCGCAAGAGCACGAGAAGGGCGATGCCGGCGACGACGAGGGCGCTCCTCGCGTCGAGGAAGAACGGCGCGAGCCCGGCGCTGGCGACGGCCGCGACGAGCGCGGCGAGCGAGGAATAATGAAAGGCGAGCGCCGTCGCGAGCCACAAACCCGCGGCGGCGAGCGCCAGCGGCCAGGCGAGCGCGATGAGGACGCCGAGGGCGGTCGCCACCCCCTTGCCGCCGCGAAAGCCGAGCCAGAGCGGGAACATGTGGCCGAGGACCGCCGCCGCCGCCGCGGCGAGCGCCGGCTCGTGGCCCCAATGGGCGGCGATCGCCACCGCCGCGCTGCCCTTGCCGAGGTCGAGAGCCAAGGTCACCCCGGCGAGGCTCTTGTTCCCGGTGCGCAGGACATTGGTGGCGCCGATGTTGCCGGAGCCGATCCGGCGGATGTCGCCGAGCCCGGCGAGGCGCGTCAACAGCCAGCCGAACGGGATCGCGCCGAGCAGATAGCCGAAGAGCGCGGCGGCGAGGATCAGGGTCATCGCGTCGAACCGAGGTTGCGCCGTGCCGCGCCCGAAAAAGCAGTTGCCAATCCCGCGGCCGCGCAATATGCCACGCGCATGCTCCCGGTGCCAGCCGGCTCGGAGCCCCCTCTCACTGCAAACCGTGGAGATCCAGAAGCGCGCGGATGACCGGGAAGAAGCGGGACATCAACTCGATCAACGATCTCGAAAATGCCGAGATCGAGGACATCTTTTCGCTCGCCGACGAATATTCCAAGACCATGGCCACGCCGGGCGCGCCGCACCGCATCCGCGGGCGAAGAAGCGAGGCCGGCAACTTCATCCTCGCCACGCTCTTTTACGAACCGAGCACCCGAACCCGGTTTTCTTTCGAGGCGGCGATGCTGCGCTTGGGCGGCAACGTGCTCGCTTCCTCGGATCCGGCGACGACTTCCGCGGCCAAGGGCGAGAGCCTGGCCGACACCGTCAGGGTCATCGAGAATTACGCGGATCTGATCGTCCTGCGCCATCCCTGCGAGGGGGCAGCCCGGGCCGCGGCGGAATATGTCGACATCCCGGTCATCAACGGCGGCGACGGCAGCCACGAGCACCCGACGCAGACGCTGTGCGACCTCTATACGCTGCGCCGGGAGAACAAATCGATCAAGGGCCTCAACGTCCTCCTGATCGGCGACTTGAAGAACGGGCGGACGGTCCATTCCCTCGTCTATGGGCTGGCGCGATTCGGGGCCAACATCATCACCATGCCGGCGGAAGGCTTGGAGCTGCCGGGTGAAGTGCACGACCGGCTGCATGACGAGTTTCAATGCGACATCAAGGAGGGCGGCACGACCTCGCTGCTCGGCAAGGACGGCGAGCGGTCGATCGGCGCCGTCTACATCGCATCCGCGCAGGGGCCGCAATTCAGCCTCTTGAAGAACGAGGATCCGAACGTCATCGACTTGCAGAAGCGGCTGGGGACAAAGATCGACGTCTGCTATGTCACGCGCCCGCAAAAGGAGCGGTTTTCTTCGGCCGAAAACAACCTCGGCGAATATCCGGTCGTCAACCGCGAGTTCTTGCGGGGAGAGCAATACAAAAAGGCCAGGGTCCTGCACCCGCTGCCGCGCGTCGGCGAACTCGACTACGAGCTGGACGAGGACCCGCGCGGCATCTACTTCAAGCAGGCGGGATACGGGGTGCCGATACGGATGGCGCTGATCGCGAAGGTGCTCGGGATCGCGCCGTTCAAGTCGGTCCACGTGGCGAGCGGGGGCTCTTCGCCCCTCTACGAGCACGAATACGGCATCCTGTGCCCGAACCCGCGATGCATCACGCACAGCCCGGCCGAGCAGCGCTATCTGGCGCAGCGCGCGCAGGTTCTGGGGCGGGACGTGCTGTCGTTCCGCTGCGCCTATTGCGATGCGGATATTCCGATTGCCGTTCTCGGCAACAAGCGGTCGAAGACCTATGAACCGAATGACGGGGCGAACAGGCCGCCTCGGATTTCGGATCTCGCCGCCTTCCGCAGCGACAGCGAGGCGCAAAAGGCGGGGTACCGGCCGAAAGGCGAAAGCCGCCGCGAGCACGGCTAGCCTGCTGCTTCGTGCCCGACCTTCAGGCGAAGCTGACCTTGGTCGCCCGCACCGCCTGCACCTGCTTGATCGCCGCGACGGCCGCATTCTCGCCGGTGATCCAGGCGCCCGGCAGCGAGCTGCGCTGCAGAAGCGAGGCGGCTTCGCCGGCGAAATAGAGCTGATCGTCGACCGGCTGCGTCAGGACGGTGCGGAGCGGCACGTTGCCCGGCGGCGCGTAGCTGTAGGAGCCGTGGGCGAACGGGTCCGTCCACCAGCTCGGCGCGTCCCACTTGACGAGGTGCGAAGCAGGGTGGCCGCCGAAAATCGCCCTCATCGTGTCGAGGCCGAGGGCGAGCAGCGCGCGCTTGCCTTTCTCGGCCGCCGCTTGCGCTTCGGGGCCGACGGCGAAGCAGACGCCGACGCTGCTGTCCCACTCTCTCGCATAGACAACGCGGGCCGAGAGCGAATCGCGAAAAAGGGTGCTGAAGGTATTGCGGGAACCGCGCGCTTCGAGGCCGGGGAACACGTTGGAGGTGTCGAACTGCATGATGATCTTCTCGACGACCCCCATCGGCAAGCCGGCGAACGCGTCCTGATATTGCGACGGCAGTGGCGGGGTGAATGCCGGTCCGTCGGCGGAAATCAGCACGCTCGGCGGGATCGTGATGATCGCCGTCTTCGCCGTGACGGTGCCCCGGCTGGTACCGATCGTCACGCCGCCGGCACCGCGGTTGATCGACAGGACTTTCGTGTTCAAGCTGATCGCCAGACCGGCCGCGAGAAAATCGCGCAAAAAATTGCCCAACCCATACGGCGTCAGCCAGTTGAACGGGCTCGGCAGCTCCGGGGTCGGCCCGAGCGAGTAGAGGTTGGCGATGTCGAGAACGCCGAGCTTGTCGATGGTGACGCCGAACGAGGCGGCGGTTGCGCCGGCGTCAAGTTGCCCCCAGGGCTGGTTCAAAAATCCATTGTTCTCGAGGAGCTGCTGAAACGAGAGATCGGCCAATGTCCCCGAATTGATCGCCTCGCCGGCCTTCGCGACCGCGTCGTCCATCTCGAGAAGAAGCGCTGCAGCGGCGAGCGTCTTGGGGTTGGTGAGCGGCAGTTTCTGCCGGTTGCGGTAGAATGCTCGGTCGAAGAGATCGGGCTGCAACCGGAGCAAGCGGTTGACCCGCGCATCCGACAGCGACAGCGCAGCCGCGATGTCGAAGAGCGGGTTGTTGGTGCCCGTGCCAGCGGCGTTCGGCGTCACCATCTGGAACCATTGGGCACCGAGGTCCACGGGGATCACGAAACTGCTGCTGGTGGTGCAGCGGCCGCCGACGCGGCCGCGCGCCTCGAGCACGACATAATCGACCAAGTTTTGGCAGGCGCGGGCCGCTGCGATCCCGGCAGCACCGGCGCCGATGATCGCGACGTCGACCGGATGACCAGGGAGCGGCGCGGCGGAAGCCGGAAGGGCGGCACGGGCGGCGCCGCGCAGCGCCGCTGCGGCGAGCGCACCCGCTGCAAAGCCGCGCCGCGTCGGAGCGCGCGAGAATGTGCTGCAAAACGTTACGGCCATCCTCGTCCCCCGGAAATCCGGTATTCAACTCTCGCGCGAAGAAGATCCGGCTGTCAATCACCTGCGCGAATGGGAACGCTTCTTGAAATGCCTATTACAGTGGCGACGTATATCCCGCAGGGATATGGCGAAGGGGATCATCCAGTGGCTCGCTCGACGGTTTTCGCGACGAATCGCCGTCAAGCCGTGCGCCTGCCCAAGGCGGTTGCGTTCCCCGACGACATCCATCAGGTGGAGATCATTAAGGTCGGGCAATCCCGGATCGTCACCCCGGTCGGCGAGCGCTGGGACGATTTCCTTCTGCACAGCCCTCGCCTATCGGCGGATTTCATGAACGAGCGTATCGACCCCGCACCGGAGGAGCGCGAGCCGCTGTGACGCTGCGCTATATTCTCGATACGAACATCTGCATCTATTTGATCACGAACCGTCGGGCGGGCCTGCGCGTGCCAAGAAATCGAGGCAGCCCTGGAGGATGTAGGCGGCGGCGACCTTGTCGACGATCTCGGCGCGGCGCTTGCGCGACATGTCGGCGGCGATCATCTCGCGGGTGACGGCGGCGGTCGAGAGGCGCTCGTCCCAGAAGGCGATCGGGAGATCCGAAAGCGCTTCGAGGTTTCTCGCGAATTGCCGCACCGACTGGCTGCGCGGCCCGTCCTTGCCGGCGAGCGTCAGCGGCAGGCCGATGACGAAGGCGCCGAGCCGATGCGCCTCGGCGAGCGCCAAGAGGCGCTGGGCGTCGTCGCGAAAGCGGCGGCGGCGGATCGTCTCGAGCGGGCTGGCGATCAGGCCCCGCGTGTCGGAGAGCGCGAGCCCGATCGTCTTCGTGCCGACGTCGAGGCCGAGAAGGCGCCGGCCGGCGAGGGCAAGCCCGCGCAGCTCGGCGGGATCGGCTAGAATCATGGCCGATCATAGCCTATTTAAGCTGATCCGGGCGACGGCAGCGGTCGAAACCAGCAAATCGCGATGCTTCGCTGCGCTCGCAACGACACCGCAGAGCACCCCTGATATAGTGGAATCGAGAATGGCATTAGACCGGGAAGCGGTCGCCCACATCGCCGCGCTCGCGCGCATCCGGCTCCGCCCGGAGGAATTGGACGGGCTCGCCGGCGAATTGTCGCAGATCCTCGCCTGGATCGAGCAGTTGAACGAGGTCGACACGGAAGGCGTCGCGCCGATGGCGAGCGCCGCCGCGACAAAACTGCCGATGCGCCCGGACGCGGTTGCCGACGGCGACTGCCGCGAGGCGGTCCTCGGCAATGCGCCAGTTTCGGCGCGCGGCTTCTTCGTCGTGCCGAAAGTCATCGAGTGACGGGCGATCTGTTGCATTTGTCGCTGGCCGAGGCGCGCGACGGCCTGGCGCGCCGGGCGTTCTCGGCGCGCCAGCTGACGCAGGCCTATCTCGCGGCGATGGAGCGGGCGCGGCCGCTCAACCTCTACATCACCGAGACCCCCGAGCGGGCTCTGGCGATGGCAGACGCCTCGGACGAGCGGCGCGCACGCGGCAAGGCGCAGGCCCTCGACGGCTTGCCCATCGCGGTCAAGGACATCTTCTGCACCAAAGGCGTCCTGACGACCGCCGCCTCGCACATCCTCGACGGCTTTCGCCCGCCCTACGAATCGACCGTGACGGAAAAGCTGTGGCAGGCCGGCGCGGTCATGCTCGGCAAGACCAACATGGACGAATTCGCGATGGGCTCCTCGACGACGACGAGCCATTACGGCGCGACCCGCAACCCGTGGCGCCGCGCCGCCGACAACCGGCCGCTGGTGGCGGGCGGCTCCTCGGGCGGCTCGGCGGCGGCGGTCGCGGCCCGGGCCGCGCTCGCCGCGACCGGCACCGACACCGGCGGCTCGATCCGCCAGCCAGCGAGCTTTTGTGGCGTCGTCGGGATGAAACCCTCCTATGGCCGCTGTTCGCGCTGGGGGGTTATCGCCTACGCCTCTTCGCTCGACCATCCGGGGCCGATCGCCCGCAACGTGCGCGACGCGGCGATCATGCTCACGGCGATGGCCGGGCACGACCCGAGGGATTCGACCTCGGCGCCGCTCCCGGTGCCCGATTACGAGGCGGCGCTAACCGGCGACATAACGGGGCTGAGGATCGGCATCCCGCGCGAATACCGCGCCCCCGGCATGGCGGGCGAGATCGAGGCAGTATGGCGCCGCGGCGTCGATTGGCTCGTCGCGGCCGGCGCCGAAGCGGTCGAAGTGTCGCTGCCGCACACGAAGTATGCGCTGCCCGCCTATTACATCATCGCGCCGGCGGAAGCCGGCTCCAACCTCGCGCGCTATGACGGGGTGCGCTTCGGGCTGCGCGTCGAGGGGAAGAGCCTCGAGGAGATGTACGAATCGACCCGCGCCGAAGGGTTCGGCGCCGAGGTGCGCCGGCGCGTCATGATCGGCACCTATGCGCTCTCCGCCGGCTATTACGACGCCTATTACCTGAAGGCGCAGCGCGTCCGCAGCCTCATTGCCCGCGATTTCACCCGCGCTTTCGAGCGGGTCGACTGCCTCCTCGCGCCGACCGCGCCGTCGGCCGCCTTCGCGATCGGCGCGATGAGCGAGGACCCGGTCGCGATGTATCTGAACGACGTCTTCACGGTGCCCGCCAACCTCGCCGGGCTGCCGGCGATCTCGGTGCCGGCCGGGCTCTCCGCCGACGGGCTGCCGCTGGGGCTGCAGCTGATCGGCCGCGCCTTCGACGAGGCGACGGTGTTCCGCGCCGCCCATGTCCTGGAGGCGGCGGCCGGGTTCCGCCATCGCCCGAGCTTCCTCGCGGGAGAGGCGGCGTGACTCGCTCCTTCCATTCCCCTCTCCCCCCGATGGGCGGAGAGGGTGATCTGGGGATCCCCCGATGACCCCGGGCTGGGAGACCGTGATCGGGCTCGAGGTGCACGCGCAGGTGATTGCGAAGGCGAAGCTCTTCTCCGCCGCGGCGACCGATTTCGGGGCGGCGCCGAACACCCAGGTCTCGCCGGTCGATGCGGCCTTCCCCGGCATGCTGCCGGTCATCAACCGCTTTTGCGTCGAGCAGGCCGTCAGAAGCGGGCTCGGCCTCGAGGCCGAGATCAACTTGTCGAGCGTCTTCGAGCGCAAGCACTATTTCTATCCCGACCTGCCGCCCAATTATCAGATCTCGCAATACCAGAAGCCGCTCGTCGGGCATGGGCGGCTCGTTCTCGACATGCCGGACGGGGGATCGCGCGAGATCGGCATCACGCGGCTGCATCTCGAGCAGGACGCCGGCAAGAGCCTGCACGACCAGGACCCGCTCCACACCTATGTCGATCTCAACCGGGCCGGGGTCGCGCTGATGGAGATCGTCTCCGAGCCCGATTTGCGCACGCCGCAGGAAGCCGGGATTTATCTGCGGAAACTGCGCTCGATCCTGCGCTACCTCGGGACTTGCGACGGCAACATGGAAGAGGGCTCGCTGCGCTGCGACGCCAACGTGTCGGTGCGCCGGCCGGGGGCGCCCTTGGGCACGCGCTGCGAGATCAAGAACCTGAACTCGATCCGCTTCGTCGTCGAGGCGATCGAGTACGAGGCGCGCCGGCAGATCGAAATCCTCGAGGCGGGCGGCCGGATCGCGCAGGAGACGCGGCTCTTCGATTCGGGCCGCGGCGTCACGCGGCCGATGCGCTCGAAGGAAGAGGCGCACGACTACCGCTATCTCCCCGACCCCGATCTCTTGCCGCTCGAACTCGATCTACAATGGGTCGAGGGCTTGCGCGCGCAATTGCCGGAATTGCCCGACGCGAAGAAGGCGCGGTTTGTCGGCGAGTACGGGCTGTCGGCATACGACGCCGAGGTGCTCGTCGCCGAGCGTGCGACGGCCGAATATTTCGAGGCCGCGGCGCAGGGCCGCGACGCGAAGGCGGCGGCGAACTGGGTCATGGGCGAGGTTTTCGGCGCGCTCAACCGCAAAGGGCTCGGCATCGAGGCCTCGCCCGTCGCGGCGGCGCAGCTCGGCTCGCTCATCGACCTGATCGCCGGCGGCGCGATCTCGGGGCGCATCGCCAAGGAGGTGTTCGCCGAGATGGTCGAAACCGGCGCCGACCCGGCTGCGATCGTCGAGGCGCGGGGGCTGCGCCAGGTGACCGACGCGGGCGCCATCGAGGCGGCGATCGAGGCCGTGCTGGCGGCCGAGGCCGACAAGGTCGCGCAATACCGGGCGGGGCGCGACAAGCTCTTCGGCTTCTTCGTCGGGCAGGTGATGCGCGCGACGGCCGGCAAGGCGAACCCCGCCCTCGTCAACGAGCTACTCAGAAAGAAGCTGACGCGATAGATTGCCCGCTGTCATCGGGGAGACACGACAGCGTCATCACAACGTCATCCGGCAGGCCTATCCAGCCGTCGCGTGAGCACTTTCGTCGAGCCATATGCGGCGCCGGTCGCGCGCGCAGCGTTGTCGCGGCGGCGTCCGCGCTTTCTGCCGGCCGCGGTGCTGCTCCTGCCCTCGCTCGTCTTTCTCGCCGCCTTCACCTATTGGCCGGTGGCGCGGGTCGTCGCCCAATCCTTCGTCGTCGGGCGCTTCGCCGGAGATAGGGGGCTGGGGCTCGGCAATTACCGGCGCCTCTTCGCCGATCCGCACTTTGCCGAAGCGGCCTGGAACAATGCCGCCTATGCCGCCGGCACGATCCTGCCGAGCCTCCTCTTCGCGCTCTTGTTCGCGCTGGCGCTGCGCGAGTCGACGCGCTTCAACGCGCTGTTGCGCACGCTCGTCGTGATGCCGCTGTTGATCCCGCTCGTCGCCGCCGCGGCGCTCTTCAGCTTTCTGCTGTTGCCGGGCGAAGGGCTCGTCGATTTCTACCTCGGCAAGCTCGGCGGGCCGATGATCAACTGGCTCGGCGACCCCGATCTCGCGCTCGGCTCGATCATCGCGATCACCGTGTGGAAGAACACCGGCTATTACATGCTGTTCTTTCTCGCCGGGCTCGCCGCCGTGCCGCAGGAACTGCTCGACGCCGCGCGCATCGACGGCGCCGGGGCGTGGCGGCGCTTCCGGCACGCGACCTTGCCGATGCTCGGGCCGACACTCGGCTTCGTCGTGCCGATCGCGCTCGTCAACGCGCTGACCCAGGTCGATCACGTGATCACGATGACGCAGGGCGGCCCGTCGGACCGGACGAACCTGCTGCTCTATTACATCTATCAGCAGACGGCGCAGAATTACGATGCCGGGCTCGCCTCGGCGGCGACGGTGATCAGCGTCGCCGCCCTCTTGTCATTGTCGGTGCTGTCGTTCCGCCTGATCGAGCGCAGGCTCTATTATGAGAGCTGAAGGGCGCCTCTTGCTGCCGCTCTTGGCGAGCGCCGCAGCGCTCCTCTGGGCGGTGCCGTTCGCCTGGATGGCGGTGGCCTCGCTGCGGCCGGGGGTGCCCGCCGACATCGCCTCGCTCACGCCCGCCGGCCCCTTCGGCTTCGACAATTTCGCCGAGGCCTGGAAGAGCGGCAGCTTTCCGGTCTGGTACTTGAACACGCTCTTCGTCTGCGGCGGCATCCTCGCCGTCCAGCTGGTCAGCGCGACGATGGCCGGCTACGCCTTCGCCCGGATCGCCTTTCCGGGGCGCGATTTCGTGTTCGCGGCCTTTCTGCTGCAGCTGCTGCTGATCCCGCCGCTGTTGATCGTGCCCAATCTCGCGACGCTCGCCTCGCTCCACCTCTACGACACGCTCTTCGGCATCATGATGCCCTATTTCGCCTCCGCCTTCGGCGTCTTCCTGATGCGCCAGACCTTCAAGAGCCTGCCGCGCGATTATGAAGAGGCGGCGATGCTCGACGGCGCGGGCGTGGGGGCATTGATCCGGCACGTGCTGGTGCCGCTCGCCCGGCCGGGGCTCGTCGCCTTCGCGATCGTCTCGGTGACGGCGCATTGGAACGAGTTCCTGTGGCCGCTGATGGCCGTGTCCTCGCCCGACCGGCAGGTGCTGACGGTCGGCATGGCGTCCTTCGCCTCGGGCGCCGAGGCGGGCTCGGCCTGGGGCGTCGTCGCCGCCGGCACGTTTCTCGTCGCCGGGCCCTTGCTCGTGCTCTTTCTCGTGTTCCAGCGCCGCTTCGTCTCGTCCTTCGTCTTCTCCGGCTTCAAATGAAAGGCAACGCCATGACAGGGATCACACGCCGCACCGCGCTCACCGGAGCGATCGCCATTCCCGCCGCCGCCGCGATGACGCGCGCCGCCAAAGCGGCGCCGACGGCGATCGAGCTGTTCTTTCCGGTGCCGGTGCAGGGGATGCTCGCCAACAAGATGAAGGAGCTCGTCGACCGGTTCAACAAGGAGCATCCGGCGATCGCGGCGACCGCCGTCTATACCGGCACCTACGACGACACGAATTTGAAGACGCGGGCCGCGATCAAGGCCGGCCGGCCGCCGGCGCTGACCTTGATGTCGGCCAATTTCGTGCGCGAATACGTGATCAACGGCGACGCCGACCCGTTCGACCCGCTGATCGAGAAGGGCGGCAGCACGCCCGCCGCCTTCATGGCGCAATTCTGGCCGGCATTGGCGCCCAACGCAGTGATCGGCGGGCGCGTCTACGGCGTGCCCTTTCAGAACTCGACGCCGCTGCTCTATTACAATCCGGCGCTCTTCAAGGAAGCGGGTCTCGACCCGGAGCGGCCGCCGGTGGATTGGCAGGCATGGATTTCCGCCGCCAAGGCGTTGACCAAACCGGGAGCCGGGCGCTGGGGCGTCATCTGGCCGAACACCTACGATTACTGCGGCTGGATCACGAGCGGCCTCGTCATGTCGAACGGCGGCCAGTATTTCAACCACGACTACGGCGGCGAGGTGTTCTACGACGCGCCGAGCACGCAGGGCGCGCTCGCCCTCGTCGACACTCTCGTCAATCGCCTCAAGGCGATGCCGCCCGGCGTCTCCGACGCCAATACCTGCACCGGCGCGCTGTTCGCCGGCAAGGCGGCGATGATGGTGCTCTCGACCGGCTCGTTGAGCTTCATCCGCAAGAACATGAAGCTGCCCTACAAGGTCGCCTTCATGCCGAAGAACGTGCGCAACGCCGCGCCGATCGGCGGCGGCTCGCTGATCCTGCCGAAGGGCAACACGCCCGCCCGCCAAGCCGCGGCCTGGACCTTGGTCAACTGGCTGACGAGCCCCGAGATCGCCGGCGAATGGAGCCGCTTCACCGGCTATTTCGCGCCGCGCAAGGCGGCCTACGACTTGCCGGCGATGAAGACCTACATGGCCCAGAACCCGGACGCCAAGGTGGCGCTCGATCAGCTCGAATACGCGGTGCCGTGGTTCGACACCTACAACACGATCGCCGTCAGGAAGGCGATGGAGGACCAGGTGCAGGCGATTCTGTCGGCGAAGACGACGCCGAAAGAGGCCGTCGCCGCCGCCCAGAAGGCGGCCGACGCGCTGCTGCGCCCCTATGTCGAAAAGACGGCGCTCAGGCCGCTCGCCTGAGCGCCGCCGGTAAGAAGGCTCGGATTAGCTAGCACAGCGGCGAGAACGAGGCCGGCACGACCAGCATGTTCTCTTGGCGGACGAACTTGCCGCGGGTGGCCGGCGGCCACTTGCCGCCCTTGCGCGACTCCTCGCGGATGCGGAAGCGCTCGGCCGCATCCTTGTAGGCCCAGATGTGGATCCACTGGTTCAAGGGGCCCAATTCGGTGTAGCCGCAGGCCGCCAGCGGCGATAGACGCGTGCGCCCTTCGATCACCTCGGCCCAGCGGTCGATCACCTCCTGGGTCGCGCCCGGCAGCATCGTATAGGTGCGGATCTCGTAGAGCCCGCCATACTGGCGCGGCGTGAAGGCCGGGCAGAACGGCGCCGCGTTGAAGATCTTGCTCTCCATCTCGACGATGAATTCCTGGATCTTCGGCGGCCAGCCGGGGATCTTCTCGGCGCGCACGCGCGTGCGGTGCGCGAGGTCCTCATAGGGCCAGATATGGATGACGTGGTTGAGGGGGCCGACTTCGGTGTGAAAGAAGGCGCCGAGCGGGGACACCTTGACGCGCTCTTTCAGCCCTTCCTCGAACCGCTCCTCGGCCGCCGGGACCGATCCCGGCTGTAGCCGGTAGGTACGCATTTCGAAGATCATCGACCTCTCCCGATGGCTGAGTTGAACCGGGTGCGAACTCTAATCGAAGAATCCGGGGCCGTCACGGCAGACGGGCCAGTTTTTCGGCCAGGAGGTCGTAGACGCCGCCGGCGTCGACCCGGTCGAGAAAGCGGGCGTTCGCCGGCCGGCCGGTGACGCCCCACCAATCGACGACCGTCATGCCGAGCGCGAGGGGGCTTTGCGTCTCGACCATGACGTTGACCTCGCGGCCGCGAAACAGCTCGGGAGCGAGCAGATAGGCGATGACGCAGGGGTCGTGCAGTGCCCGGCCGCGCCGGCCGTAGCGTCGGACGCGAGGCTCGTCGAAGGTGCGGATCAGCCGCGCCGCATAGGGGCCGCAGCGATTACCGAGGCGGTCGAGCCGGGCGAGGCGCGCGGCCGTGCTCAAGACGCGATGCGTAGCGTCGAGCGGCACGATCGTGATTTTCATGCCGCTCGCCAGCACTTTCGCTGCGGCGTGCGGATCGACCCAGATGTTGAATTCGGCGGCCGGCGTCACATTGCCGAGTTCGAAGCCGGCACCGCCCATCAGCACCAGCTCGCGCACCCGGCCGGCAATCGCGGGCGCGCGATCGAGCGCCAGCGCGATGTCGGTCAACGGCCCGAGCGCACAGAGGGTGAGCCCCTCCTCGCCGCCGCCGGAGAGCGCCTCGGCGAGAAAATCGATGCCGCTCTTTTGCTGGAGCCCGCCCGCCGGCTCGGGCAGGAAGAGGGTCGCGAGGCCACGCGCCTCCTGCACCCGCGCCGTCGCGAGCGGCCGCTGGAGCGGTTGCGCGGCGCCGGCATGGACCGGCACCTGCGCGCGCCCGGCGAGTTCGAGCACGGCGCGGGCGTTGCGCGCGGTCAGATCGAGCGGCAGATTGCCGGCGACGGCGACGATGCCTTCGATCTCGAGCGCTTCGGGCGCGCCCAGCGCCAAGAGCAGCGCGACCGCGTCGTCCGCGCCTGGATCGGTGTCGATGATGATCCTGCGCGGCATCGCCGCTCCACCTCAACAATCGCCGTCGAAGGGGTCTAATGCGGCAATCCCGAGCGGCTCGAAATGGCGCAGGTTCAGGGTCAACACCGCCAGATCATTCGACTTGGCGATCGCCGCGATCGCGACATCTGCAAAGCCGGGGTGCCGGCCGCGGGCACCAGCTTCGTCGCCGAGCGACCCGGCAATTCGCGCCGCTCGAAGGTCGAAGGGCAGGATGCGGTCGCCATACCACTCGACGATCCGCTCGAACCAGGCGCGCAGGCCATCGGCCCTTGGCCGCGCGCCGGATCGCTGGAGCTTGGCGATACCCGCCACGATTTCGGCTGCGGTGATCGCCGAAAGGAATAGCCGTTCGCTGCGCGCCTCGAACCACGCGGCAATCTCGCGCGGAACCGCGGGTTTCCCAGGAGCGAAGACGCTCAGTACATCGGTGTCGAGCAGCCAGCCCGTCACAGATCGGCTTCGCGGAGCGGCGATGGATCGCGCTCGCTCTCGACGGCGCTAGGGATTCCCATCAACAGAGCGGCAAAGCTCGGCCGCTCAGTCGGGTATAGGCGCCGCGCCGCCTCCACCGGCACGATCACGGCAGCAGGTTTTCCCCGCTTGGTGATCGTCGTCGCCTCGCCGTGTTCCGCCGCTTCGATTACGGCCGACAGCGACGCTTTTGCCGCACGCAATCCCAACGCCTTCACGCGCTTCGCTCCTTGTGGCCACAGTAGTTACATAATTAGGTCGGCGACCGACAGCAAGCGCGTTGGCCGCTGCCAAGCGCCGCCGACCCGGTTACCGCCGCATGACGAGGAGCTTCTTGATCTCGCCGATCGCCTTCGCCGGGTTCAGGTTGCGCGGGCAGGTGCGGGTGCAGTTCATGATCGTGTGGCAGCGGTACAGTCGGAACGGGTCCTCGAGCGCGTCGAGCCGGTCGCCCGTCTTCTCATCGCGGCTGTCGGCGATCCAGCGGTAGGCCTGCAACAGGATCGCCGGGCCCAGATAGCGCTCGCCGTTCCACCAATATGAGGGGCAGGCGGTCGTGCAGCAGAAGCACAGGATGCATTCCCACAGCCCGTCGAGCTTTTCGCGCTCCTCTTCCGATTGCGGCCGCTCGCGGTCGGGCGGCGGCGGGCTTTCGGTCTGCAGCCAAGGCTCGATCGACTGGTATTGCGCATAGACGTGCGTCAGGTCCGGGACCAGGTCCTTGACGACCGGCATGTGCGGCAGCGGGTAGATGCGCACCGGCCCCTTGATGTCGCCGATCGCCTTGATGCAGGCGAGCGTGTTCGTGCCGTCGATGTTCATCGCGCAGGAGCCGCAGACCCCCTCGCGGCACGAGCGGCGGAAGGTCAAAGTCGAGTCGGTCTCGTTCTTGATCTTGATCAGGGCGTCGAGAACCATCGGGCCGCAGGCGTCGAGGTCAACGCCAAAGGTGTCGAGGACCGGATTTTTGCCGTCGTCGGGGTTCCAGCGGTAGATCTTGAACTCGCGCACGCGCCTCGCGCCGGAGGGCGCCGGCACCGTCTTGCCGGCGCCGATCTTCGAGTTCGCGGGCAGCGTGAATTCGGCCATCAATACACCCGCGCCTTCGGCGGGAAGGCCGCCACCTCGTTGGACAGCGTCTGGAGGTGCACCGGGCGGTCGCCGATCGTCACCCGCCCGTCGCCCCCGAGCCAGGCGAGCGTGTGCTTCAGCCAGTTCTCGTCGTCGCGCTCCGGGTAATCCTCGCGGGCATGCGCGCCGCGGCTCTCCGTGCGGTTTTCCGCCGAATGCAGCGCCGTCACCGCCTGGTCGAGCAGGTTCTTCAGTTCCAGCGCCTCCATCAGGTCGCTGTTCCAGATCATCGAGCGGTCGCTGACGCTGAGGTCATCAAAGCAACGCGCCACCGCGTCGATCTTCTCGACCCCCTCGGCCAATATCTCGGCGGTGCGGAAGACGGCGCAGTTCGATTGCATCGTCTTCTGCATGTCGAGGCGGATCTCGCTCGTCCGCCGGCTGCCGTGCGATCGCCGCGCCGCGTCGAGCCGCGCCACCGCTTCCTCGCCGGCATCGGATGGCAGCGGCTTCTGCGGCATGTTCGGGCGCACCAGCTCGGCGGCGCGCTGCGCCGCGGCGCGCCCGAAGACGACAATGTCGAGCAGCGAATTGCAGCCGAGCCGGTTGGCGCCGTGCACCGAGACGCTCGCCGCCTCGCCGACCGCCATCAGCCCCGGACAGACGGCGTCGGGGGCGTCCGGGGTCGGCCGCAACACCTCGCCGTGGTAGTTCGTCGGAATGCCGCCCATGTTGTAATGCACGGTCGGGACGATCGGGATCGGCTCGCGGGTCACATCGACGTTGACGAAGATCCGCACGGTCTCGGAAATGCCGGGCAGCCGCTGGTGCAGCACCTTGGGATCGAGGTGCTCGAGGTGTAAGAGGATGTAGTCCTTGTTCGGGCCGCAGCCGCGGCCTTCGCGCATCTCGGTCGTCATCGCCCGGCTGACGACGTCGCGCGAGGCGAGGTCCTTGGCATGCGGCGCATAGCGCTCCATGAAGCGCTCGCCCTCGCCGTTCGTGAGGTACCCGCCTTCGCCGCGCGCCCCTTCGGTGACCAGGCAGCCGGCGCCGTAGATGCCGGTCGGATGAAACTGGATGAATTCCATGTCCTGCAGCGGCAGCCCGGCGCGCAACGCCATCGCGTTGCCGTCGCCGGTGCAGGTGTGCGCCGAGGTGCACCAGCAATAGGTGCGGCCGTAACCGCCCGTGGCGAGGATCACGATATGGGCGCGGAAGCGATGGATGCTGCCGTCCGCGAGGTTCCAGGCCATGACGCCGCGGCAGACGCCCTCGTCGTCGAC
>DASYYD010000346.1:0-5886 GCA_035934195.1 Allostellaceae bacterium | reverse complement strand
CGTCCTCGACCTGCTTCTCGAAGGTCGGGCGGCCGCGCGGGCTGACCGCCCTTCCGACCGCGAACTCGACGAACTGGCGGCGGTGCTCGGGCGAGAAATAGCCCGACGGGCTCGACCAGACGGGGTGCGCGAGGCCGGTGAACTCGCCCTGCATCCACATGAACTGGCGGGCGTTGCGCTCGGCCTTCTCCTCGCTGTCGGAGACGTGCACCTGGTGCAGATAGCCGCGGTTCTCGGGGCCCGATTCGTAGCCCATCTCGGCCGCCACCTCGTCATAGATCTTCCAGATCGACTTGGTCGCCTCGATCGAGGTGTTGAGCGCGATGTAGGGATAGCGCTGCTTCGCCGCCCAGACGATCGTCTCCTTCGACAAGACGCCCGGGATCCAGACGCGCGGGTAGGGCTTCTGCAACGGCACCGCCCACGGGTTGACGACGCGGTGCTGGTAGTGCGTGCCTTCCCAGCGGAACGGCCCCTCGCGCGTCCAGGCCGCGGTGACGAGGTCGTGCGCCTCCTCGAAGCGCTCGCGGTTGTAGGCCGGGTTGACGCCGTTCGCCAGCTGCTCCTGCCCGCCGCCTCGCACGAAGCCCGAGACGAGCCGGCCCTTCGAGATCATGTCGATCATCGAGAGTTCCTCGGCGAGCCGCACCGGGTTCTCGGCCAAGGGCAGCGGATTGCCGAGCAGGACGATCTTCGCCTTCTTCGTCACCGCCGCGAGGATCGAAGCAAAGATGTTGCATTTCGCCTGCATGCAGAACGGCGCGTTGTGGTGCTCGTTCAGCATGAAGCTCTCGACGCCCTGCTCCTCGGCGTAGATGTACTGCTCGAGATATTCGTTGTAGAGCCGGCTGCCCGCCACCGGATCGAAGTGCTTGTTCGAGAACATCAGGGCAGTGGCGCCGAATTCGAGCCCCTTGTCGGCGGGATAGGCCGCCATCGGCTGCTCGGTGAAATACATCAGATGCACGGGCGTCCTCCTCGGCTAAGGCCTATCCTCAATTCTCGTCGATGAACGATCCGACGCGGCGGGCGAGTTCGTCCGGCATCTCCATGTCGACGAGATGCCCGCATTGGGGCACGGTCTCGAACCGCGCCTGTCGCAACAGCGCGGCATAGCGCTTGCCGGCGCTCATCGGCACGATCTTGTCGTCTTCGCCCCACAGGATCAATGCCGGCGCGCGCACCCCGCCCAGAAGATGCGGCAAGGTCTGGCTGTACATGTAGGGCTTCCAGGCGATGCGAAAGCTCATCTCGCGGCAGAGGTCCCACGCTTCGAGCTGGTCGGTCGAAACCTCGCCGTAAACGCGCGCGAAGGCCGCCGGATCGTGAAAGCCGGCGTGCGCGTAGTCGAGGTAGCTGACGATCGCCTGGTCGAAGATGTCGCCCTCGGGCGGCTTCAGCCCCATCGCGCCGACCAATGCCAGGCGATGCCAGGCGGCGGGTGCCATCGTCGCCATCTCGGCGGCGATCCAGCCGCCGAAGCCGAGCCCGACGAGGGAGCAGCGCTCGATCCCGAGGTCGCCGAGAAGCCATTGATAGGTGACCGCGACGTCGCGCACGTGGCGCAGCCATTGCGGGCGCGCCGAGCGGCCATAGCCGGGGTGGTGCGGCACGATCACGTCGAAGCGGCCGGCGAGCGCGTCGTAGAACGGCAGGCGCCCCGGGCTGCCGATGTCGTGGTGCAGCACGAGAACCGGGCGCCCGCTGCCGGCGCGCATGAAGTAGAGCTTCTCGCCGGCGAGCGTCACTTCCCTCTCGGCCCAGCCCGTCGTCATCCCTCGCCTCTCGCCAGATTGTGAGCAAGCACATCATATGGTTCCTTATCGTGTCCTGTCCTGCTCGATCGGCATGACAGGCATGCTCCTCTCCGCCGCCCAACCTGTCGGCGAGCCCGACCGTTTGTGACCCGACGGGCCGGCCCACCAGGGCAAGCCGGACGGATGCGCCGTCGAGAGAAGCCGCAAGTTGTCAATACTTTAACTCCAAATAGTGGTAAACTAATATTCGGATATATAATACTTATTCGATCGGCTGGCTCGCCTCTCAATCAACGATATAAGAAATTTTTCCCGTTGTCTCGGAACTTTTTGTCGTCTAAGGGTGCATCAGGGGATTAGTGAAATCGAGGAGACTTGCCGATGCCGGTCACCGTGCCGAGAATTACGTCGCGTGGTAGAATAATTTTTCCGAAATTCTTCCGATTGGCTTCCCTGTTCTCGATATTCCTCGGCGTGATCGCGCATGCAAAGGCCGATCCGCCGCACCATCGACCGCCCGCGCCGCGGTCTTCGCCGGCCGCCTCCACCATCGTCGAGCAATGCGGCATCGCCTCGTGGTACGGCCACCACTGGCAAGGCCGCCGCACCGCGAGCGGCGCGCGCTTCGACGACCGCAAGTTCACCGCCGCCAATCTGTCGCTGCCCTTCGCGACGAAGGCGCGCGTCACCAACCTCGCGAACGGCCGCTCGGTCGAGGTCATCGTCAACGACCGCGGCCCCTACAGAGAGGGCCGCATGATCGATCTGTCGGCCGGCGCGGCGCGGGCGCTCGGGATGCTGAAGGCGGGGCTGGCCGACGTCGCGATCAGCGCCGAACTCGCCGCCGATCGGGTGATTACCCGCTAGCCCCTCGGCCGCGGCCGCGGCCGCCTCGCTAATCGAACATCATGCTGATGGTTTCGGCGACGAGCGCCGGGCGCGAGGCGCCTTCGATCTCGACGGTGCTCTCCGAGGTGACGCGGACGCCCCCCTCGACCGGCTCGACGGCCTTGATCTTCTGGCGCAGGCGAATGCGCGAGCCGGCCGGCACCTGCCCGGTGAAGCGCACCCGGTTCGAGCCGTAATTGAGCCCGCGCGAGCGGTGCTTGACGCGGTAGAGCGTGTGGCCGAGCCGCGGCACCAGCGACAACGTCAGATAGCCGTGCGCGATCGTCTTGCCGCCCGGCATTTCGCGCCTGGCACGTTCGACATCGACGTGGATCCATTGATGGTCGCCGGTCGCCTCGGCGAACTTGTCGATCATCGCCTGATCGACGGTGAACCAGTCGCTGACGCCGATCTCCTTGCCGACATAGGCCGCGAGATCGGCCGGCCGCTCGATTTCCAACATGCGCTCTTCTCCCTTGCGGTTGATTCATGGGCGGATCGCGAAGGCGCTCGGCCCCGGCCTGCGCAGCTTCTCGGCGAGATCGGCGAAGTCGCAGAGGAGCCGGCGCGTATCGCGCGGGTCGATGATCTCCTCGACCGCGAAGGTCTCGGCCGTGCGGAAGGGCGAGCGCAGCCGGTTCAACCGCGCCTCGATCTCGAGGCGCTTTTGCGCGGGATCGGCGGCCGCCTCGATCTCGGCGCGATAGGCGGCCTCGATGCCGCCCTCGAGCGGCAGCGAGCCCCAGCGCGCCGAGAGCCAGGCGTAGCGCAGCGAATAGCGGCCGTGCGGCTGGTTGACGGCGCCGGCGACGCCGAAGGCGTTGCGGACGATGAAGGTGCACCACGGCACGCTCGTCTGGTTGACCGCCGCCATCGCGCGCACGCCGTGCCGGATCGTCGCCGCGCGCTCGGCTTCGAGCCCGATGTGAAAGCCCGGGCAGTCGCAGAGATAGACGACCGGCAGGTGAAAGGTCTCGGCGAGATCGACGAAGCGCACGATCTTCTGGCAGGCCTCGGCGGTCCAGCAGCCGGCATAGAAATAGGGGTCGCTCGCCATGACCGCGACCGGCAGCCCGTTCGCCCGCGCGAGGCCGGTGATGATCGGGCGGCCGAACATATGCCCCACCTCGAAGAACGAGCCGCGGTCGACGACCGCCTCGATGATCGGGCGCATCTTGTAGACCTTGCGCCGCTCGCGCGGCACCGCCTCGAAAAGCGTCTCGTCGCGCCGCCGCGGGTCGTCCTCGCTCGCCGTGCGCGCCGGCAGTTCGAAGACCGAAGCCGGAAGATAGGAGAGGAACCGGCGGGCGCATTGGAAGGCCTCGTCCTCGTCCGCGACCACGTGATCGACGGCGCCGCTCTTCGTCTGGATCTCCCAGCCGCCGAGCTCTTCCTTGCCGAGCTTCTCGCCGATGCCGGCGACGACCGGCGGCCCGGCGACGAACAAGGCCGAACCCTTCGTCATCACCGAATAATGGCTGGCGGCGAGGCGCGCCGCGCCAAGCCCGGCGACCGAGCCCAATCCCAATGCGACGACCGGCACGACACCGAGATTGGCGGTCGTGAAGTGGTAGTAGCGCGTCGTGCCGATGCTGCCCGGCAGGTTGGCGCGGCCCGTCGTCTCGATCGTCTTCACCGAGCCGCCGCCGCCCGAGCCCTCGATGATGCGCACGATCGGCAGCCGCAATTCGTGCGCCATCTCTTCGGCCAGTTGCGGCTTTTGCCGGATCGTCGCATCGGCCGAGCCGCCGCGCAGCGTGAAGTCGTCGCCGACGACGACGACGGGCCGCCCCTCGATCGTCCCGCGGCCCATGACGCAATTCGACGGGCTGAACCCGGCGAGCCGGCCCGCTTCGTCGTATTGCGCGCGGCCGGCGATGGCGCCGACCTCGTGGAAGCTCTGCGGATCGAGGAGGCGCTCGATGCGCTCGCGCACCGTGAGGCGGCCGCCCCGGTGCTGCCGCTCGACCTTGTCGCTGCCGCCCAGCTCGCGCGCCAGGCGCTCGCGCTCGCGCAGCTCGTCGAGCTCCGGCTGCCAGCCCATCGGGTCCTCCGCTATGCTCCGCCCCCCGCGATTAAGAGCCGCGCGCGACCCTCGGAGCAAGAGTGCGCTATACGAAGGGGGCCCTTCTCGTCTTCGGCGCTGGGCTGCTGCTCGGCCTTGCCGTCGCCACCTTCCAACTGACGCCGCTCGAGCGCGTGGCGAGCGGCGTGATGGCGCTCGGCCTCGCCGCGGTTCCAATCGGCCTCGTCCTCGACTGGCGGCGCGCTGCCGTTACACGCAAGCCCGCCGCGAAAAAGCGCCGGCGCGGCCCGCGCCGCGCCCCGGCCGGGAGCCGCCGCCGAGCGCGGCCGAGAAAGCCGCGAACGCCCGATCGCTAGCGCCTTCTGCCGCGGTCGTATTAGGATCGCGGGGTGGGACACTCGGGCGGAGGAAACGCAATGGGCAAGAAAATCGCGATCGTCGGCGCCGGCGCGGTCGGCTGCTACGCCGGCGCGCACATGGTCCAGGCCGGCGAGGACGTGACCTATATCGACCCCTGGCCCGAGCATGTCGAGGCGATCCGCAAGGATGGCTTGCGCGTCACCCATATTCGCGACGTCGAGCCGTTCACGGTGCGCCCGCGCGCGCTGCACCTGACGGAGGCGCAGCACCTGTCGAAGGAGGCGCCCATCGACATCGCCTTCGTCTGCATGAAATCCTACGACACCCAATGGGCGGCGATGCTGATCAAGCAGTACCTCGCGCCCGGCGGCTACATCGTCTCGCTGCAGAACTGCATGAACGAGGAGACGATCGCCGGTGTCGTCGGCTGGGGCAAGACCTTGGGCTGCATCGCCAGCTCGATCACCGTCGAGCTGTTCGCGCCGGGCCAGGTGCGCCGCGCCGCCGGCAAATCGGGGACGCGCCACACCGTCTTCCGGGCCGGCGAGGTGCACGGCCGGGTGACCGAGCGCGCGCAGGAGGTCTGCCGCCTCGTCGGCACTGCCGACAGCGCGATGGTGACCCCGAACCTGTGGGGCGAGCGCTGGTCGAAGCTCGTCACCAACGTCATGGGCAACGGGCTTTCCGCCTGCACCGGCATGATCAGCCGCGACGTGATCAAGAACGACGCGATCCGGCATTTCTCGAACCGGCTCGGCAGCGAGGCGATCCGGGTCGGCCAGGCGCTCGGCTATACTTTCGACGAAGTCAGCCACATGGACCCCGAAACCTTGGCGCGCGCCGGCGAGGGCGATG
>DASYYD010000294.1:0-5013 GCA_035934195.1 Allostellaceae bacterium | reverse complement strand
ATAGCGGCGAACGCCTCCTCGTCGAGGGCCCGGCCCTGGCGGCGCGGGTCCTCGGCTCACTCCGGCAGGAGGGCGGGCCGCTCCCGGCGTAGGGTCAGCGCGAGGCCGAGAGCGATCAATCCGATGCTGACGAGGATCTCGGCGGTAACGGCGCCGCCGAAGACCGCGATCGACAGGAAGAACCCGGCAATCGGCGTCAGGGTCATGACCTGTCCGGCGATCGCCGGCGACAGCACGGCGAGCACCCGGTTCCACAGGAAATAGCCGAGCGCGGTCGTGATCACCCAGTTGTAGACGAGGATCGCAACGACGCCGGCCGTCCAATCGACCGACCAGTCGCGCTCCAAGGCCAGCGCGAGGGCGAGGACCGGCGGCAGCGCCGTCGCGAGCTGCCAGAAGGTCTGCGACCAGAAACCCGACATCCAGACCCGGCGGCGATAGAGGCAGGAGCCGACCGCCCACGAGATGGCGGCGGCGACGAGGCACAGATTGCCGGCGACCTCGCGCGGGTCGCGCCAATCGACGAGGCCCGGGTTCATGAAGAGCAGGAGCCCGGAGATGCCGACGGCGGCGCCGAAAATTTTCATGCGCGACAACCGCTCGCGCACCAGCCACACGCCCAAGGGAAACGCCCACAGCGGCATCGTATAGGCGAGCACGATGGCGCGGCCCGGCGGCACGATGGCAAGCCCGGTGATCCCGAAGATGACCCACAGCGTAATTTGCCACTGGCCGACCCAGAAGAGCCCCAGCCGCTCGTGCCGCAGCGGCAACAGCGGCCGGCCGGACAGCGCCAGCGCCGGCCCCATCAGCGCGATGCTGCCGGCGAGCCGCAAGGCGCTGAAGACGAGGGGCTGCATGTGGTCGAGGGCGAGGCGCATCAGCGGCCAGTTGGCGGCCCAGCTCGCGATGATGACCGCGAGGTAGACGAAGGTGATCGCCGGGACGCCTTCGCTGCGCGCCATTTTGCCGCCGGCCGCCGCGGCGGCTTCCGCGCTCTCCATCCCGCGCCTTCTCCTTCCGGGCGGAGCTTGTCTGAACCCCGCGCTTGCGCCAATCATCGAACGCACACCGAGAGAAGGAAAATCGCCCGATGCAGGTCCGCGCCGCGATCGCCTATGAAGCCAAGAAGCCCCTCACCCTCGATACCGTCGATCTCGCGGGCCCGCGCGAAGGCGAGGTGCTCGTCGAATTGAAGGCGACCGGCATCTGCCATACCGACAAATACACGCTGTCGGGGGACGACCCGGAAGGGCTCTTCCCGGCGATCCTCGGGCACGAGGGCGCCGGGATCGTCGTCGAAATCGGCCCCGGCGTCCACTCGGTCAAGCCCGGCGACCATGTGATCCCGCTCTACACCCCCGAATGCCGCGAGTGCGAATACTGCCTCTCGCGCAAAACCAACCTCTGCCAGAAGATCAGGACGACGCAGGGCCAGGGCCTGATGCCCGACGGCAGCAGCCGCTTCTCGCGCGGCGGCAATCGGATACTGCACTACATGGGCACCTCGACCTTCGCCAATTTCACGGTGCTGCCCGAGATCGCGGTCGCGAAAATCCGCGACGACGCGCCTTTCGACAAGGTCTGCTACATCGGCTGCGGCGTCACCACCGGCATCGGCGCCGTCATCTGGACGGCGAAGGTCGAGCCCGGCGCCAACATCGTCGTCTTCGGATTGGGCGGCATCGGGCTCAACGTCGTGCAGGGCGCGCGTCTCGCCGGCGCCGACATGATCGTCGGCGTCGACATCAACCCCGCCCGCCGCGGCCTCGCCGAGAAATTCGGCATGACGCATTTCGTCGATCCGAAGGGGGTCGGGGGCGACCTCGTCGCGCACCTCGTCGAGCTGACGAAGGGCGGGGCCGATTACAGCTTCGAATGCGTCGGCAATGTCGCTCTGATGCGGCAGGCGCTCGAATGCTGCCACAAGGGCTGGGGTGTGGCGACGATCATCGGCGTCGCGCCGGCCGGCGCCGAGATCGCGACGCGGCCCTTCCAGCTCGTCACCGGCCGGCGCTGGCAGGGCACCGCCTTCGGCGGCGCGCGCGGCCGCACCGATGTGCCGAAGATCGTCGACTGGTACATGGAGGGAAAGATCAACATCGACGATTTGATCACCCACCGCCTGCCGCTCGAGCGCATCAACGACGGCTTCGACCTCATGGAAAAGGGCGGATCGATCAGGAGCGTCGTCGTTTATTGATCATTCGACAATGTCGTCGGCGCGGGCGAGGATAAGCGGCGGGACATCGAGACCGAGCGCCTTCGCGGCCTTCAGATTGACCGACAGCTCGAATTTCGTGCTTTGGAAGAACGGGAAATCGCGAGCCTGCGCGTTTTGGCGGCGGGCTGCGCCGCGGCGCGCGTAGCGACGGCAGCCGAGATCGCGCCGGCGATGAAGGTGCGCCGCTTCATTTGATCGCCTCCTTTCATCCGAGCGCCTGGCGCAGCTGGCGCAGGGCGACGACGAGCATCGCCAGATCGGGCGTCGCGGTGGCGCGCAGCTCGCGGGCGAAGGCTTCGACCGGCGCGAGTGCCGTCGCGCGCTGCGCTGCCCAGACGGCAAGCGGATCGGGCGCTTCCACCGCGGCGGGGTCGGCGAGAATGCGCGCGGCGAGCTCGTTCTGCAGTGCGAAGACGTCGTCAATCGTCGCTTCGGCGGCGAGCTTTTGCCAATTGGTCCGGGTCGGCAGCCGCCGCGCCGCCGCCCGCATCTCGTCGAGCGCGAAGCGCGCGCCGAGCCCGTAATAGATCCGCGCCGCGGCGTCGAGCGGGCGTCCGCTCGCCTCGGCGAGCGCGGCGATCTCGAGCGCGGCGCCGAGAAAGATCGTGCCGCCGATCGCCTCGGCGAGTTGCTGCGGCACGCCGGCCGCGGCGAGGCGCTTGGCGCGGTCCTCGACATGGCCGCGATCGGCGGCCGGCAGGAATTTGTAAAGCGCCGCGGAAAGGCGGCCGACGTGTGGCGCGAGGCGCTCGGTCTCCTGGCCGATATCGAGCCGTCGCCGATGCAGCAGAAAGGCCGCCGCGTGCTCGACGAGGCCCGCGACCTCGACCAGCATCTCGCTTTGCAGCCGCGCCGCGACCCGATTGTCGAGCGCCTCGATCGCCGACCACAGCCGGGAGAGGCCGAAGACCTCGCGCACGATCAGGTAGGCGCGGCCGATTTCGGCCCCGCTCCTGCCGGTGCGCGCCTTCAGATCATGGACGAAGCTGATGCCGGCACGGTTGACGAGATCGTTGGTGACGGTCGTCGCGATCAGCTCGCGGCGCAGCGGATGGATGGCGATCCGCGCGCCCAGACGGTCGCGCAGGGGCCGCGGGAAATAGCCCGCGAGTTCGCCCGCCAGTTCCGGCATATCCGGCAAATCCGATGCGAGAAGCTCGCGGTAGAGCGTCATCTTGGCGTAGGCGAGCAGCACCGCGAGTTCCGGCCGCACGAGGCCGCGGCGTTTGGCGGCGCGCTCGGCGAGCGCTTCCTCGTCGGGCAGGTATTCGAGCGCCCGGTCGAGTTCGCCCGATCGTTCGAGATCGCGGATCAGCCGCGCCTGCCGGTCGAGGAACGCTGCACCCTGCGCTTCGGCCACCGACAGCGCCTCGCCTTGCAGGTAGTTGTCGCGCAATACGAGCGCCGCCACGTCATCGGCCATCGAGGCGAGGAGCGGCTCGCGCTCTTGTGGCTCGAGCGCGCCGGCCGCGATGGCGCCGTCGATGAGGATCTTGATGTTGACCTCGTGATCGGAGGTGTCGACGCCGGCCGAATTGTCGATCGCGTCGGTGTCGATACGCCCGCCGGCGAGCGCATAGGCGACGCGCCCCCGTTGGCTGACGCCGAGGTTGGCGCCTTCGCCGACGACCTTGGCGCGGACCTCGTCGGCGTCGATGCGCACCGCGTCGTTGGCGCGGTCGCCGATCTCGGCATGGCTCTCGTCCGGCGCCTTGACGAAGGTGCCGATGCCCCCGAACCACAGCAGATCGACCGGGGCGGCGAGCAGTTTCCGGATCAAGTCGGCCGGCGTCAGGTGATCTTCGGCGATGTCGAAGAGGCGCTTCATCGCCGGGTTGATCGGGACCGATTTGAGGCTGCGTTCGAGGACGCCGCCGCCTTCGGATATCAGCGCGGCGTCGTAATCGGCCCAGCTCGACCGCGGCAGATGGAACAGCCGCTCGCGCTCGGCATAACTCTTCTCCGGGTCGGGCGAGGGATCGACGAAGACGTGGCGGTGGTCAAAGGCGGCCAGGAGCCGCATATGGCGCGACATCAGCATGCCGTTGCCGAACACGTCGCCCGACATGTCGCCGACCCCGACGCAGGTGAATTCGCTCGTCTTCAAGTCGCGGCCGAGTTCGCGGAAATGGCGCTCGACCAGCTCCCAGGCGCCGCGCGCGGTGATGCCGAGCGCCTTGTGGTCGTAGCCCGAGGAGCCCCCCGAGGCGAAGGCGTCGCCGAGCCAGAACCCGTATTCCTCGGCGATCGCGTTGGCGAAATCGGAGAAGGTCGCGGTCCCTTTGTCGGCCGCGACGACGAGATAGGGGTCGTCGCCGTCGTGCCGCACGACCTGCGGCGGCGGCACGACCCGGTGCCCGCCCGCCCCGTCCGCGACGATGTTGTCGGTCAGGTCGAGAAGCCCGCGAATTAGCAGCTTGTAACATTCGACGGCTTCGGCGCCGAGGTCCGCCGCCGGCTCCTTGACGACGAACCCGCCTTTCGAGCCGACCGGGACGATGACCGCGTTCTTGACCGTCTGCGCCTTCATCAGCCCGAGGATCTCGGTGCGGAAATCCTCCTTGCGGTCGGACCAGCGGATCCCGCCGCGCGCCACCAGGCCGGCGCGCAGATGCACGCCTTCCATCCGCCGGCTGTAGACGTGGATCTCGTAGAGCGGCCGCGGCAATGGCAAGAGGTCGGTCTCGCTGCTCGCCAGCTTGACCGCGAGATAGGGTTTCGGGCCGCCCGAGGGCAGGCGCTGAAAGTAGTTGGTGCGCAGCGTCTTCAGGACGAGCGCGAGATAGCCG
>DASYYD010000293.1:0-12577 GCA_035934195.1 Allostellaceae bacterium | reverse complement strand
GGCGAGCCCGTCGGCGCGGCAACCCCCGCCGCCCGGCGCGTGAGATCGGGCTCGGTCGAGAGCGGCGGGGACCCTGCCAGGATCGGGGCCGGGATGGCGGCGCAGCTCAAGCATCCCTGAAAAAACGCGATCCTCCGGCGCGTCCCCGCGGCGGGGCGGCGCCGGAGGAAGCTCAGCGCGGGCCGCTGAGCCCGTCCAGCGTCGCTGCGAGCCGGGCGAGATCGGCTTCGGTCGAGAGGCGGTGGTCGCCCTCCTTGACGAGGCCGACGACGACGTCGCGGCTCTGGAGGCGCTCGGCGAGGGCGAGGCTCCTCTGCCACGGCACCGCCGCGTCGCGCATGCCGTGGAAGAGGCGCACCGGAGAGGCAATCGGGATCGGCGCGCCGAGCAGCAGATGGCGCTTGCCGTCCTCGAAGAGGGCGTGGGAATAGAGATAGCCTGCCGGGTCGTATTCGGAAGGCAGGCGCACGAAACCGTCTCGCGCGCAGGTCGTCCGCTCGTCCTCGGTGAGCCGCTCCCACAGCGCTTGCGTGAAATCGGCGGCCGGCGCGATGCCGACGAGCGCCGCGACCCGCTCTGGCCGGGCGAGCGCGGCGAGGAGCATGACCCAGCCGCCCATGCTCGACCCGACGAGGACCTGCGGCCCTTGCGTCAACTCGTCGAGGACGGCGAGCGCGTCCTCCGTCCAGCGGCCGATCGTGCCGGCCTCGAATTCGCCGCTCGACCGGCCGTGGCCGAAATAGTCGAAGCGCACAAAGGCGCGGCGGCGGCGGCGGCAGTAATCCTCGAGAAAGAGCGCCTTCGTCCCCGTCATGTCGGAGCGCAAGCCGCCGAGAAAGACGGTGCCGGGGGCGGCGCCCGCGAGCCGGCGGTAGGCGATTGTGGCGCCGCCCTTGCGTGCTAGAATGCCGGGCGAAGGCATCGGAGGGCTCGCTGACACAGGATGGGCGCGGACGGTAGCACAGTCCCCGCCGCGGCGAAAACCCGGCCGCCGGCGGTGCTCCAGGTGGTCCCGAGCCTCGTCTCCGGCGGCGTCGAGCGCGGCACGGTCGATCTGGCCGGAGCGCTGGCCGCGGCCGGCTGGACCTCCTTCGTCGCCTCCGCCGGCGGCCCCTTGGAACGCGACCTCGCGCGCGCCGGGGCGAGCCACATCACCCTGCCGCTCGCCGCGAAGAACCCGTTCGTCATGCGTCGGAACGCGCGCGCGCTGAGGGCGCTGATCCGCCGCCTCGACATCGACATCGTGCATGCGCGGAGCCGCGCCCCGGCCTGGAGCGCCTGGGCGGCGGCGCGCGCCACGGGGCGGCATTTCGTCACCACCATCCACAATGCCTACGACCGCAGCCTGCCGCTGAAAGAGCGCTACAACAGCGTCATGGCGAAGGGCGAGCGGGTCATTGCGATCTCGCAGTTCGTCGCCGAGCACGCCGCGGCGATCTACCATGTCGGCCCCGACCGGCTGCGCACGATCCCGCGCGGGGTCGATCTCGACGCTTTCGCGCCGGGGCGGGTCGGGGCGGAGCGGATCGCCGCCTTGGCGCGCGCGTGGCGGCTGCCCGACGGCATGCCTGTCGTCATGCTGCCGGGGCGCCTCACACGCTGGAAGGGCGGGCTCGATCTCGTCGCCGCAATGGCCGCGCTCGGACGGCCCGACGTCCATTGCCTCTTGATCGGCGCCGAGCAGCGCCACGGCTTTCGCCGCGAGCTCGAAAAGGCGATCACGGCGCGCGCGCTCGGCGGCCAGTTCCGCATCGTCGAGAACTGCGCCGACATGCCGGCCGCCTACATGCTGGCCGATGTCGTGGTCTCGCCGTCGACCGATCCGGAAGGCTTCGGCCGGGTCATCGTCGAGGCGCAGGCGATGGGCCGCCCGGTGGTCGCGACGGATCACGGCGGGGCGCGCGAAACCGTCGTCCCCGGCGTCACCGGTTGGCTGGTGCCGGTGCACGATCCCGCCGCCCTCGCCGTCGCGATCGGCGAGGCATTGGCGCTGGCGCCGCAAGCGCGCGCCCGGCTCGCCGGGCATGCGATGCGGCTCGTCGCCGACCGCTTCACCCGCGACGGCATGTGCGCCCGCACGATCGCGGTCTATGAGGAGCTGCTGTTCCCGGAGGCGGCGGCGACGCCCGAGGCGGCGGCCGTCGATTAAAGCCGGCGCCCTACCGCTTCGCCGGTTTCGATCCTGAGCGGGCACTCGAGCCGCACGACAGCGTCACCGGCTGCGCCCCCTCAAGGAGCCATTCCCGGCCGCCGCGAGAGGATGGTCGGACCGCCGTTCTGCTGCGTTCGGCAGGGTTCGCTACGCAGGGACGCAGAGCGATGCCGCATTCATCATCGGCGCGGCCGCCGCGCGTCCGACGACGCGATTGGCGGGGATGCGTATACGGACGGTAGTTCCACGGTTCTTGATGCTCTCGATTTCGAGCCTCCCGCCGTGCAGCTCGACGAGGCGCTTTGCGAGGGGCAGGCCGATACCAGTCCCCTCGTAATGTTTGGTCAGCGCGTTATCGACCTGCCCGAACGTTTCAAGCGCGATCGTGAGCTCGTCCGGTGACATGCCGATCCCCGAATCCGAGATGGAGAGGACGAGCGCGCCGTCTGACGCCAGTTCGAGCCGAAGGGTCACGCGTCCCCCAGCAGGAGTGAACTTGACCGCGTTTGACAGTAAATTTATCAGGGCCTGCCTCAGCTTGAGTCCATCACCCCTGATCAGTAGCGCATCCTTTGCAAAATCGGTTTCGAGCGTGATCCTGTTTTGCCTGGCGCGTTGACCAAGGAGAGAAACGCACGCCTTTGCCAGGTCGGCGATCTCGAATACCTCGTCTTCGAGGCTCATTCTTCCCGCCTCGATTTTCGATATGTCGAGAATATTTCCAATCAGCGCAGAAAGGTGCTGCCCGGCAGTAAAGATGTCTTCGGCATATTCCGCGTGTCGGTTAATTCCGTCCGGGCCTCTCGCCCGTTTTTTTATGATCTCCGAAAAACCGATGATGGCATTGAGCGGTGTTCGCAGCTCGTGGCTCATATTCGCCAGAAAGAGCGATTTGGCCGTGCTTGCCTCCTCCGCGCGCATCTTGCTCTCTTGGAGATCGATATTTGCCGCTTCGAGTTTTGCCTGTTTGTCGGCGAGTTCGAGCTCACGCTGGGCTCGGCGGTCGCTCTCGCGGAACAGCGCGTAGAGCAGTGCCGTCGCCAGGCTGGCGAGGATCACGATCATCAGCTGCTGAACTGCCGGTTTCTCATGGACCGAGACGGCGGCAACGATCCATATGGCGAGCGTGATGGAGCCGGCGACGAGCAGGCCTGTCGTCTGCGTCGGATACGTGCGGTCTGGCGTGGCACTGAGGCGCATGAGCAGCTCGCGGGCCTTGGCTATCTGCGCCTGGATTTTTGAGAGTTTCCCTGAACATTTCGTTACGGCGTTCGTCGCTGAGCCGGCGGCGGCACTGCCGGCCGATCGCCTGCCGCTATTCTTGCAGAGGCGCTTTTAGATTCACCCGACCCGGTCACCGACGGCAGACGAGCCGGTCGGGTTCGCGCCTACAGCGGCCGCCGCGAACCGCTCAACCGCTTCAACAGCGCGAGATAGGCCGGCAGGCAGATCGAATTGAGCTCGTATTTGCGGATCGCGGTGTCGCGGGCGGCGGCGCGCACATGGCCGTGCGCCGCCGGATCACGCAAGATTTCGAGCATGCGCCGGGCGAGCGCGTCGGCATCCGGGAACGGCACGAGATAGCCGTTCTCCCCGTCGCGGATGACTTCCTGCACCGGCGGCGTCGCCGAGCCGAGGACGAGGCATCCCGCCGACATCGCCTCGATCAGCGACCAGGAGAGGACGAAGGGATAGGTCAGATAGACGTGCAATGCCGAGAGCTGCAGCACGCAGACATATTGTTCGTACGGCAGATGGCCGACGAAATGCACGCGCTCCGGATCGATCTCGCCGGCCACCTCGGCGAGCATCTGCTCGCGCCACGAGGCAAACCGCGATGGCGGCCGGCCGTAGCTGACGCCGTCGCCGCCGATGATCACGATCTGCGCCCGCGGGCGCTCGCGCAATACCCGCGGCAAGGCCCGCATCAGCGTGTGAAAGCCGCGATAGGGTTCGAGGTTGCGCGCGCTGTAGGTGACGACTTCGTCCTCGCGCGACAGCGAAACGCCGTCGGCGAGCCAGATCCGCGCCGTCGGGTCGGGGTAGAGCCGGCCGGTATCGACCCCCTCGTGGAGGACCGAGAGCTGCGGGCGGTAACGCTCCGGATATTGGCGGTATTGCCACTCGGTCGGGGTCTGGCCCCAATCGCACGCCGCGAGGCTCAACAGGTTGATCGCGTTGCGCAGGCGCAACCGCTTGCCGTCGTCGGGCTCGGCGGGAAATTCGGGGTCGCACCCGACGTCGGAGCCGCGCGGGTGATAATAGAATTCGAAATAGCCGAGCAGCGGCACCTCGGGCCACACCTCCTTCAGATAAAGCGTCTCGCCCCAGCCGTTGTGGCCGATCATCAGATCGGGGCGGAAGCCCTCGCCTCTGAGCCCTTCGCAGGCGGCGGCGACGGCGAGCGCGTTGCACAGACCCGCCTCCAGGTCGCCGAGATAGGGGTGGCCGCCCGCCGGCCGCGGCGCCGGCCGGTAGACGACCTTGCGGACGCGCTCCAGCCGCAACCGGTTCTCCTGCGTCAGGAAAACCAGGTTGTGCCCGGTCTGCGCGAGGTAGCGCACCGCATGCAGGTATTGACCGGGAAAGTTCTGGTGGACGAAGAGAAAGTTCATTGCTCGGCGGATTTGTAGGCCACCGCCCACAGGTCGAAGGCGTCGCCGCGGCGCGCCTGAACCGCGATAAAGCCGGCCTCGTCGAGCGCCCGCTCGAGGCTCGTCAGGGTAAAGCCGGTCTTGTGCGCCATGAACAGATGGCCCTGCGCCAGCGACGCGCCGTGCCCGAAGATCATGTCGAGCGGCGTGATCGGGCCGCTCGCCGAGCGGTAGGCTTCGGTTTCGAGGCCGTCGGCGGCAACCATTTCCGCCACCCTCTGCAGATCGGGCAAGGTCAGCAGCAACAAGCCGCCCGGCTTCAAGACGCGCAGAAACTCGGCGAGCGCGACCGGCACTTCGTGGCCGTAGAGATGCTCGAGATTGTGCGAGGACCAGACCGCATCGACCGAGGCATCGGCGACCGGGGTCATCTCGGTCATCGAACAGACGATGTCGGGCCGTACCGCCGGGTCGATGTCGAGGCGCAGCTCGCGCCATTGCGACCCTTGGAAATGCGGGTGCAGCCGCTGGTGCAGCGGATAGCCGCAGCCGACGTTCAACACGATCTTCTCGCCTGTGCCGGCGTCCGCGCCTTCGGGGCTGTCGCTCATGAATGCGGTCAGTGAGCCCGTTCGATCAGGCGAAACTGCATCGCCTCGAGCGGATCGTCGGGGACCGACGACAGGCACGGCTCGCCGTTCCGTTGCGGGCCGGAGACCCCGCCGGTGAAGAACGAGCCCTCGTAGACGGCTTCGAAACGGTCGCTCAGATGCGGCGCAAGGCGCACCGCGAAGCCGGTCAACGGCAGCCCGCGGCCGCGGGTGCCGCACAGTTTGGCATCGCTCACCCACGGCGTTTCGCGCCCGTTCGGGCCGAATGCCATGTATTCGATGTCGGCCGGCGCCAGGATCTCCAGCGGGCGGATGCTGAAGGCTTCGATGCGCAGCCGCTGGCCGCGCGCCCCGACCCAGCCCTCGGAAACGAACTGGCGGTCGCCGGCGCGCTCGATGTGCAGCGTGATTTCGGCCGGCAGCTCGCGCTCGCGGTATGGCGCTGCCGCGGCGGCGCGCGCCGGGGCGGGCCGGCCGGGCCGCTCCAGCCGATGGATGTCGAGCGGCACGCGATCGGCCGGCGTGCCGTAGGCGGTCAACAGCACGAGCCCGCCGCCGTGCGGCGCCTTGACGACGTAGCTGCCGCCCTGTGCGCCGAGCCACCAGCCGCCCTCGGCGGTGGTGGCGACCAGCTCGACGGGATCGAACTCCTCCGCGGGCGGCGCCGAGATCTGGATCGCCGGCAGGCTCATGCCGTCGAGCTCGGGCGAGGTTCCGGTCTCGGTGATCTCGCCGATCCCGAGCGCGTAGAGCCCCTCGTCGAGGCGTATCAGCCGCGTCGTCGCGGCGCTGTCGGGGTTCGCGGAAATGGGTGCGGCACTCGCCGTCGTCGCACTGCGTCTCGTTCTCACGGGCGGGTCTGCTGTCGTCGGATGAAAGGGCGGCGGTCCCGGCGGCGTCGCGCCGCCCGCAACCGCGGGACCGCAGCTTAGCAAACGCGGTCCGCAAGTGCCAGCGTTTAGGACGGCCGGCCCGTCATTCGCGGTCCGCTGCGGCGCGGCGCCCCGCGAACGAGGCGGCTTAGTATCTTTTGTACGGCAGGAACTTGCCGCTCATCGTGAGGCGGACGCGGTCGCCCTTCGGGTCGCGCTCGCGCTCGATCGCCATGTCGAAGTCGATGGCGCTCATGATGCCGTCGCCGAACTCCTCCTGGATCAGCTCCTTCCACGTCGTGCCGTACACCTGCACGAGTTCGTAAAAGCGATAGATGAGGGGGTCGGTCGGGATCGCGCCGGGCAGCGAGCCGCGGTGCGGGACCTCTTGCAGCAGCAGCCTCTCCTCTTCGCCCAGCTCGAACAGCGCGGCGGCGCGCTCGGCCTGCTCGGCATCGAGCCGCATCTGCCCGAACAGGCCGGCGGTGACGCAGACCGCGGTGCCGCCGCCGATCTCGGCCACCGCCTGTTGCCAACGGAGCCCCTTGCGGCGCTTCGCGGAGAGAATGCGCGCGGTTACCTCGTCGCGGGTCATCGGTCCCTCCTTCCCTGTGGCGGCATCGTCGCGAACGCAAAATCCATGCCGGCGCGCGCAGCGCGCCGCCGGCATGGGCAGCCTCAGGCGCCTACCAGCAGCGATGCGGGTGCCAGTAGCACCAGCCGCCGGGGCCCGGCGCGACGACGCAACCGGACAGCGCGGCGCCCAGGAGAAAGACGAGGCCGGCGGCGCGCAACCCTCGGGCGAGCGCCGGCGGAAGTCTGCGAACGGTTCTCATTCCTGTCCCCTTGCGGTCGATTCCGGACACTTTTATGCGCGCCTGCGGCGCCTTCATCCCCGCGCTCAGTTGGCTAGCGCCTGCCGCGCCTTGGTGTAGGGGTAGATGAGGCTGCCGGTCTTGTATTGCTGCGGCAGCAGGATCGACACCGTCCGCGGCTTTCTGAATTGCGCCAGATCGTGCCCCTTCACGTCGTGATACTGCACCCAGATCGGGCGCGCCCGGGTCCACTCGCCCTCGGGGCCGAAGGCGATTTTGCCGACGATCGTATCGAAGGGGTGGCTGTGCATGTAGCGCGCGAGCTTTCCTTCGTCGAGCGTCTTCGTCGCGGCGACGGCCTGCCCGAGGATCTGCAATTCGCTGTAGGCGAACGGCGGCAGGAAGTAGCCGAGCGGATCGATCTTCGCCTGCGCCGCCTGCGCCTGGTATTTGGCGAGGAAGTCCATGATGCCGGGAAACCGCATGGTCTTCACCGGCTCCCACAGCTCGACGTTGACGGCGCCGTTCATCGCCGGCCCGAGCTGCGTCTTCAGCGCCGCCGCCGGCAGCCCGACAAGGGCGCCGCCGAGCATCTTGGTGTTGAGCCCGATCTCGCTGACCGCGCGCAGCATGCCGACCGTGTCGGGCGGGTAGGAGGCGACATAGACGAGATCGGGAGCGGCCGCCTGGATCGAGCGCACGATCGGCGTGAAGTCGACCGTGGTCGGCGGATAGGTGCGGTCGTAGACGATCTTGAGGCCCGCCTGCTTGGCGTTCGCGCGCGCGCCGTCGATGGCGTTCTTCGAGAATTCGGCGTCGGCGCCGACGATCGCCAGGGTCTGCGGGCGCGGCTTCTGCGCCATCGCCAGGTTGAAATAGCCTTCCGAAAACGCCTTTTTCGGGTGCGGCCCGAAGACCAGCATCGAGAAGTATTTCGGGTAGTGGAAACGGGCGTTCGCGGCGAGCGCAAAGAGCCCGAAGAAGAGCCGGTTGTGCTGGATGACGACCGGCATCGCCGGCACCACGAGGTTGGTGCCGTAGCTCGACACCAGGAGGTCGACCTTGTCGATGTCGATCAGTTTCGTGTAGATCCCCGGCACCAGCGAGGGATTGCTCTGATCGTCGTAATAGACGAGCTTGACCGGCCGCCCCAGAAGTCCGCCCTTCTGGTTGATGTCGTGCTCCCAGATCTGAAAGGCCTGGAGGCCGGTGCGGCCGACGACGGAGAGCGGCCCCGTCAATTCCATGCTGAAGCCGATCTTGATCGGCTCGGCGGCGCGCGCCGCCGGCGGCCCGGCCGCCGCCGCGATGACGAGCGCGGCGAGCGCTTGCAGAGCCTTCCTCCCGGTCTTCATTTTTCCAGCTCCCTCACTTGTTCCGGTGTCAGATAGCGGGTCTTGGCGCCGCGCAACAGCAGATAGAGCTTCGCCGTCTCCTCCAGCTCCTCGATCGCATCGACCGCCGCCGCGAGGCTCGAGCCGGCGACCACCGGCCCATGATTGGCGAGCAATACCGCATGGTGCCGGCCGGCATAGCCGCGCACCGCTTCGGCGAGTTCGAGGTCGCCGGGGCGGAAATAAGGGACGAGCGGCAGCTTGCCGACGCGCATCAGGTAATAGGCGGTGATCGGCGGCAGCACGTCCTTTGGGTCCACCTCGGCGAGGCAGGAGACGGCGACCGAATGCGTCGAATGCAGATGCACGACGGCGCCGGCGCCCGGGCGCTCCTCGTACATGACGCGGTGCAGAAAGCTCTCCTTGGTCGGCGGGTCGCCGGCGAGAAGCCGGCCGTCGGGTCCGAGCTTCGAGAGGCGCGCCGGGTCGAGCCGGCCGAGCGAGGAGCCGGTCGGCGTCATCAGCCAGCCCTCGCCCGATCTGAGGCTGATGTTGCCCGAGGAGCCGGCGGTCAGCCCGCGCGCGAAGATCGAGGCGCCGATCGCGCAGATCGCCTCGCGGTCCTTCGCCTCTCTCATCGCCCGGTCTCCTCGTCGAGCACCACGAAGGCGCGCACCTCCCGTCGTCCCGGCGAACGCCGGGACCCAGGCCAGCCGTGCATACCGGCCGTCGCCGGCATGACGGGCCTGTTGGGCGGATGCCGGCTCACTCGCTCTCTCCATCGAGCACCCGGAAGGCGCGCAGGAAAAAGTCGGGGGCGCCGAAATTGCCGGATTTGAGGGCGAGCGCGATCTTCGGCTCGCCGAGGCTGACGGTCCACGGCACGCCCGGATCGATCTGCCGGCCGATCGTGAGGCCCTTGACGCCCAAGGCCTGCACGACCGCCCCGGCGGTCTCGCCGCCGGCGACGACGAACCGCCGCGCGCCCAATTCGGCAAGCCCGCGGGCGATCTCGGCGAGCGCCTTTTCGACGATTGCCCCGGCCCGCTCGCGGCCGAGGCGCTGCTGCACTTCGGCCACTTCTTCGGGCGGTGCGGTCGCCGAGACGAGGAGCGGTGCTTGCCCCAAGCGCGCCCGCGCCCAGGCGAGCGCCTCGCCGGCCATGTCGCGGCCTTGCGCGAGGGCGAGCGGGTCGATCGTGAAGAGGGGCGCGCGCTCGCGCAGATGCGCCACCTGCGCCAGCGTCGCCGCCGAGCAGGAGCCGGAAAGGACCGCGGCCGCGCCGTCGACGCGCGGCAGCCGGTCGGCCGACCCGCCGTCGCCGAGGAGGCCCCGGCGGCGGAAGTTTTCGGGCAGCCCGAGCGCGATCCCCGAGCCGCCGGTCAAGAGCGGCAGCTCCGCGGCGGCGGCGCCGATCTCTTCGAGGTCCCGGTCCTCGGTCGCATCGACGATCGCGTGCCGCAGGCCCTCTCGCCGCAGCCGCGCGAACTGGGCGGCGATCGCCGCGGCGCCTTCGGCGACCCTCGCATGCGGGACGAGCCCGACCCGGCCCTGGCACTGACGCTGCAAAACCCGCACGAGGCTCGGATCGCGCATCGGCGTCAGCGGGTGGTCGCGCATCCCCGATTCCGACAAGAGCACGTCGCCGACGAAGAGGTAGCCGCGATAGATCGTCCGCCCGTTCTCGGGGAAGGCCGGGCAATAGATCGTGAAATCGCCGCCGAGCGCTGCGAGGAGCGCCTCGGCGACCGGGCCGATATTGCCCTGGTCGGTCGAATCGAAGGTCGAGCAGTATTTGAAGAGGATCTGGCGCGCCCCCGCGCGCTGCACCCAATCGAGCGCCGCGAGGCTCTTCTCGACCGCATCGGCCGCCGGGACGGTGCGGCTTTTGAGCGCGACGACGACCGCCTCGGCGTCGGGGACCGCGGCCTCGCCTTCGGGCACGCCGATCAGCTGCACCGTGCGCATGCCGCGGCGCACGAGCGTGTTGCACAAATCGGTCGCGCCGGTGAAATCGTCGGCGATCGATCCCAAGAGCACGCCCATCGCGCCCCTCCCGTCGGCTTTTGTGGCACAGTAGCGGCATGCCGCATCCGTCGCAAATGCGCGCGAGGCCGATGCGAGCTTGATTACGACGAGAGAGTCCCGATAGTGGGCGATATGAAAGCGACGACGACGCGGCCGCCGAAAGCGGCAGGCCGATCCGCTGGCCAAGGCGCGAAGGAGCAGCAGCGGCGGGACGAGCGCGTATTGCGCGACGCGGTCAGGAACTTTCGGGCTTCCGATCGGCTGCCGCGCGGCGACGTGCACGACAGGCAGAGGTGAGCCTCGCCCCTTGCCTTCGCGGCGGCCGCGCGAAAGAGTAGCCGGCCTCAGCCCGAGGGAGCGCGCCCATGCCGAGATTTGCCGCCAATCTGTCCTTCATGTATCAGGAAATCGGCTTTCTCGACCGTTTCGAGGCCGCCGCGCGGTGCGGCTTCACGGCGGTCGAATACCTGTTTCCCTACGAGCACCCGGCGGCCGCGATCGCCGAGCGGCTCTCGCGGAACGGCCTCGCGCAGGCGCTCTTCAACATGCCGCCGGGCGATTGGGCGGCGGGCGAGCGCGGGCTCGCCGCGCTGCCCGGGCGGGAGGAGGAATTCCGCGACGGCGTCGGCGCCGCGATCGCTTACGCCAAGGCCTTGGGCTGCCGCACCTTGCACGCGATGGCGGGCCTGTTGCCGGCTGGCGGCGACCGCGCCGCCGCCGAGCGCGTCTATGTCGAAAACCTGCGCCATGCCGCTGACCGGCTCGCCGCGGAAGGCTTGACCCTCGTCATCGAGCCGATCAACACGCGCGACATCCCCGGCTATTTCCTCAACACGACGACCCAGGGCATGGCCGTCATCGAGCGGGTCGGCCGCGCCAATCTCAAACTGCAGCTCGACCTCTATCACGTGCAGATCATGGAGGGCGACCTCGCGCACCGCGTGCGGACCCTCGCCGGCCGCTACGGCCATGTGCAGATCGCCGGCAATCCGGGGCGCAACGAGCCCGATGTCGGCGAGATCAACTACCCCTACCTGTTCGACCTGTTCGACGAGATCGGGTACGCGGGCTGGATCGGCTGCGAATACCGGCCGAAGGGCGAGACGACGGCCGGGCTCGGCTGGGCAAAGCGCTACGGCATCGCCGCCGGCGGGGGCTAGGGCGGTGCGCGTCGTCGTCACCGGCGGCGAGGGGTTTCTCGGCCGCCGCCTCGCCGCGCGCCTCCTCGAGCGCGCCGATCTCGAGAGCCTCGTCCTGTTCGACAAGGCGCCCGGCGCCATGCCGCTGCCGCCGGACGCCCGGCTCGCCCGCGTCACCGGCGACATCGCCGACCCGGCCACGGTCGGCCGGCTGATCGCGCCCGGCACCGACGCCGTCTTTCACCTCGCCGCAATCGTCAGCGGCGAAGCGGAGGCCGACCCCGACCTCGGCTGGCGCGTCAATCTCGACGGCACGCGCGCCGTTCTGGAAGCCTGCCGCGCGCTCGGCACGCGGCCGCGGCTCGTCTTCGCCAGTTCGCTCGCCGTCTATGGCGGGGAGTTGCCGCCCGAGGTCGGTGAAGAAATGGCGCTGACGCCGCAGACCTCCTACGGCGCGCAAAAGGCGATCGGGGAACTGATCGTGGGTGATTACACCCGCAAAAGGTTCATCGACGGCCGGGCGCTCAGGCTGCCGACCGTCGTCGTCCGCCCCGGCCGGCCGAACCGCGCCGCCTCGGGTTTCGCCTCCTCGATCATCCGCGAGCCGCTCGCGGGCAAGGAGGCGATCTGCCCGGTCGGCCCGCAGACCGTGATGGCGCTCATTTCGCCGCGCCGCGTCGTCGCGGCCTTGCTGCACGCGCTCGATCTCGCGGAGGAGGCTTTCGGCATGCGCCGCTCGCTGCAGCTCCCGGCCTTCTCTGTGTCGGTCGGCGAGATGGCCGAAGCGGTGCGCCGCGCCGGCGGCGAGGAGGCCTATGCGCGCATCCGCTGGCACCGCGACGCGATGATCGAGGCGATCGTCGCCGGCTGGCCGCACCGGCTCGTCGGCACGCGCGCCGAGGCGCTCGGCTTCGAGGCGGACGCCGGCATCGACGAGGCGGTCGCCGCCTTTGTCGCGGACGACCTCGAAGCGCAGAAGGCGCTCGTTTAGGCCTGCCGCCCCTCACCCTCCCGCTGCGCGGGTCCCTCCCT
>DASYYD010000291.1:0-9333 GCA_035934195.1 Allostellaceae bacterium | reverse complement strand
GAAGCTGACGTAACCGGGAAAGTAGCTTCGTCGACATTTTGCGCTATCTTGCATATTCCAACACAAACGGTCGCCGCGATGACCTACCAAATTACTCCTACGGTGGATGGCGTTCACGAATTTGTTCAATGTTCATGGAGTCCGCTCTCCAGATTATTATTGTAGTAAGATTATCAAAAGAGGACATTTGAAAAATTTCCCGAGCGTAAAATATGATGCGATCTTTGCTATAGAGGGAAATCGAGCCAAATACCAATACAACCCAATGCTTCGACGACAGGGCTATGCGGCACCGGAAGGGGCGTATCGCGTCCAGGAGAGGTATGGGCTCTGGCTTTGCAAGGACTTTATCCCGATACAGAAAAAGAACGAATGGATTACCCGAAAGGGATACGAATTCACGAAATTTCACGCGTTCTTCAATTGTCAAGAACTGCGGTTAACCGCGAACCGCAGTTCGGTTGATAACACCCCGGCTGACGTGATGGCGGACATACGCGAAGAGATAGAACGGACCTTTTTAGAGATCGTAGAAGGTGACGACTGGAGAAATATCGAGTGGTTAGAGGAAGAGTCACAGGCTTTCTACACAGGTGAAAAGGAGGATCGAGATTATCAGGCACGAATAGATCGGGTAAATTCTGCAAAGATTTGCATTCATAATGGCCATACTCTGGTTGAGCCTTATCGAGAAAGCGGTGTACTCTCGTTATTCTTGGAATTGTCGTTCTTAGAACCCGATTTATTCCCGTTCGAGATCGTTGACTACGACACCTATTCAGGCATCGACGTGGTTGCACGGTCAAAGCAAAAGCTTTCCCTGGCTCAAAGCCGATTATTTTACGTCGAATTTAAGCATTTACTACAGGATAGTTTGAATCACGGAATGAAGAACCTACACTCCATCGTGTGCTGGGACTGCTCATTGAAACATGATCAGGAAATTGAGGATATCCTCGGAGAAACGCGCAGGGTGCAAATCGTTCCTCCTGATGGCGTCACAAACGAGACCCGGTGGTTTTTGGATAACCCTCAGAAGCCATTCAAAATACAGATCTTTGTGCTGAAACAGTACCTAAAGGAGAAGCTAGGATTGGAGTTCTTGCCACGTACGAGTGCACAGCAGGTTTCGGGTGCCGGATGATGGCTCCGATGGTAGCTGGCACTCAGCCGGCGGACGCGGAGGGTCGAGGGGAGAAGGCCTTGGCGTCAGGAGGACCCGGCGGCATGCTGCTCGCCAATTTGATGCATTTCGCGCGCACCTTGCGCGCCGCCGGACTGCCGGTCGGGCCGGGCAAGGTCATCGACGCGGTCGCCGCGGTGCGGACGGTCGGCATCACCGACCGGCGCGACTTCTACTGGACGCTGCACGCGGTCTTCGTCAACCGGCCGGACCAGCGCCTCATTTTCGACCAGGCCTTTCACATCTTCTGGCGCAACCCGGAGCTGTTGAAGAAGATGATGGGGCTGGTGCTCCCCGAATTGCGCATCGAGGGCGAGGAGGACAAGGGCGCCGAGATGCTGCGGCGGCTCGCCGAAGCCCTGCACCCGAACCCGCCCGAGGCGCGCGAGAGCGAGGAGAGCGAAGTCGAGATCGACGCGGCGATGACCTTTTCCGACCGCGAGCAATTGCGCGGCATGGATTTCGAGAAGATGTCATTGGAAGAACTGGCCCGCGCCAAGGCGGCGATCGCGCGCCTGCGGCTCCCGATCATCGACGTGCCGACCCGCCGCTTCAGCGCCGATCCGCGAGGGCATCGCGCCGATCTGCGCGCGACGATGCGCGCCGCCTTGCGCTCGGGCGGGCTCATCGAACTGAAGCGCAAGAGCCCGCGCCGCCGGCCGCCGCCGCTCGTCATCCTGTGCGACATCTCGGGCTCGATGAGCCGCTACAGCCGCGTCTTTCTGCACTTCATGCACGCGATCACCAACGACCGCGACCGCGTCCATACCTTCGTCTTCGGCACGCGGCTGACCAACATCACGCGGTATCTCAGGTTTCGCGACGTCGATCTGGCGCTCGAAAAAGTCGGCGAGGTCGTCAGCGACTGGTCGGGCGGCACCCGCATCGGGCATGCGATCGAGGAATTCAACCGCCTGTGGTCGCGCCGGATGCTCGCCCAGGGCGCGATCGTGCTCCTCATCAGCGACGGGCTCGACCGCGACGCCGGGCAAGGCCTCGCCGACGCGATGGACCGGCTGCACCGCTCCTGCCGGCGGCTCATCTGGCTCAACCCGCTGTTGCGTTACGAGGGGTTCGAACCAAGATCTCTCGGCATGAGGGCGATGCTGCCGCATGTCGACGATTTCCGGCCGGTGCACAATCTCGCAAGCCTCGAAAGCCTGATCGAGGTGCTGAGCGGCCCCGCCGTCCGCCGCCGCATCGCAGGCGCGGCACAACCACTATCGGGAGAGATCGCAGCATGAGCGATACCATCGAGATCCTCGAAGAAGCGGCGCGCTGGCGCAAATCCGGCGCGGGCGTCGCGCTCGCCACCGTCGTCAAGACCTGGGGCTCCTCGCCCCGGCCGGTCGGCGCCAAGCTCGCGGTCAATGAGGAGGGCGCCTTTGTCGGCTCGGTGTCGGGCGGCTGCGTCGAGGGCGCGGTCGTGACGGAAGCGCTCGAGGTGATCCGCGACGGCAAGCCGCGGCTTCTCGATTTCGGCGTCAGCAACGAACAGGCCTGGGAAGTCGGCCTCGCCTGCGGCGGCAAGATCGAGATCCTCGTCGAGCGCGTCGAATGAAAGGCCGGTTTCTCGACGCGGTCCTCGCCGCCGGCCGGGAATCTCGTTCGGTGGCGCTGGCCACCGAACTCGGCAGCGGCCGCCAGCTTTTGTTCGACGGCGAGAAGAGCGAGGGCGATCTCGCGCTCGACGCGGCGTCGCTCGCGAGATTGCGCGAGGCGCTGCGCGCCGACCGCAACCAGACGATCGAGACGGCACCGGGCGGCCGCGTCTTCATCGAGGTCTTCAGCCCGCCGCGGCGCTGCTTCGTGGTCGGCGCCGTGCACATCGCGCAGCCGCTGGTACAGATGCTGACGCTCGCCGACTACCGCGCCATCGTCATCGACCCGCGCCAGTCCTTTGCGACGGCGGCGCGCTTTCCCGGCGTCGAGCTGTCGACCGAATGGCCGGACGAGGCCTTGGCACGCATGCAGCCCGACCACCGCTCGGCGATCGTCACCTTGACGCACGACCCGAAGCTCGACGACCCGGCGCTGGCCGCGGCGCTGCGCTCGGAATGCTTCTACGTCGGCGCGCTCGGCTCGCGCCGCACGCATGCCGCGCGCTGCGCCCGCCTCGCCGAATTGGGCTTCGGCGACGCCGAGATGGCCCGCATCCACGGCCCCGTCGGGCTCTCGATCGGCGCCGTCTCGCCGGCCGAGGTCGCGGTCTCGATCGTCGCGCAAATGACCGAGGTCCTGCGGCGCGGGTCCAAGTCGGAGGAGGCATGAGGTTCGGCGAGGTCCCGGTCGGCGAGGCCGAGGGGGCGATCCTCGTCCACAGCATGCGATTGGGCGACAAGGCCTTCAAGAAAGGCCGCGTCTTGTCGCGCGAGGACATCGCGCTCCTCGGCGAGGCGGGGCCGCCCGTCATCACCGTCGCCCGGCTCGATCCCGGCGACATCGCCGAGGACGAGGCGGCGCGCCGTATCGCCGAGGCGGCGGCGGGGCCGGGGTTGAGGCTCGCACCGCCCTTCACCGGCCGCGCCAACCTGCATGCGACCACGCGCGGCCTCCTCGTCTTCGACCGCGACCGGCTCGACCGCCTCAATCTCGTCGATGAGGCGACGACCCTCGGGACGCTGCCGCCCTACGCCGTCGTCGCGCCCGACGAGATGGTGGCGACCGTCAAGATCATCCCCTTCGCCGCCCCCGCCGCCGCCGTCGAGACCTGCGCCGCGATCGCCGCCGAGGGCGGCCCGCTGCTTTCGGTCGCGGCTTTCCGCCCGCATGAGGTGGCCCTCATTCAGACGCGGCTGCCGGGCCTGAAAGAAAGCATTCTCGACAAGACCCGCGAAGTGACGGCGGGGCGCCTCGCCGCGCTCGGCTCAAGGCTGGCGCACGAGGCGCGCTGCGCGCATGCGACGGCCGAACTCGCGCCGCTCATCCGCGACGCGCTCGCGCGCGGCGCCGACATCGTCTTCGTCCACGGCGCCTCGGCGATCGCCGACCGGCGCGACGTGATCCCGGCGGCGATCGTCGCGGCGGGCGGCCGCATCGAGCATTTCGGGATGCCGGTCGATCCGGGCAACCTGCTGCTGCTCGGACATGTCGGCGGCAAGGTGGTGCTGGGCCTGCCCGGCTGCGCCCGCAGCCCCAAGGAGAACGGCTTCGACTGGGTACTGCGGCGGCTCGTCGCCGGGCTGCCGGTCGGCGCTCAGGAGATCATGCGCATGGGCGCCGGCGGGCTGTTGGCCGAAATCCCGATGCGCGGGTTGCCGCGCGCCGACGCGAAGCCCGAAGCGGCGCCGAAGAAGGAGGCGCGCCCGCCCGGCCCGAAAATCGCCGTGCTGCTGCTCGCCGCCGGGCGCTCGACGCGGATGGGGGGTCCGAACAAGCTCCTCGCCGAGGTCGACGGCCGGGCGATGGTGGCGCGCGTCGCAGGGCGCCTCCTCGCCGCGCGCGCCCGCCCGATCGTCGCCGTTCTCGGCAACGACGCCGACGCGGTTGATCAGGCATTGGGCCGGCTGCCGGTCGAGCGCGTGCGCAACCCCGATTTCGCGCTTGGGCTCTCGACCTCGCTGAAACGCGGGCTGGCCGCGCTGCCCGCCGATGTGGACGGCGTCATCGTCTGCCTGGGCGACATGCCGCTCGTCTCGGGACGCCATCTCGATCGCCTCGCCGCCGCCTTCAACCCACTGGAAGGCCGCGCGATAATCGTGCCGACGCGGCACGGCAAGCGCGGCAACCCGGTCCTTTGGGGAAAGCAGTTCTTCCCCGAGATGGCGGCGCTCGCCGGCGATGCCGGCGCCAAGCACCTGATCGGCGAGTACGCCGATCTCGTCGCCGAGGTCGAGATGGAGGACGACGGCATCTTCCTCGACATCGACACACAAGAAGCGCTCGACGCGCTCCGCGAGAAGATCCCGGCCCGCGCCGCGAGTTGAGCGTCAGCGCGTCGCGTTGACGATCAGATAGCGCGCGAAATCGGCGGGCTTCAGCGTCGCGTCGAGACGCTGCCCTTCGCCCGCCAGCGCGCGCGTCACGAGGATGTGGTTTTCGACCTTCGTCGTGGTCAGGCGAAAGACGCCCGCCGCCCCCTTGAGCCTTGGATAGAGGCGCGGCTCGACGAGCTTTTCCTTGCGCGCGAGCCGGTCGAGCGCTTCTTCCTCGCTCAACCCTTCGACCGTCTCCCTGCCGACGATCGTCCAGTCGGTCTCGCCGGCCCAGCCTTGCGCGGCGAGCGGCTTCGGGTCGGCCTCGGCGACGCCGACCTTGTAGACGTGCTTGCCGAGCCCGACGTCGGAGGCCCAGCGGCTGAGCTTCGGGCTGCGCGCCACATAAAGAATCGCCATCTCTTTTGTCCTTTGCGCCTCATGGGCGAGGAATAACGCGGCCCCCTCGCCCGTTAGAACGCTGCGTCATTCGCGAAGTCAACCGCCGGAACCCTGCCATGCCGCTCCTGATCGGCTCCGCCACCATCGCGATCACCCTCATCAGCATGGTGTTCGGCCAGATCGACACCGGCATCGAGGCGTTCGGCGTTCTCCTCGCCGCGCTCGTGCTCATTACCCTGCAAGAAGAATAAGCCCGGCGCAAAGCGCGCAATTGCGCGCATCGAACGGCGCTCTTCGGCTTGCGCCAACTCGTCGCAGTGCGGCGATTGCCGAGCCATGCCAATATTTTAGCTCATTTTCGCCGCCGCTTCCGATATTTACGAAGTGACACAAAGGGAAACGCTCTGTTAAGGTTCCCCTCGTACGGTTTTGCCCAATGCTCGGGGACGGGGGGAACCAAGAATGAGGCGGACGCTTTGCGCGAAGCTTGTCGGCTGCGCGCTCGGAATCTGGGGCTTGTCGCATTGCCTGCCGGCACAGGCGCGGATCGATCCCGCCTTTCATGCGCCGCTCTTGGGACCGAAGGCGGCGAAGGGCGTCGTCATCTGGAGCCACGGGCGCTCGATCTACACCGAGGATTCGAAATCGCCGACTCCGCCCTATCTGCGCGTGTTGCGCGCGGCGGGCTGGGACGTGCTGCGCTTCGACCGCATGCGCGACCGCGACACGCTCGGTTCCAGCTCGCAACGCCTCGCCCGCCACGCCGCCGAATTCAAGGCGAAGGGCTACAAGCGGGTGGTGCTCGCCGGGCAGTCTTTCGGGGCCTTTCTGTCGCTGATGGCGGCGGACCAATCGGGCGCCGTCGACGCCGTCGTGGCGACGGCGCCGGCGGCCTTCGGCAGCTTTCAGGATTTCTACGATTCCTGGCGGCTCAACGCGACCCGGCTCTACCCGGTATTGCAGCAAGTGAAGCGCGCCCGGGTCATGCTGTTCTTTTTCCATAACGACAATTTCGATCCGGGCGGGCGCGGCGACCGCTCGCGCGAGATCCTCGCGAAGCGCGGGCTCGGCTACGCGGTCGTCGATCAGCCCGAATATTTGACCGGCCATCTCGCCTCCTCGAGCGGGCTCTTCCTGCGGCGCTTCGGCAACTGCGTCGGCCACTTTATCGCCGACGACACGCTGAAGGGTGCGCTGCATTGCCGGCCGGTCTGGGGCGACGCGCCGAGCGCCGAACTCGCCCTGCCGCAGGAGCTTCGCGCCGGCGCGGCGACCGAGATCCGAGCCACGGGTACGCGCTCCTCGGGCGAAGGCAGCGGCAGCGGCGCCGCGCTGGGACCCGTCCGCGACGCCTGGTACGGCTTCTACCCGAACGGGCGCGAAGTGCTCTTCGCGATCGAGGGCGTGCACCGCGACGATTTGAGCGCGGTCTACGTCATCGGCCCGGGCATCGGCAGAGGCGAGCCTTCCCGCTGGGTGCGGCGCAAGGGCCGCATCGTCGACGACGCCTTCGTCTTTTCCGGCAAGGGCGAGAGCACGCTGCGCTTTTGGCCGCGCCCCGACGGCAGCCTCGGCGCGACCTGGATATCGCCCGACGGCAAGGTCACGATGCGCGCCAGCCTCCGACGCCTCGACCCGCGGCACCTTGCGCGCAACGCCGCCGCCGATTAGCCCCAATAGCGGCCACTGCTGCCGATCGCGACCGTGAGAAGGCCGAGCGCGAGGTTGATGCCGACGAGCACGCGGATCTGCCCGAGCTGACGCGCGGCGAGCGCCCAGTCCTGCCGCGCGACGGCGGTGCGAAAGCGCCGCCACGGCGCGAAATAGAGATGCAGGAAGATGAGCATCATCAGGATGCCGATCCCCATCATCAGCTGGACATGGAGGCCGATCCCGCCGAACCCGGCGAAGACGCCGTAGACCATTGCGAAGCCGCTCAGCAGCAAGAGCACGATCGCGGCGAAGACCCAGAGGAAAAAGCGGCCCAATACCCGCGCCCACAATTCGAGACGCGGGCCCGGCTCGAGCGGCAGCGCAGCCGGCCGCAGGATCTGGTGGGCGAAAAACATGCCGCCGACCCAGACGACCGCCGACAGGCTGTGCAGCGTCAGCGCGATCGTCGCGGTGGCGATCGTCGAACCCATTATGAGCCGCCATAGGCGGGCGCGCGGCGCGCCAGCCCGCCATGGAGGTCGAGCATCCGCCCGCGCCAGCGGGCGATCGGATCCGCGGCCGCGAGGAGCTCGAAATCGCTGATCGCGCGCGCCCACTGGAACGCGCCGAAAACGATGTAGTCGGCATAGAGCGGCGCCGCGCCGCCGAGGAAATCCTCGGCTTCAAGGGTGCGGCGCAACGGCGCCAGGCTGTCGCGGAAGGCCTCCAGGCGCGCCGTTCGGTCGCCGACGAAGCTTTCGAGCGTGGTGCCGAAGCGCTCCTCGCGCGAGCGGCGGAAATATTCTTGATCGACGGGGCGCAGGTGGCGATGGATGTCGAGCAGGACGAGGCGGATGATGCCGGGGTTCAGCACCCCGTCCGCCCAGTTGCCGACGAACCGGGTCAGCGTCCGACCGCTCTCGCAGGCGAACAAGGACGGGCGCTCGGGATAGCGCTCCTCGAGGTAATCGGCGATCGCCGCGGAATCATGCACGACCCGGCCGCCGTCGACGATGACCGGCACCCGTCCGGCATTGGGCTGCGGCAGCTTGTCCTTCTCGGTGAAGCGCCAGGGTATCGTCTCGACATCGAGGCCCTTATGGGCGAGCGCCATGCGGGCGCGCCAGCAAAAGGGGCTGAACCGCCGGTCGGCCTCGGCGCCGGCGAGATCGTACATGATGATGCCCATTTGCAGCTCCGCCCGATGGTCGTTTGACGAAGCTACTATCGCGGCCATTGCGGCCGGCGCAAGGGCCGCCGATCGCGCCGCACGAGAAAGCCAGCCTCTCAGCGGTCGTAATCGACCTTGATCACGACGAACCAGGGGCGGTCGGGATCGACGATCGTGCCGTCGGGATTGGCGAGATGCCCGTCGGCGGTGACCGGGATCTTTTCCATCGCGACGGCATCGTTGAGGTTGCCGCCGATGCCGTCGATGAGCCCCGGCTCCCGGCCGACGACGATGTCGCAATGGCTCGGGAAACGCTTGGGCGTCGGCAGATCGTCGAAGCTCACCTTGACCCCGGCGCGCCACTCGCAGACGAGGTCGCCCGGCTGCGGAGCGTAGCTCTGCGGCGGCTCGGCGGTGATGGCGAGGCCCGGCTCCTCACCGAGCCCGTGCCGGCGGGCGGCGTTGATGTAGTCGGTGTGGGCCTCGGAATAGACGAATTTGTTGCCGGCGCCGGCGAGCCGCATGACGTAGGAAATAAAGGCCGCCGACCAAGCGTAGTAGCCGTTGACGGCGACCGGGAACTTCTCCCCGTTCTGGTCGTGCTTGCCGGTCCAGCGCTGCTGCGGCCAACGCGGGTCGAGCGCCAGCCACCAATAAAGGCCGACGCGCTGCCAGAGCCCGTTTTCGCGCTCTTCGTCGACCGTCTCGACGCTCGTCGGCGTGACGACCGGCGAATTGAAGGCGCGCCATTCGCCCTCGGCGATCTGGATCGCGGCGACCCGCGAGAACGGCGCGTAGGGAAGGCGGGCGAAGGCCGGGATATGCACATCGAGATAGGTCGTCGGCGAGACGGCGGGCGAGGGCGGCTTTTGCGGGGCCGCGCACGCGGCGAGCAGCGACAAGGCGAGCAACGCCGAGCGCCGCGAAACCCCTCCGATGTTCATCCGGCTGTCAGGCCCGGCCATCGTAAACAGCCGCCCCTCACCCTCCCGCTGCGCGGGTCCCTCCCT